>CAZSMJ010000194.1:0-2520 GCA_964608055.1 uncultured Acidimicrobiaceae bacterium | reverse complement strand
AGATCACGGTGCTCCGGGTTCCCGGTGCGCTGGAGTTGCCCGTTGCGGTCAAGGCGCTGATCGACAACGGTTGCGACGCCGCGATCGCGATTGGCACCGTGGTCAAGGGCGACACCGATCACTACGAGATCGTGGTGCGGGAGTCCACTGCCGGTATCGCCGCGGTCGCGCTGGAGACTGGCGTGCCCGTAGGCAACGCCATCCTTGCCGTGCACGAGTATCGACAGGCCCTCGAGCGGTCTGGTGAGGGTGCGGCCAACAAGGGCGTTGAAGCTGCCGAGGCGGCGGTTCTCGGTGCCACCGCCATCCGAGAGCTGCGCGGGTTCTGACATCCGGCTGGTGATAGGGCCTTTCTCGCTGGTACCCTTTGAGGGACAATCGATAGCAAGAGCGGAAGCTGCTGCTTCCCCACCCGGCCGCTCGGACGACGACGAAAGAGGCGAGCTGTGGTCCACGAGACCGGTTTGTCCGGTCATGAGCAGCAAGTTATCGCTTGCTGCTTTTTCATTTGCACTCAACAGGAGGTAACAGCATCACCAACGAGCTCCGCGTGAACGGCGCGATACGAGCAAAAGAGGTGCGGGTAGTCGCACCCGATGGCTCCCAGGTCGGGGTCAAGAAACTCGATGAAGCCCTGTGGCTAGCTGAGCAGCTCGATCTGGATCTCGTCGAAGTGGCACCCAACGCCAAACCGCCGGTGTGCCGATTGATGGATTACGGGAAGTACAAGTACGAGTTGTCCGTCAAGCAGCGCGAAGCTCGAAAGAAGCAGACTCGAACCACAATCAAGGAGCTCCGCATGAAAGTGCGGATTGGCGATCACGACTTCGACATCACCAAGCGTAAGGCCAAGGACTTCCTGGCCGAGGGGGACAAGGTCAAAGTGACCATCCGGTTCCGCGGCAGGGAACAAGAGCGCCCCGGGTTCGGGAAGGACCTTCTCGACCGTCTCGCAGAGGATTTGGGCGACGTCAGCGTGGTGGAGCAGGTGCCCAAGATCGAGGGTCGGAGCATGACGATGGTGCTGGCCCCGGCGAAGAAGGCAAGGGCCGCCGCCGAGAGCAGCGAAGAGGTTTAACCAATACAGGAGGGCGCTGTGCCGAAGATGAAGACCCACAGCGGAGCCAAGAAGCGAATCAAGGTCACTGGTTCGGGCAAGATGATGAGAGGCCAGACGGGTCGCGGCCATCTCAAGCTGGCCAAGGGCAAGCACGTCTTCCGCCGTCGGAAGGGCCAGGTCGAGCTCGCCCCCGGCGACGCCAAGACCGCCAAGAAGCTGCTCGGTCGCTGAGGATCCAGGAGGTATGAGATGGCACGTGTAAAACGCGCGGTTCACGCCAAGAAGGGACACAAGAAGGTCCTCGACCGCGCCAAGGGCTACAAGGGCGCCCGCAGCAGGCGGTACCGGACCGCCAACGAGCAGGTCATGCATGCGATGCAGGACGCTTATCGGGACCGACGCGCTCGCAAGGGCGAATTTCGTCGTCTGTGGATTGCCCGAATCAACGCGGCAGCCCGACAGAACGGGACCACCTACAACCAGTTGATCGCCGGCTTGAAGGCAAACGAGATCGAAGTCGACCGGAAGATGCTCGCCGAGATGGCGGTGAACGACCCCGGTGCATTCGCCCAACTCGTCGAGGCTTCCAAGCAGAGCTGACGGCGCCGAGAGGCGAGAGTGATGCCGGTCCGCAGCCACAAGAACCGCCAGGTGGTGGAGGCGGCCCGGCTTCATCGCGCTCGGGAGCGAAAGGATCGGGGTCTGACCCTGATCGAGGGCCCACGTCTTCTCGAGGAAGCCCTTTCGGCGGGGGTGATCCCTTTGTCGTTGTTCGCACTCGAGAACGACCAAGCATCTCAGGCGCTGGCGGCTTCGCGGCACATCGACCTGGTGCTGGTCGACGAGGCGGGGCTGGCCCGGGTGGCGGGAACCAAGAGCCCTCGAGGCCCGGTGGCCGTGATCGAGATCCCCGGGCCGTCGAGCTTCGCGCAGGCAGGCGTTGTCGTGGCCTGGGGGGTTGGTGACCCTGGGAATGTGGGCACCATGATCCGGACCGCGGCAGGTTTCGGTTGGTCGTTCGGTCACACAGAAGGAACCGCAGATCCGTGGGCGCCAAAGGTGCTTCGAGCGGGAGCCGGTGCCCATTTCCGAACTGGGATGATGCCCGTCGATTCATTGGACCAGCTCGAGAGCTTGGGGTATCAGACCTTGGCTACGGTGGTTGACGGAGGGGAATCGCCGTCCAGCCTGGTCGAGGCCAGGTATGCGGTATTGATCGGTGACGAGTCGTCGGGTCTCCCGGAGGAAGTGGTTGCCGACGCCACTGTCCGGATCACCATTCCTATGCCCGGCGGCATCGAGAGTTTCAACGCGGCGATGGCCGCCGGCTTGATCGTCTACGAGCTGTCGACCAACCGCCGACTCGGGGCGTAACCCGATGTGGATCAGCCGCGATAGTGGTGGGGTCTAACCTCCCGCCCACATGGATGTGATCGCGGAGCTGGAAGAAGCTCTCTCCG
>CAZSMJ010000193.1:0-2520 GCA_964608055.1 uncultured Acidimicrobiaceae bacterium | reverse complement strand
CCCACCGGATAGATCTCGTCCGCTACCAGGCCGTGTGCTTCCCTGTGGACGGTGTTTGCCGCCTCGGGGTCATCGGCTTCGACCAGACAGAAGATCTTCCCGGCGCCCTCGTCGACCCAGTAACGGAGATATTTCACGCCGAACCTGCCTTGGGTCTCGAGGTCCTTACGGTGGGCGCCGGCTACATCATTTGCCGAGACCCCTCCCTCGATGGTGTGGACATCCATGAACAGAGGCATTCGTCTCTCCTTTTCGGTTGGCTGCTCCCCACCTGGGGCCTACCGCCAACGTAAGGAAGTGGGCCACGCGGCACATCGGGTGAATTCCCTATTTCGGGCAGCCCGGCGACTCAGCTGACGTGAAATGCGTATGGATCGAGGACCAAGATCTCGGTGATCCGGTCGATCGGCAACCCATTGCTGCGAGCAGTAAGCCGGACAGCTTCGGGGCTCGGCGCGTCATAGACGCAAAAGGTCATCCGCTTGTCGATCGACACATAGGAGTGGACCCAGGTCACATTCCGATCGGAGTTGCAGGCAACGATGTCGGAAAGGACCTTTCGACCTGCGGGACCAGGAGGAATGTCCAGACCGTCGGGAAACGTCCTCTCCACTAGGTAGCGGGGCAGTGACAGTCCTTCACGACCCGAGGATATGAAACGACGCCTCCGCCCACATCGGGCGTTCTACCTAGTTTGGCTCGCTCCGTTAATCGAACCAGCCCTTGGCGATCGCCACCGCTGTGGCCTGCCCACGGCTGGACACATTCAGCTTGGAGAGGACTGATGAGACATGATGGCTGACGGTCTTCCCGGAGATGAAGAGGTCCGATGCAATCACCGCGTTGGAGTGCCCGGCCACGATGAGCCCGAGAACCTCTGCCTCTCGTGCGGTCAGCCCGGACGGATTGTCTTTGGTCGCGGTCCGCTCGCCGCGTGGAACGTGTTTCACACCCCGCCGCTGCAACTCTCGCCGCAACCCGCGAGCGACCCCCTGGGCGCCGAGGCTGGTCAGCTCGGCGAAGACCGCCACCAGATCGGCTCCTGGAATCATGGCCCGTGTGATCGCAGCCTCGACTAGAAAGCCTCGCTTCTCCCACCGAGCGGCCGCCTCCGCTACTCGCCCGCTCAATTCGAGACCAGGCGCACCGAGGACCTCCCCCGGGGGCGGTTCGAGGTCGAGTCGATGGGCCCAGAAAGCTAGTTGGGCCCGACCGGCCAGGTTGTCGGCAATTGCGGGAGAGGTGCGGAGAAGGTCGTAACGCTCGGACGCATCTCCAGCGGGCAGTACCCCCACCCATGCCCCCTCCAGCGCCAGAAGACAGCCACTCACCTGAGCGTCATGGTCGTTGAACTCGGAGAGCCGGGCGAACACCGCTTCGGCCTGATCGACGGCCCCCGGGTCGCCGCGTCGCAGCCTCAGGACTGCCGAGACCTGCAACGCCTCGATCTCGGTCTGAAAACACGTCTTCTGCCCGGAGACGATCTCCAGGTCTCGATCCGCGTCGTCCCACCGCCCCGATGCGACGTTGACCCAGGCCATCGTTGTCACAGCGGCGATGTACCAGGCATCCAATTCGTGGTTGGTGGCGTATTCCTGAAGCTGGTCGAACCACTGTCGCGCGTCTTCGAGACGCCCTCGCAAGAGCGAGAGCACGCCCAAGTTGTTGATGGCACGCGCTGCGAACTCTCCGGCGTCGGAGGCAATGCCCAAACGTGACGCCTCCTCTACTTCGGTCCACCCGCTCGCCTCACCGAGTAGCCAGCGCGCGGTGCCGGCGGTGGTGGCCGCATACACCTGGATGCCGGACGATCCACACGCCCGGGCCTCCTCCGCGCCCTCGTCGGCCAGGAGGACGGCCGTCTTCCAGTCTCCCTCGACCAAATCGACCCAAGCCAACACCGAGAGGGCAATGGCCAGCTCTAAGCAGGGAGCCTCGCCCCGGAGGACCTCCATGGCTGACTCCGCCTCGGCGCGGGTAGCCACCAAGTCGTTTCTTCGGGACTCGAAGAACGACACCCACGCTCGCGCGGACGCCTTTTCGACGGCGGAGCCGACGAGATCGAGACGACGACGGCTCAGAGCGGTGGCGACATCGAACGCGTTGATGAAGTTGTGCTCCACGGCGGCGTCGAGCAGCGCCTGCATGTGGGTCGGAAGGTCCATCTCGTCGGCGTATTCGAGGGAATTGGCATAGTGGAACGCCGCCTGTCGGTGTGCGCCGGCCCGGGCGGCATCCTGTGCGGCCTGCAGCGAGTAGATCATTGCCTTCGCCGACTCTTCGGCGCCGATGCTGTGGAAAGCGAGCCTGGTGATATCGGGCGAGCCAGTCGCAGTCTTCTCGAGAAGACTGAGCAGGCGCTGGTGGAGCCGTCGCTTGGTCATCGGGGGCAGGGCTTGGACGAGACTCTGTCGAACCAACTCGTGGCGACACGCGATCTGACCGCCAGCCGCGACGAGCAGTCTCCGTTGAAAGGCGAGGTCGGCGTATGTCCCGTCCGGGTCACCCAGGTCGGAGAGT
>CAZSMJ010000192.1:0-2567 GCA_964608055.1 uncultured Acidimicrobiaceae bacterium | reverse complement strand
GCCTGATCGTCGAGGGTGTGGGCGGTGAGGATCACGTCCCCGGGCCCAGACGCCTCGATCAACGCTTCATACCTGACGGCTCGAGCCCGTCCCTCTGGTGACGCACCCTCAGGCACGGTGACAGTGACGACCTTGAGGGGCACGTCGAGCTTGGCAGCCACTTCTCTGGCGGCAGCTTCGAGACGAGGGGAATGAGGAAGGGAGTGGTTCACATGGACCGCCCTCACTTCTGGCAAGACCCGGGACAATAAGAAAGCGAGGGATGCCGAATCGGCGCCCCCCGAAAGCGCAACGATCGGTTGTCCGGGGCGCAGGTCGAGAAGGGACTCGAGGCGGTCGGTTAGCCCGGTCAGGCGACGCGTGTCAACCATCGTTTGGGGGCCCCGATCTCCTCGAGCGTGGGAAGGCTCCCGACTCCACGGAATGCCAGATTGACCGTCTCCCAACCCGCTTCTTTCTCGACGGCGTTGATGAATTGCTCGCCCATCCGGTATTGATTGAGTTTCATCTCGAGGCCGGTGATCCGGAAGAACGCGGCGGTGCGCTTGTCGAGCTTGCGGTTCTTCAGGACCCGGCTCATCCGCTCCTGGGATTTGAGGTGCTCGTGCCCGAGGCGGTCCATGACCACATGTCCGTGCCCCTCGAGCAGACTCATCAAGGCCTGAACTTTGTCGATCACCGCGCGTTGTCCCGTCGTGGCGAACAAGCCGAGGAGCCCCCTGTCATCGAGCAGCCCGTCCCCACTGTTCCGCCGCGACGCCAGCTCCTCGATGATCCGGTTGAGACGACCCGGCTCGGGTGTGGACTGGTCGACGAGCTCGGCGACGAGGCCCAGGAAATAGTCACGGAGCCAGGGGATGCCCTGGAACTGGGCGCGGTGGGTCATCTCGTGGAGGGTCACCCAGAACCGGAACTCCGACGGGCGGAACTGGTGGATGCGCTCCATTTGGATGATGTTCGGGCCAACGAAGGCCACGACATCGGCGTCTTCACCGGTGGGTAGAACCAACTCGTATTGACCGAGGACCCGGCGTGCCAGGATCCCGAGCACCGCTGTCATCTCTGCCTGCATCATTCGCGAGGTCACTGCCGCTGCCCCCCTTGCGCCCGGCCCGGCATCGGCGACACGCTCTTCCAGATGCTTCCGGACGGGGTCGACGAGATGAGTGAAGCTGGCCACGTTGCGCTCGACCCACTCCGATCGCCCGATGACCACCGTGCTGGGGTTGCCAGGGAGCTCAAGGCCGGTGGCCTCCGGAACCAGCTTGGAAACCGTCGAGGTCAACCTCATCATCTCCGTCTCCAACGCCGCCAGGTGGTAGGTCTCAGCGAGCGGATAGGTGCCGGCGATCCTCCCGACCAGACGACCTGAGCCCGACCGTGGAGAGGTGGTCACTCCTGAACGATTCGGTACCGCTTGCGGACTACCCGCGTGAAGTACTGCACCGAGGTGATGATCGCGATCAGAAGGGCGATTGCGATGCCGGTTGGCACCATGTAGCGATAGGTCCAGTCGGAGAGCGGCTCGATGGTGTCGGGTGTGGTCACCGGTACTGCCGGCTCGAAATCGACCGGCGGAACGGTCGTCTCGGTGAGGGTGGTGCCCGTTTCCTCGGTCCCCTCAGTGGCGCCGGCGGCGGCGGTCATGGAGAAAAACGCCCCAACGAGGATGGCGAGAGCGAGCGCACGGCTCAGACGCTTCATGGACGCGCAGCCTACATCCGGTGGGGAGGGGAGGCCAACGTCACCGGTCGCCGACAGATTCTCTGGCCAACGCTGCTCGGAGCCGATCGATGAACTCCGGCGGGACCTCTTCGAAGAGACGCTCCCGGACCACGACCTTCAGCCTGACCTCGAACTCGAAGATGTCGAAGCACCCGGAACAATCGTCGAGGTGAGCACGGATGCGCTCGGAATTGGCCGAGTCCATCTCCTGGTCCAGATACTGATAGAGATTGGTCAGGGCCTCGTCGCAGTTACGGCCGCTCATGGTTTCTCCGCGTCCTCGGGCAGGAGCCCTCGATTCTCCGCGAACTCCCACAACCTCCGCTGCAGCGCCTTTCTTCCCCGATGCAACCTCGACATCACGGTTCCGATCGGGATATCGAGGATCTCGGCGATCTCCTTGTAGGAGAACCCTTCCAAATCTGCGAGCAGCACCGGAATCCGAAAGTTCTCTGGTAGCTCTTCCACCGCCTGTTTGATGTCCGACTCGACCAGGCCATCGAGGACCCGGTCCTCCGTGGTGCGAGCCGCCTCTGCCGACTCTTCGGACCCGATCCGTCGGTACAAGTAGAGGTCCTCGACCGCACCCAGATCGACCTCGTTCGGCCGCCGCGACTCCTTGCGATAGTTGTTGATGTAGGTGTTGGTCAGAATCCGGTACAGCCACGCCTTGAGGTTGGTTCCCTCCTCGAAGGTGTGATAGGCCCGGTAGGCCTTGAGAAAGGTCTCCTGGACCAGGTCCTCGGCATCGGAGGGGTTGCGAGTCATTCGCATCGCAGCGCTGAACAGTTGTCGGGTGTACTGAAGAGCGTCGCGTTCGAAGTCGGCCTGGTCCGCCATGC
>CAZSMJ010000191.1:0-2573 GCA_964608055.1 uncultured Acidimicrobiaceae bacterium | reverse complement strand
ACTTGACAGCGCTCATCCAGAGCGGTGGAGGGACAGGCCCTGTGAAACCGCGGCAACCGATTCGTTCGGTGCCAATGCCTGATCGATGAGATGCCTAGTGGCGGTCCTCCGCCTCGGGCGCTCGCATGAGCGCGTTGAGACGATGACATAGGAGGTCCAGCCATGCGACAAGGAACAGATCGAACCCCCGGATCCTTCCGGTGCATGTGTTGTCGACGCTCTCGGGTGACATGCCCGAGCGTTCGACGCTCCTAGATCACCGCCCCCCACCCGAGAGCCCCATTTCGCTTCGGCGGTGCTTTGACATACCCACATTTGCAGCGGAAGGAAAGCTCACAATGACCACCACCTACCTCAACGAGGTCGACCTCCCCACGGTCGGCGCCCTGGTTCAGTCGATCCTCGAAGACCCCGACAAGGGACAGACCACATGGAAATCCGAAGTCACCTGGGGAGGTGCGTTCCGAACCACGGCTCGCTCCCGTGACCTGGCTCCGATCGCATTCGATGAGCCCCCTGGCTTGGGCGGCACCAACACCGCCCCCAACCCGGTCGAGCAACTCCTCGGGGCGCTCGGCTCCTGCCTCGTCATCGGCTATGCGGCCAACGCCACCGTGGCCGGCATCGAGTTGAAGGACCTACGCATCGACCTCGAAGGCGATCTCGACCTCCAGACCTTCCTGGGCCTGGGCGACGGCAACGCCGGGTTCTCATCGATCGGAGCCACGGTCCACATCGAGGCCGACGCCGAACGCGAGGCGATCGAGGCGTTGCACCGCAAGGTGGTCTCGACCTCTCCGGTCGGGCATTGCCTTTCGAGGTCGGTGCCTCTCGACATCACGCTCGCCTAGAACCATTCCCAGAACAAGGAGAAACGATCATGAGTGAGTACCGGTTCGAGACCCTTCAGGTCCATGCCGGTCAGGAGCCAGCCCCGGGCACCAATGCCCGGGCTGTGCCCATCTACCAGACGACCAGCTACACCTTCAACGACACGGCTCATGCCGCCCGGCTCTTCGGGTTGGAGGAGTTCGGGAACATCTACACCCGGATCATGAACCCCACGACGGACGTGTTCGAGAAGCGGGTGGCGGCGTTGGAAGGCGGATTGGCGGCGGTGGCCACGTCGTCAGGGCAGGCGGCGCAGCTGCTCACCTTCACGACCCTGTTGGAGACCGGCGACCACTTCGTGTCGACCTCCTACCTCTACGGAGGGACCTACAACCAGTTCAAGGTTGCGTTCCCCCGGCTCGGGTTCGATGTCAGCTTCGTCGATGGTGACGACCCCGCCGACTTCGAGAAGGCGATCACCGACAAGACCAAGGCCCTCTACGTCGAGACCATCGGCAACCCGAAGTACAACATCCCCGACTTCGAGGCCCTGGCCGAGATTGCCCATCGCAACGGGATCCCGTTGGTGGTGGACAACACCTTCGGCGCCGCCGGGTATATCTCACGGCCCATCGATTTCGGTGCGGACATCGTTGTCCATTCGGCGACCAAGTGGATCGGCGGTCACGGGACCTCGATCGGTGGAGTCATCGTCGACGCCGGCAACTTCGACTGGAGGACCGGGAAGTTCCCGATCTTCACCGAGCCGGCCCCTGGGTATCACGGTTTGGTCTTCACCGACGTGTTCAACCCGGATGGGCCGTTCGGGAACATCGGGTTCGCCATCCGGGCACGGGTTGAGGGTCTGCGGGACTTCGGTGCCGCCCTGTCGCCGTTCAACTCCTTCCTGTTCCTGCAGGGTCTGGAGACCCTGTCGCTGCGAGTGCAGCGTCAGGTCGACAACGCCCTGGAGCTGGCGAAGTGGCTGGAGTCCCATTCCCGGGTCGACTGGGTGAGCTACCCCGGGCTGACCTCACACCCCTACCACGAGGCAGCGAAGAAGTATCTTCGCAACGGCTTCGGTGGGGTGTTGTCCTTCGGAATCGCCGGAGGGTTCGAGGCCGGGAAGCGGTTCATCGACGCCACCAAGCTGGCCAGCCATCTGGCCAACGTCGGTGACGCCAAGACCCTGGTGATCCATCCCGCTTCGACCACCCATCAGCAGCTCTCCGAAGAGGAGCAGATCTCGACGGGAACCTTGCCCGAAATGGTGAGGATCTCGGTGGGAATCGAGCACATCGAGGACATCAAGGAAGACATCGACCAGGCGCTGGAAGCGGTGTCCTGAGGAGAAAAGCATGGTCAAGCCGGGCCCGAGTGGGCCAGTCGTCGAGACTCGTTTCTTCGACCTGCCCGAAGACACGCTGCCGTTCAAGATGCGCAGTGGGGATCTGTTACCTGAGGTCCGGCTGGCCTACGAGCTCCAGGGCGAGATCTCCCCGCAGCGGGACAATGTCATCCTCTTGTTCCATGCCCTGACCGGCAGTCAACACGTGGCCGGGTTCACCCCCAGCGTCGAGGGAGTGGGCCGGTGGGTGGAGGAGAACCAGACCGGATGGTGGGAGGGCTTCGTCGGCCCCGGCCTCAGTGTCGACACCGACCGCTTCGCCGTCCTCTGTGTCAACTATCTGGGCGGCTGCTACGGGAGCACCGGGCCGGCATCGGTCGATCCCCGCACCGGG
>CAZSMJ010000190.1:0-2595 GCA_964608055.1 uncultured Acidimicrobiaceae bacterium | reverse complement strand
GAACTCGGTCACGTCGTAGTTGATCAGGTGAAAACGCTTGTCCCCCATGAGGTGGGAGACGTTCTCGGCGTTGCCCGTTATCAAGTTGTCGAGACAGGTGACCTTGGTCCCCGAGTCCATCAGCCGGGTGCAGATGTGTGAGCCGAGAAACCCGGCGCCACCCATGACCACGGCATGCTTGCCCTCGAGTTCCGGAAAGTCGTCAAGTCCCGACCGGCGTGTGTCTGACAAGTCGGAAGCCTCCAAAGTGTGATGTCAGGGTATATCGGCAGGTAGACGGCGACGTTGAGCCATGAGTCCGAACTCAGCCCCCGACCAGCTCGCGGAGAAACTTGCCGGTGTAACTCTCCCCCACCTGGGCCACCTCTTCCGGAGTCCCAGTGGCGATGACTCTGCCGCCGCCATTTCCGCCCTCAGGTCCGAGGTCGATCACGTAGTCCACCGACTTGACCACGTCGAGATTGTGCTCGATAACCACCACCGTGTTTCCCGAGTCGACGAGACGTTGCAGCACCTGGAGCAATTTTCGGATGTCTTCGAAATGGAGACCGGTGGTCGGCTCGTCGAGGATGTAGAACGTGCGGCCCGTCGAACGTTTGCCCAATTCCGAGGCCAGCTTGATTCGTTGCGCCTCGCCTCCGGAGAGGGTCGTCGCCGGCTGGCCCAGCCTCACGTAACCGAGACCAACGTCATAGAGGGTCTGCAGGATGCGCACGATCTTGGGTTGGTTCTCGAAGAAGCCGAGTGCCTCCTCGACCGACATCGCCAGCACTTCGGAGATGTTGTGACCCTTCCAAAGGATCTCGAGAGTTTCCCGGTTGTAGCGCTTTCCACCGCAGACCTCACACGGCACATAGACGTCGGGGAGAAAGTGCATCTCGATCTTGATGTTCCCGTCGCCCGAGCACGCGTCGCAGCGGCCGCCTTTGACGTTGAAGGAGAACCTCCCCTGTTTGTAGCCACGAGCCCGGGCCTCGGCTGTCTGGGAGTAGAGGGCGCGGATGTGGTCGAACAACTTGGTGTAGGTGGCCGGATTCGACCGTGGAGTCCGCCCGATCGGTGACTGGTCGATATCGATCACCTTGTCGATGTGCTCGATCCCTTCGACCTTCTTGTGGCGGCCGGGAACCACTCGGGCCCGATTGACCCGATTGGCCAGGGTCTTCCAGAGGATCTCCTCGATCAGGGTCGACTTCCCCGAGCCGGAGACACCGGTAACGGCAGTGAACACTCCGAGCGGGAACTCGACGTCGATCCCCTGCAGGTTGTTCTCGGTGGCCCCCAGCACCCGTATCGATTCGCCGTTTCCCAACCGTCGCAGGAACGGGACCGGGATCTGACGTCTTCCGGCCAAGTAGTCACCGGTCAACGAGTCGGGCTGTCGCGTGATGTCTTCGAGGGTTCCCTGGGCGACGATGTCCCCACCGTGCTCCCCGGCGCCGGGACCGATGTCCACTATGTGATCAGCCACCCTGATGGTGGACTCATCGTGTTCGACGACGATCAAGGTGTTGCCCAGGTCGCGCAAGCGGACAAGGGTCTCGATCAGACGCTCGTTATCCCGCTGATGGAGCCCGATGGATGGCTCGTCGAGGATGTAGAGGACGCCGACCAGGCCGGATCCGATCTGGGTTGCCAGCCGGATCCGTTGCGCCTCTCCCCCCGCAAGGGTGGCTGCCGACCGGGACAGGGTCAGATAATCGAGACCGACATCGAGGAGGAATCTGATCCGGGCCCGTACCTCTTTGAGCACCCGTTCGGCGATGTGGGCCTCGCGCTCGGTCATCTCAAGCCCTTCGAAGAACTCCTCGGCGTCGCCGAGGCTCAGATCGGAGACCTGGGCGATGTTGCGACCGGCGATGGTCACCGCCAGTGTCACCGGGTTGAGGCGTCCTCCATGGCAGAAGTCACATGGGACCTGAGCCATGTACTCCTGGTAGTACTCCCGCGCCGAATCGGACTCCGCCGATTCATGGCGCCGGGTGAGGAATGGGACCGCTCCTTCGAAGGTCGTTGTCCATTGGCGTTTCCGTCCGAAGCGATTGGTATAGGAGACAGTGATCTTGTCTTCCCCGGTCCCATAGAGGATTCTCGCTTTGACCTCTTCGGAGAGATCCTTCCACGGGGTGTCCATCGAAAAGCCGAACAGCTCCCCGAGACCGCTCAACAGCCGGTAGTAGTAACGCATCCGGTTGGAGGCCCACATCGACACCGCGCCCTCGTTCAGCGACAGGTCGGGATCGGCGATAACCAGTTCGGCGTCGACTTGGTACCTGGTCCCGATTCCCGAGCATTCAGGGCATGCCCCATAGGGGCTGTTGAACGAGAAGTTGCGTGGTTGGAGATCTTCGAAACTGAGACCGCACTTCGAGCAGGCGAGGTGTTGGGAGAAGGTGAGGGTGGCGCCGCCCTCGATCTCGATGTCGGCCACTCCCTCGGTCAGAGTCAATGCCGTTTCCAATGATTGGGTGAGACGTTGAGTCATCCCCTCCTTGCGAACTAGACGATCGACTACGACCTCGATGGTGTGCTGGTAGTAGCGATCGAGCTTGATCTCTTCGGTGAGCTCACGAACCTCGCCGTCGATGCGGGCCC
>CAZSMJ010000189.1:0-2598 GCA_964608055.1 uncultured Acidimicrobiaceae bacterium | reverse complement strand
CCGGCTGCTCGGCGTCCGCGTCGGCTGGATGCTCGCGCTGGGCTGGGGCCTCGCGGCGATGCTCGGCGCGGTCGCCGGGATGATGGCGGCGCCGACTCAGTTCCTCGACCCGAACCTGATGCTGATCATCCTGATCTACTCGTTCGCGGCGGCGGTCCTCGGCGGAATCGACAGCCCCCTCGGCGCGGTCGTGGGTGGGATGGTGCTCGGCGTCCTGATCAACATCCTCGGCACCTACGTCGACTTCATCGGCGGTGAGCTCCGGCTTCCCAGCGCGCTGTTCGTGCTGCTGGTCGTCCTGCTGATCAGGCCACAGGGCCTCTTCGGCCACAAGGTGGTGCGGCGGGTATGAGCACCCGTCTGGTCGGGAAAGCCACCGGACCGGCCCTCTTCGTCGGAGCTGTAGTCCTCGTCGCGCTGCTACCTCGGTTCATGGGCGAGTTCCGGCTGTTGCAGTTCACCCTCGTCGCGATCTACGTGATCGCGCTCCTGGGGCTGAACATTCTCACCGGCTACAGCGGCCAGATCTCGCTCGGCCACGGCGCCTTCGTCGGCTTGGGTGCCTACATCTGTGCCCTGCTCTCGCTCGGGCGTCCGGGTTTGGAGCTCTACATGCTCGACCCGCCGAGCTGGCTCCCAATCGGCGACGGGATGCGACCGATCTTCACGATCCCGATCGCCGCGATCGTCACGGGCCTCATCGGCTTCCTCGTCGGCATCCCGGCGCTGCGCCTCGGAGGTATCTCGCTCGCGCTCGCCACGCTTGCCGTCGCAGTCTCCTTCCCCATCCTGATGAAGCGCTTCGCAGAGGTCACCGGCGGTGGAGGTGGGCTGAACCTGAACCTGCCGGAGACGCCGTTCGGCTGGGACATCTCCACGCGGCACTGGCTCTACTACCAAGCCTGGGTCACCGCTGGGATTCTCTTCTTGTTCGCCTGGCTGCTGGTTCGCGGCCGGATCGGGAGGGCGTGGCGCTCGATCAGGGACGGCGAGGTCGCCGCGGTGTCCGCCGGCGTCAACCCGGCGCTCTACAAGACGTTCGCCTTCGGTGTCTCGTCGGCCTACGCCGGCGCGGCGGGCGCGCTGTTCGCGATCGAGACCTCGTACGTCAACCCCGACACCTTTCCCGTCGGACTCTCGATCCTGCTGCTGGCGAGCGCCGTCATCGGCGGGCTCGGCTCTCTCGCCGGCGTCGTCTTCGGAGCGCTCCTCTACGAGTTTCTTCCGATCTACGCGCAGAAACCGCCGTTCTTCTCCTTCGACTTCGCAGATCAGGCGCCGGCCGTCGTCTTCGGCGTGTTCCTGATCGTGATCATGTTGCTGCTCCCGGGCGGCGTCGCAGGGCTCTTCCGGGTCCTGGCGGGGAAGCTTCGCGGTGGAAGGCTCCGCCGCGCGGCGCCTCCTGGCGCCTGAAAGCGTTAACGTCAGTCACCATGGCGATCGAGACGCCGGCGACGAGGAGAAGGGATTCGGAACGGGCGCGCCTGCGCAAGGGGCGTCGCGAGCAGCTCCTCGACGTCGCGGATCGCGTGATCCAGCGACGGGGCCCAAGTGTCTCCATGGACGAAATCGCGTCCGAGGCGGGGATCACGAAGCCGGTGCTCTACCGTCACTTCGGGGACAAGGACGGCCTCTACACGGCGCTGACCGAGCGGTACGTCGCCGAGCTTGTGGTCGCCCTGCGACCTGCCGTCGAGACGACCGATCCACGCAGCCGGCTGGCGGCGACGATCGATGCCTACCTCTCCTACGTCGAGCGGGAGCCGGAGCGGTATCGGTTCCTGCTCCATGCAAGCGACCAGCCGCGGACGGCCCCACTGATGGCGGACTTTCGCCGCCAACACGTCGCCAACTGCGCCTTCGCGGCCGTCGAGAACATCCGGCGCGCCGGTCTCGATCCGGGCTTCGCCGAGCCCTGGGCCGCGTGCGTGACCGGGATGGTCCGAGCGGCCGGAACCTCGTGGCTCGAGACCCGCTCGATGCCACGGTCTCAGCTCGTCGACTACCTGACGACGATCCTCTGGGAGGGCTTCTCCTCGTTGCGGAGGTCGCTGGAAACTAATCCAACTTGCCGTTACTCCGCGTAACCCTTTGTACTAGGCTTGTTAAAAGTGGCGGTGCTAGGGAGGAGACACGTATGAAGAAAGTGCTGTTGGCGATGGCGGTGCTCGGCGTAGCGCTGACCGTGAGCCTGCCGGGCGCGCTTGCGCGGCCGTACGCAAAGACCACGACTCAAGCGGTTCCCGGGATCACGAGCAGGGCGATCACGATCGGCGGGACGTTCCCGTTCAGCGGTCCTGTGTCGTCCTACGCCCCGATCGCTCGCGGGATGGAGACCTACTTCAAGTACGTCAACGCGAGGAGAGGGCCGGACGGCAGACGCGGCATATTCGGCCGCGGAATCATCTTCAAGACCTACGACGACGGGTACAACCCGGCGCAGACGATCCAGCTTCACAACAAGCTGGTGCTCGAAGACAAGGTGTTCGCGATCGTCGGAACCCTCGGCACCGAGCCGAACCTCGCAATCCGGCCGATGCTCAATCAGAGGAAGGTTCCGCACGTTCTCGTCTCGACGGGGGCGAGCTACTGGGGTCT
>CAZSMJ010000188.1:0-2602 GCA_964608055.1 uncultured Acidimicrobiaceae bacterium | reverse complement strand
CGGTTCCAGGTCATTGTCAGAATGGGTTGCGGCCCGCTTCGACCTCAGCCCGGATGCGGCCAAGAATCTGGTCCGAACCATGCGGCGGACCGCCGATCGCCCCGATTTACGACATGCAATGGCCAGTGGTGAGGTCACGTTCGACCGGGTAGAGGCGCTCTCCCGGATCTCAGAGGACGTGGGCCTGCTCGAACATCTCGATGTGGCCGGGGTGCGCCGTGAAGCAGCCCGCCGGGTCACGATCACCTCCGAAGACGAGTTCCGCACCGCCGACGACCGATTCCTCGTAATCCAACCTTCGCTCGATGAGTCATGGTGGAAACTATGGGGCGGCCTCGATGGCGTCTCTGGTGCCCTGGTGGACAAGGTGCTCTCCGAGGCATCCGACCAGCTCCCCGAATTCCCTGACGGATCCAAAGGCGACAGCTCGTGGCGCAGAGCCACTGCGCTGATCGGGCTCTGTCTTTCGGACGATCCTCCCCCGGCACAGGTCACCGTTTTCGTGGATGCCGAGGAAGCGGCCCCGACCAACGGTCGCTCGGGCGTCGTCTTGGAAGCTGGGCCCCGGGTCGGAGCCGAAGCCCTGGAGGGGATCCTCTGCGACGCGGCAACCCAGGTCATCGCCCGGACCGAAGACGGCAGGTTCATGGAATATGGGCGAAAGATGCGAACCGCTCCAGCCTCTTTGCGGCAGGCGATCCTGATCCGGGACGGCAACGCCTGTGTCGGCGACGGATGCGAGTCGCGTTACCGACTCGAGGCGCATCACATCGTCCCGTGGAGCCAGGGCGGGCGCACCGACCCCGACAACCTGATCACCCTCTGCTGGTTCCACCATCACATCGTGGTCCACGAACGAGGCTTTCAACCATTCCGACACCCCGACCACGGGCGCATCCGCTTCCGGAAGTCGGATCGATCTAGTTAGGGGTGGATCTTCCCCACCACCCCGGGCACCGAGGATCTTCAAACCATCTCCACCCCTAGGGTTCTCCCGCAATGAGCGAGATCCCACCCGTCTACCGCACACCGCATGGGCTCGACACCGGCCTTCGAAGCCAGATCCTCGCCCGGAGCAACGCCGTGCTCGCCACCATCAACCCCGACGGTTCGCCCCATCTCACCGAGCTGCTCTTCTATCTCGACGACGAGGACCGGGTCCTCCTCCCCACCCCAAACACCACCAAGAAGGTCAAGAACGTCAGGGCCCGGCCGACAGTGACCGTCTTCATCTCGGTGGAATCTGGTTGGGCCTCTTGCGCTGGTGTCGCCCGGGTAATCACCGGTGAAGAGGCAGCCCAGCTCAATCAGCTCAATCGGGAGCGAGTCCTCACCGAGGCCGGAATGGTCACCATGGGGCTCCTCCTCGCCGCCTATGAGGACACCACCATCGAGGTCACGCCGGAGCGGTGGATCGCCTGGAACGACGGCGCGGTCCTCGACACCATCGTCTCCCTGGGTGGGGACACCGAGACCCATCCCCCGAGCACCTGGTGGAAAGACCTGACCACCGAAGGCTGAGACATGGCCGGATACAGCGGGACCCCGCTTCCACAGAAACTTGGGATCAAAGAGGGAATGACTCTCGGAATTCTCGGTGCGCCCGAAAGCTTCGTCGGAACCCTCGGATCATTGCCCGCAGAGGTGAGGGTCCACCATGACCTGGCTTCCTCGAACATCTTCATCGTCTTCGGCCAGTGGGCCGATGAGCTCGACGAGGCTTTTCACGAAGCTGCAAAGCACCTGCCCTCAGACGGGGCGATCTGGGTGGCCTGGCCCAAGCGAAGCTCGGGCGTGGAAACCGACGTCACCGAAGACACTCTCCGGGATCTTTTCCTGCCATCCGGGATGGTGGACAACAAGGTGTGTGCCATCGACGACATCTGGTCCGGTCTCCGCTTCGTGGTACGCAAGGAGAACCGGGCCACCTGGCCGTCTTGATGATCAGAGTTTGAAACGATGCGGGAGCAGCTCGTCGAGGGAGTGCTCTCGAATCTCAGAGCCGGGCCCGGCGGCGACAACAACTTGCTTCACGCCGAATTCCGACATGATCTGGCGGCACCTGCCACAGGGGTAGGCACCCTCGACGTCGCTGGCGTCGACACAGGCGACAGCCACGGTGTCGATCCTCCGCACCCCGTGGCTCACCGCGGTGCTGATGGCGGTCGCCTCCGCACATGATGAGGCGGGATATGCGGAGTTTTCGACATTGGCCCCGATGAACACCTCGCCGCGCTCGCCGACCACCACCGCTCCCACCCGAAACCCGGAATAGGGCGAGTACGACCCTTCGGCTGCGGCCCTGGCGGCTGCAGCCAGATCTTCAGTGTTCATCATTCCTCCAAGAGCTGTTCGACGAACCTATCCGGATCGAACGCGGCGAGGTCGCCAACACCCTCACCGACGCCTACCAGCTTCACCGGAACACCGAGTTGGCGCTCGATCGCGATCACGATCCCGCCCTTGGCCGTGCCATCGAGCTTGGTGAGGACGATGCCGCTCAACGGGACCGCTTCGGAGAACTCTCTCACCTGCGCGATCCCGTTTTGCCCTGCGGTGGCGTCGAGGACGAGCAGGACTTCGTCGACCTCGCCCCGGGTCC
>CAZSMJ010000187.1:0-2638 GCA_964608055.1 uncultured Acidimicrobiaceae bacterium | reverse complement strand
TGGGAGCGATCAACCGCGTCGGCTTCGAGAAGCCGTGGAACATCGGCGAGTTCTATGGGCAGAGCTACTTTTGCGACCCGCGCGGAAAGATCGTGGCCGAAGCGGCGCGCGATCGGGATCAGCTGCTCACCGCGGAGCTGGACCTGGATCAGATCCGCGAGGTGAGGAACGTGTGGCAGTTCTACCGCGATCGGCGGCCGGAGACGTACGGCGGGTTGTGCAAGCCGTAGATCCTTAACTACGAACGGAAGACTACCGGCCGGGGGCCGTCAGAGGCTTAGTTGATGGCTGCGGGCTCCAGACGGGACAACTAGATTCGGCGCATGGGCACTCCCGATTTCGAGATCGACACGGACATCCGGCGCGCCTCGACTCTTCCGGGGCGGGTCTACTCCGATCCGGATTACTTCGAGCTGCAAAAGAGCCGGGTCTTTGCGCGAAGCTGGCAGTGGATCGGGGATTCGGCCAAGGCCCGCGCGCCGGGGCGTGTGTTTCCGTTCACTCTGCTCGAGGGGTGTCTCGACGAGCCGCTGGTTCTCACCGCGGATGATGAAGGTGTGGTTCGCTGTCTCTCGAACGTCTGCACGCATCGAGGCGCGATCGTAGTCGAGGGCGAGGGACACCTCAAGTCTTTGCGGTGCCGGTACCACGGGCGTCGCTTCGGGCTGGATGGAAAGTTCGTATCGATGCCGGAGTTCGACACCACCGTCGGCTTTCCTTCCGCGAAGGACGATCTGCCGGCTCTTCGCCTTGAGCGCCTGGGGCCACTTCTTTTCAGCGGGCTCGCGCCCGAGATGTCGTTCGAGGAATGGATCGCGCCGATCAGGGAGCGCGTGTCGTGGATGCCGCTGGATCAGTTCACACGTGACGCGGCGTCCTCCCAGGAGTACCTGATCAATGCCAATTGGGCGCTTTACTGCGACAACTATCTCGAGGAGTTCCACATCCCGTACGTGCACGCGGGACTGTCGGAGCAGCTCGATTACTCGAGTTATCGGACGGAGCGGTTCCGCTACGCCAATCTCCAGCTCGGCATAGCGAAGGCGGGACAGCCGGCGTTCGATCTCCCGGCGGGACATCCGAACGCCGGCGAGAGAGTCGCGGCGTTCTATTTCTGGCTGTTCCCCAACCTGATGCTCAATTTCTACCCGTGGGGACTGTCGCTGAACGTCGTCGCCCCGCTCAGCGCCGGACGCACCAAGGTTTCATTCCATTCCTATGTTTGGAATGCGGCGTTGCGCGAGTCCGGCGTGGGGGCGGGACTGCATCGTGTCGAGATGGAAGACGAAGAGGTGGTCGAGTCGGTGCAGCGCGGTGTGCGCTCCCGTCTCTACGACCGCGGCCGCTACTCCGAGCGGCGTGAGGTGGGCACCCACCACTTCCACGAGCTGCTCGCCGACTTCATGCGGAGGCCCGTTTGACTACGGACGAGGGGCTGATACGGGCAGTAGGCACCCGCGGTCTCACCGCGGGGATGATCAATTACATGATTGGCGCGGGAATCTTCGTGCTTCCTGGAGTGGTTGCGGCGCGCGTTGGCGGAGCCGCTCCGGTCATCTACGTGATCTGCGCCATCGCGATGGGAATGGTCGTCCTCTGCTTCGCCGACGCGGGGAGCAGGGTCTCCCTCACGGGCGGCACCTACGCGTACGCCGAGGTCGCCTTCGGCCCGTTCGTAGGCTTCATCGTCGCCGTGACGCTCTGGTTTGGGTCTGCGGTGATCGCGAGCGCCGCGGTCGCAAACATCTTCGTGGACACGCTGGCGCAGATCTCTCCCCGGTTAGGTGGTCCCGTCATCCGGAACGGAACGCTCATCCTCATCTACGCGGCTCTGGCCGCGATCAATATCCGGGGCGTCAAGATAGGAAGCGCGGTGGTGCAGACGGTGACAGCCGTGAAGCTGACGCCACTCCTGATCCTGGTCGGCGTCGGGCTGTTCGCCATTAACGTGGGCAATCTTTCGTGGCCGGGCCTGCCCCCCGCCGGCGAAGTGGCGCGCACTTCCATTATTCTCTTTTTTGCCTTCATCGGCATCGAGTCGGCGCTAACGCCGAGCGGTGAGGTGCGCGACCCGGCGCGAACGGTCCCGCGGGCGCTCTTCGCTGCTCTGGTCATCGTGACGGTCCTATACATGGGGATCCAGATCGTTGCCCAGGGAGTACTGGGGGCCGAGCTCGCCACCAATACGGAGGCGCCTCTCGCCGAGGCCGCCAAGCGCGTGCTCGGGAGCGGCGGGCAGATGCTCGTGCTTCTGGGTGCCGCGATCTCGACTTTGGGCTACGTCGCGGGCGACATGCTCGCGGCCCCGCGCGGGATTTACGCGCTCGGACGGGACCGTCTACTCCCGGCGGCTATTGGCTCCGTCCACCCGCGATACCGAACGCCACATGTCGCCATTGTCATTCACGCCGTGCTCTGCCTCGGTTTTGCGCTGAGCGGGAGTTTTGAAAAGCTCGCAGTCCTTTCGGTGATCGGGACTCTCATCGTGTATCTCATCTGCTGCCTCGCCGCCATTCAGCTCCGGCGGCGCGGCGTTCGAGACGAGGGAACCACTCCGTTCAACCTTCCCGGGGGGCCGGTGATACCGATCCTCGCTTCAGCGATCGTCGTGTGGCTGATGACAGCCTCGACGAGGCAG
>CAZSMJ010000186.1:0-2686 GCA_964608055.1 uncultured Acidimicrobiaceae bacterium | reverse complement strand
GACGATCTGGTGGCCGATCCCGACCATGCTCCCCTCCCCGCAGACCTGCTCCTCGACTCAGCCCGCTTGCGGCGGGCCGCGGCGACCGTCGACCGGGAGCAGACCGGGCTATGGCCGAGGAAAATGGGACGCGAATCCGGTACCGCCTATCTCTGCGTTGTCGACGGAGACGGCATGGCTGTGTCGATCATCCAATCGAACTACCACGGAACCGGCTCTGCGTTCGGGGCGCCCAGATCTGGGTTTCTCCTCCACAACCGCGGCGCGGGCTTCACTCTCACCCCAGGGCACCCCAACGAGTTGAGACCACACAAGAGACCGCTGCACACCCTCTCCCCCACACTCTGGACCCATGAAGATCAGCCCCGCTGGGTGATCGGAACCCGAGGCGGTTCGGTCCAACCCCAATTGGTGGCTCAGGTCGCCGCCCGAGCCATCATCGCCGGACAAGACCTGGAAACGACCCAAGCCGCTCCTCGCTGGACGATCAGCGACATTGGCCCCTATTCGCGGCCGGTTTCGGCCGTCGAGCCGGGAATTCCGGAGTCGACACTGGGCGAGTTGCGGCGCCGAGGGCACCAGATCGACGAGCTCGCCGAAATGCAATCGGGCTGGGGCCCAGCGTCGATCATCGAGGTCGACGGTGAGGTGCGCAGAGCCGCCGCCGATCCCCGGGTGGCCACCACGACCGCGTTGCTGTTCTAGACCCGTTCAGCGTTGTGCGTTCAGCGTTTACGGTCAACGCTCATCGGTGAACGGTGAACGTAATTGCCTGATCACCTCGGCCATCGTCTCCGGATCGGCGCTCGGCGCGGAACCGATCGTGTAGAAGCCAATCCGTTGCACCCGATCGCCATAGCGTTCGCGGATCGCAGCCCCCAACCGGTCGATAGGAGCCGCCACCCCGACCTCGAGCACCGCTTCGTCGGGAACCAACGCTGGCATCTCGCCCCACTGACCTCGTTTCGACATCGCGTTCAACTCGTCACCAAAGTCCCAATCGTTCGCCTCCAGGACCGGCCTGTAGGAGGGGGTCGATGCGTAAAAGGAGATCTGTTGGCGCACCGGCGCCATCGCTTGTTCGATCTCGGCGTCGCTCTCCCCGGTCATGACGAAAACCGTGGTTGCTCGCACCACATCGGAAATCGAGCGCCCCGCCCGCTCGGCCCCTTCGGCGATCCCGGGGAGCACCACCCGGTCCAGATAGGAAATGGTGTGAAACGGATGGACATGGAACCCGTCAGCCAGCTCACCGGCCAGCCGGCTCAAATGGGGCCCGACCCCGGCGATGTATACCGGTATGTCCGGATTTGGAATCGGCCCCGGATCGAAGAAAGGCGTCATCAGCGAAAATTTGTAGAACTCCCCTTCGTACTTCAGCGGGGTCGAGGTCTGCCAGGCCGCCCAGATCGCGCGCAGAGCCAAGATGTAATCGCGAAGCCGGGGGCCGGGCCGATCCCAGGTCGAGGCGAATCGGCGAACGATGTGGGCTCGAACTTGAGTTCCCAACCCGAGAAGGAACCTGCCTCGGGACAACCGAGCGAGATCCCAGGCTGTCATCGCGGTGACCATGGGCGAGCGGGGAAAGGCCACGGCGATCGCAGTGCCCAGTTCGAGCTCGGGAGCCTCGAGTCCGGCAACGAGAAGGGGAAAGAACGGGTCGTATTGGGTTTCTGCGGAGAAAAACCCGTCGTAGCCGAGCTCGGCCGCGTGGCGGGCGGCATCCCGCGCTCCGTCGGGTGGGCTGGGCGAAAAGTAGAAGTCCACCTTCATCCCCGCCAGCGTAGAGGCGGAGCGGAATGGGTAGCCTGGGGGGCAGTGATCAAGAAACTTGCCAAGATCGTCGGATTCGTCGCAGGGGCGGCGGCGCTCGCCTGGGCGATGCGGGACCGCCTGATCTCGGTGGCGACCTCCCGTGAGCCGGAGCCTCCGACGTTCCGAACTACCGCGCCCACCCCGGCTCGATCCGGAATCGACGTCATCGACGGCATCGGCCCAGTTTTCGCTGTGAGGTTGAAGGGTGCCGGCATCGACACCGCAGCCAAGCTCGCCGCGGCATCACCCGACCGGGTGGCTGAGGCGGCCGGCGTCAGCGCGGCACGTGCTCGATCCTGGATCGAGCAAGCCCAGTCGCTCAGCTGAGCCATGCCCTATCTCGAAGCTCCTGAGAGCCTGGGGGAGATCCTCGAAGGCGAACCTCAATACCGGGCTGACCAATTGAGGGACTGGCTCTACAAGACCCCGGTCCTCCGCCCCGAAGCAATGACCAACCTCCCGGGGAGCATCCGTGATCGGCTCGAAGGGAAACTCTGGCCCTTCGAGGTCGAGCTGGAACAGTTCGCCGACAAGGGAAAGACCCGCAAGTGGCTGTTTCGGGCCCCCGACGGGGCCGCCATCGAGTCGGTGCTTATGGGCTATCCCCGCCGCGCCACCTTGTGCATCTCCAGCCAAGCCGGGTGCGCCCTGGGATGCACGTTCTGTGCCACCGGGCAGTTCGGCTTCGAGCGCAACTTGGAGGCCGGGGAGATCGTCGCCCAGGTCGCTTTTGCACAGGCATTTCTTCGTCAGATCGGGATGCCCGGCGTTCCCGATCATCTCACCAACATCGTCTTCATGGGTATGGGCGAGCCGCTGGCAAACTTTGCTCGCGTCGCAGAGGCCATCCGTCGGATGATCGAAGAGATGG
>CAZSMJ010000185.1:0-2712 GCA_964608055.1 uncultured Acidimicrobiaceae bacterium | reverse complement strand
GCGCCGAAGAGTTCCTCTCCGCGGCCGGCCATCTGCTTTCGATCGGCGGCGACCATACGATCGCGCCCCCGCTGCTCCGCGCCGTGCGCCGGAAGTTCGGCCAGGTCGCCTTGGTCCACTTCGACGCGCACCTGGATACGTGGGACGTGGTCAGGAGCGTGGGATCGATCCCTCACCGAGCGACGTCGAGGCCGTCGAGGACGAGCACGTCGATCGGGCCCTCGAGGAGATCCTCGACCCGCCGGCGGTACTCGACGTAGTGGTCGGACGCACGGTGCTGCTCCACCGCCTCATTGCTGCGGTATCGCTCGAAGAGATGGAACGTCTCGCTGTCGCCGTGCCGGCGATAGAGGTCGTAGCCCTCGCAACCCGGTTCCCTGCGCGTGTGCTCGACCATCCATGAGAGCAGCCCGTTGAGCTCGTGCTCTTTCCCGGCGATCGGTCGGAACGACGCGAAGACGATGATGGCGTTGTCGTCCATGAGCGGCACCTCGCGCTTCGAGCACGGATCAGCCGAATAGGAGGACGACTCGAAGCATCTCCTCGACAGTGTTGCCGTAGTGTATCGAGGTCGCCGGGTCCGAGCGTTGGAGTTCCGGGCGCTGGTGCGGGGGGAGTATGGCTTATCTTCTGGTCGTCGATCCACTCTTGCTGACGGAGGAGTTCGGCATCGACGCCCGCTGGGTCGGTGCCGAGCACGAGGTGCTGATTCCGCCCGGCTTCGGGCTAGACGACCTGAGGCCATATCTCGAGCGGGCGGAGGGCATCCTCACCGCGCACCGCCCCGTGACGGAGAACATGATCACGCTGGCGCCGAGGCTGCGCGTGATCGCGAAGCCGGGCGCCGGTGTGGACAACATCGACGTGCGTGCGGCAGCCGCCCGCGGGGTCGTGGTGACCAACGTCAAAGGTGTGCGAGGCCGAGCGGTCGCCGAGCACGCTCTGTTCATGATGATGTACCTCGCGCGTCACGCATGGATGCGGGACGACCCCGCGTGGCAGGGCACGACGTCCGTGCAGCTGGGCGGCAAGACGCTCGGCATCGTCGGGCTCGGCGAGATCGGCCGCCATCTCGCCCGCTTCGGTCATGGACTGGCGATGCCGGTCATCACCCACACACGCACGCCCGACCCCGATCGGATCGCTGGGGTGCCCGTGGGGTTCGTCGAGCGGGACGAGCTGCTCGCACGGGCCGACCTCGTCGTGCTGTGCGTCCCCCTGACCGAGGAGACGCATCGGATGATCGACCGTTCGACGCTCGCATCCATGAAGCACGACGCATACCTGATCAACGTCTCGAGGGGACCCGTCGTGTGCACGGACGACCTGTCGGAGGCGCTCCGCAGCGGGCGGCTGGCCGGTGCGGGCCTCGACGTGACGGACCCCGAGCCGCTCCCGATGGATCACGAGCTGCGGCGGCTCCCGAACGTCCTGATCTCGCCGCACAACGCCGGTCGCACGTTCGAGTCGCAGGCCCAGGCGCTCGACCGGATGCGTGCCAACGTTCGGCTGGTGCTCTCGGGACGCCCGCCGATCGATCTCGTCCACCCGTAGGCCGCGGCGATCGTCGGCCTTCATCGCTGCGGTAGCTCAGCAGGCCCCGCATGCGCTCATCGCGTAGCCCAGCATCGTGTAGTACCCGACGGTCAGGACGAGCTCGACCATCCCCGACGTGCCGACCAGGTCGTGCGCGGCGCGGAACGTCTCGTCCGAGACGGAGCTGGTTCCAGAGAGTTCGTTCACGAACGATACGAGGATCACCTCGCGGGCTCCGAGACCGCTTCCGTCGCCCTCGAGCGCCGCGATCGTGCCCGGCTCGATCCCGGCCGCCCGAGCGGCCTCGAGATGCGACTCCCACACGAACGCGCATCCGTGCGCCCACCCCGTCGCCAGGGTCACGAGCTCTCGATCCGCATCCGTGAGATGCGACTCGAACCTGACGACGTGACCGAGCTCCGCGACCTTGTCCGCCATCGCCGGCGCGTGGAGCAGCACCTCGAACGGGCGCGGGGTCGTGCCTCGGCTCTCGACGATCCGATCGAACACGACCCGTCCGTCGGCGTCGAGCTCATCCCGTGCCGTGATCAGCGGGATCCGACTCACGACACGGCCTCTTCCTCTTCCTCGCACGCGCTCATGGGACGCTCCTTCACGCAGGTTCAGCCGCTCCGGCGAGATGACTATGACGACTGTACGCCCCGGTGCGTGCTGACCTCCATGTCCGAGGTCGAGCTGGATGCTGCAAGGGATTCGCCTACATGCGGTTCACCTGTCCGACGCGGAAGCGTGCGCCCGTTCCGTTGCCGAGGTGCAGGCCCACGACTACGCTCCCGGCCGGGAGGGTAGCCGAGCGGACGAAGGCGACGGTCTTGAAATGCGCTCCGCTGTCCCGATCGCACGCGCCGACTGGACTCCTCGGGGAACCGAGCTAGATGTGCGCCATGCCGCCGCGAGGCGAGGTGCTGCTGCAGATCACCTTCGGTCCCTCCAAGAGCTTCGTCCTTCCTCGGGCCGTCTCCTACGCAAGCGAACACGCGAAGGAAGTGGCCGAGGTCCACCCCGGCATCTGGCGCGCGAGCTTTTCTCTCTTTACCGACGAGCGGGCCTACGCTCACGCCCTGCAGCTCCTGGGACTGCCCCAAGTTTGGTTGACTCCTTGATGTACCCCCGGAATCGTTGAGTCGGCTGACTGGAATTCATGCCACTGCGATC
>CAZSMJ010000184.1:0-2865 GCA_964608055.1 uncultured Acidimicrobiaceae bacterium | reverse complement strand
CACGCTCGGGCTCGGGCGGATGTTCGTGCTGTTCACTCGCGACCGGCGCGGGCTCTCCGATTTCGTGGCCGGCACCCGGCCCATCACCACCTCACCCTGACCCTCTCTCCTCAAGGTCGGGGCAACTCCATCGCTTTGGCTATCTGCTTGAAGTAACGGGAGTAGGCAGGACGGCAGCCCGCGGATGACGGCGGAGGCCTCGCCTGTGGCGGAGTCGGTCCCCTGGGTGTAGGGCAGGGCGCCGGGATGTCCAGGTGCAGGTCGATGCGGTCGAGCAGGGGGCGATAGGCGGGCCAGGTCGCGAGCGCGCTCGGCTGGAGAGCAGGCACAGGTCAGCAGCGAGGCGCGTCCGCGGCGGCAGGGATTGCCGGCAGCGACGAGCTGAAAGCGGGCGGGGAAGCTGGCGGTGCCGACGGAGTAGGAGACTACGACGCGGGCGTCCTCGAGGGCTGGCGCAGGGCACGCTGGGAGAACTCGCGCAGCTCGTCGAGAGACGGCGTCCCTGGCTACGGTGAACAGCCTCATCGGTGTGCGCCTCGAGTTCGCCGATGATTGCTGAAGTCCCCGATCGGGCCTAGGCGCAGGCCGCGTATTGCCACGAGGGCCCGTGGACTAGGCCCGGCGCGCAGGTGGACCTGGCGGGGGTCTGGCCCCTCGCCTCGGTGAAGGAGCGGCGGGCCGTTCTGCCCGCCGGGCGGGTTCCGGGGGGCTACAGAGTAAGGACCGCGCCGAGGATTTCTGGCATGGGGCGGGGAGATTGTCACAGCGTCAACGCCCCTGTTACTGACGGCGGCGCGCGGTAGTGTCTCAGAACTGAGACACTACCAAAAGGGGCTCTTCAGGAAGTCGTGTGGGTGAAATGCGGGGGTCGATGGCGCTGAAACCCGCTCTGGGGGCGGCCAAGAGCACCCGTGATGGGCGGCGAAAACTCGGCATGATGCTGGGATGCAAGGCCATCGACTCAAACGCCGACTCTGGGATACGTACCGCTTCGGGGGCTTTCGGCCAAGCGCCACTGTCATCGGGGTGTTCGGGGAGCCGAAGGCGCGCGTCCTCACGCTCGTCCGCCGCTCAAAAAAACGGTGTGCGGAGCGTGCGGCCGACCGCATCGCACATGGTACGACCGCAGGACCCGTCGAACCCGGGACCTGCCCTGCGGCGATACCCGGATCTACTTGGACCTGGAGGTGCGCCGCGTGGCCTGCCAGGGCTGCGGAACGGTGAAGCGCGAGCAGCTCGACTTCCTGGCCGACAACCCGTTCTACACCAAGCGCTTCGCCTACTACGTGGGCCGTCGGTGCCGGGCGTCCACGCTCAAGGATGTCGCCAAGGAACTGTACCTCGACTGGGACACCGTCAAGGAGTTGGAGAAGCAGTACATGCGCGAACAACTGCGGCGGGCCGGCACGCCCGGCCCCCGGGTCATCGGGATCGACGAGATCTCCCTCCGCAAGCGGCACACCTATCGCATCGTGGTGAGCGACCTCATCCGGGCGCGGGCGATCTGGTTCGGAGGCACGGACCGCTCCGAGGCGAGCCTGGACGAGTTCTTCACCTGGTTGGGGCCCAGGAAAAGCGGGCGGATTCGCCTGGCGGTGATGGACATGTGGAAACCCTTCCGCGCCTCGACCCGCCGCCAGGCGCCCCAGGCCAGCATCCTCTTCGACAAGTTCCACGTCCTGCGCCACCTCGGCGACGCCCTCGACATGGTCCGCAAGAGTGAGTACGCACGTCTCTCGGGAAAGGATCGCCGCTTCATCAAGGGCCAGAAATACACCCTCCTCGCGCACCGAGAGAACCTCACCATGGATGGCCGGCGAGCCCTCAAGACCCTGCTCACCGCCAACAAGCGGCTCAACACGGCCTACCTGCTCAAAGAGTCGTTCGGGCAGCTGTGGAGCTACGACCGCGAAGGCTGGGCGCGGCGCTTCTTCGAGAACTGGCGGGCGGCACTCAAGTGGCAACGCCTCCGACCCTACGAGAAGTTCGCCGCGATGATCGAGCGTCATTGGGACGGCATCGCCGCTTACTGCCACCCGGAGAACAAAGTGGCGCTCGGCTTTGTCGAGGGGCTTAACAACAAGGTGCGCGTTATCCAACGCCGGGCCTACGGCCTTCGGGACGAGGAGTACCTCCGTCTCAAGATCCTCACCTGCATGCTGCCGGCAATCTGACTGTGCGATCGCACCCACAAGAGTCGGAATCTACCCACACGACTTCCTGAAGAGCCCCAAAAGGATATAGCGGATCGTGGACGACGGTTGCGCTTCCGCCCGGAAGGCCGCTATTCGAGAGCGTCCAAGACCTCGCGGATCTTCGCCGCCAACCCCTCCGGCATGATCGGCTTCTGCAGAAACAGCGTTCCCGGCTCCAGCCTGCCGTGTTGCACGATCGTTTCGCCGGGGTAGCCGGACACAAAGAGGACACGCATCTCGGGCCGCAGGGGGGCGAGTCGGTCGGCCAACTGCCGGCCACTCATTTGCGGCATGATCACGTCGGTCAGGAGGAGGTTGATGGCGCCGGCGTGCCGCTCGGCGATCAGGAACGCGTCGGCTGGGCGGGCCGCCTCGAGGACGGTGTACCCGTAGCTCTCGAGGATCTCCCGAGCCAGAGCCCGGACCTCGTCGTCGTCCTCTGCCACCAGGATCGTCTCGGTGCCGCCGCGCGGGCGCCCTGTGGCCGGCTCGCCGGTCTCGATGGCTTCCTCGACGCGCGGCAGGTAGATCTTGAAGGTCGTGCCGTGGTCTGGCTCGCTGTAGACCCAGATGTTGCCGCCGCTCTGCTTTACAATGCCGTAGACGGTGGCTAGTCCCAGGCCGGTGCCCTTGCCTGCCTCCTTCGTGGTGAAGAACGGCTCGAAGATGC
>CAZSMJ010000183.1:0-2867 GCA_964608055.1 uncultured Acidimicrobiaceae bacterium | reverse complement strand
GGGTCATAGAGGTACTCATCCTCGCCTACGAACGAGGCGGCGCAGTAGTGCCCGAGATCCTGTCCGACCTCGCCGAGGCCACTACCCGCGACATCTGGGCTTTGGAGCAGATCCGGACGGAGGCACTTGAGCAGAAGATCAACGCCCGGGTGGTCTTCGTCCTCCCCTGGTTCGTTCTGATCGCGATGACCGCACAGGCTGGGGCGTTCCGAGACTTCTATTCGACTCCAGCTGGCCTGACGGTGGCGTTCATAGGTGGAGTAATGAGCCTGCTCGGGATCGCCATTGCTTCACGACTCGGAAGCCAGCCGGCCGAACCAAGAGTTCTTACCTCCGGAAGGGGGGTCTGATCGTGTCGCCTTTGGTTCTCCTGGCAGCGACTGTGTCCGCCCTTGCGACGGGCTTGCTGGTGTACAACTTGATTCCGCCGCCGCGGTCTCTCGCCTCTCGACTCCAGCCGTATTTGACCCCGACCAGGTCGATGACCCGCTTGCAAACAACCGGCGGTCCGGTGGCCCAGGTGTTCGGGCCCATGATGCGTCAGGCTGCGGAGGCGGTGGGCAGGCTGCTCGAGAGATCTGGTGATCAGGTAACCATCCTCAAACTTCGCCAGGCAGGTTGGTATCGGCAGCTGCCTGAGGAGGAGATGGTGTCGGCATACCGCGTGACCCAGCTGAGGTCGATGGTGCTGGCCACCGGTCTGGGCGTCTTCGCGGGATGGGTCATCGGCGTGTCGATGATCCAACGATTGGTTCTGGTAGGTCTCGGCCTTCTTGTGGGGGCGACTCGGCAACGGTCCCGCATCGACAAGGCGATCGAGACCCGCAGAGAGTTGATGCGGATCGAGGTGTACACCGTGAACCAACTGCTGGCGATGCGGGTGAGAGCAGGCGGTGGAGTGGTCCACGCGGTCAGCTCCACCGTCGTACGGGGCCGAGGTGAGGTAATTGACGAGCTTGCCGACGCTCTGCGACTCCATCGCGCCGGGTGGCGGGCAGGCGATGCCTTCCGCCGGATAGCGGAGCTCACTCCGGAGCCGTTTTGTGGTCGAACGTATCGTCTTCTCGCCTCGGCTGAGGAGCGTGGGGCGGACCTAGCCGGGGCCTTGCTCGACCTGGCTGAGGATGTCCGGGAGACCCGGCGCGAATCGATCAAGCGGTCCGCCACCAAGAGACGGGCGGCGATGCTCGTGCCCACCATCGCCATCCTCGCCCCCGTCCTCATCCTGTTCGTGGCCGCGCCACTGCCGAGTTTGATCACGGGCTGGCAATGAAAGGAGGCTGACCATGCCCGACGTAAACCAACTACTGCGCACGATGCGCGAGGACGACCGGGGGTTGAACACCGCCGAGTTGATGGGCAATGCCGCTTTGGCGATCGCCGCCCTGGTGGTGATCTGGGGCGCCTTGCAGGCGCTAGGGGTGGACATAGTCACTTGGATCCGTTCCTCGTTGATCGGCGGCTGAGCGACCGGGGTGTCACCTCGGTTCAGTTTCTCTTGGCGGGAGCGCTCTCGCTCGTCTTGTTTCTGACCTTCGCCAATCTGATCGTCGTCCAGTATGGGCGGGGCGCGATTCGCTCCGCGCTGGATCAAGGGGCGAGGGTTGGCGCAATCACGGGTGAGGTGAAGGGGTGTGAGGAGCGGGTCGTGGCAGTGCTCGAGCAAATCCTCGGTGGCGAGATGGGTGAATCAGCAGAGGTCCACTGTGAGCTGGTTGACGGTATGGCCGTCGCTCGAGGCAATGCGACCTTCCCATCATGGACCCCTCTTACGGGTGCCTTTGTTGTCGAGCTGAGCGCCCAAGCAACGCTTGAGCCGAATCGTGAATGACGAGGGCCACGGGGCGATCGAGTTCGCTCTGGCGGTGGGTCTGTTGCTACTCCCGATAGCCATCGCCGTACTCGCCTTTGGCCCATGGTCCGAAAGACGGGTAGTTGCGGAAGCTGCCGCTGCCGAAGCCGCGCGGACGGCTGTGGTCTCGCTCGATCTGGCCAGGGGCAGCCAAGTTGTCACCGTGATTGGAGCGAACCATGGGTTGTCATCCGAATCCATTCGTCTCGGTTGGTGCGGGTCGGAACTGGCTGTGCCTGAAAGCTCGATCTCGGGCTGCTCGCTGGAGCGAGGCTCCGAGGTGGTCGCTGAGGTCCAAATCTGGACTCCGATCGTCAGCACTCCGTGGGGGCCGGTCGGAGGTCTGTGGGTCACCGGTGTTCACGCGGAACCCGTGGATCTCTATCGGAGTCTCGGATGAAGTCGGATCGCGGTTCGATCACGATTTGGATGCTTGGTCTGTCAGTGCTGCTGCTTCTGTTCGGTGGACTCTCGATCGACTTCTGGCGAGCGCTGGCCTTGCAGCGTGAGTTGGCTGCAGTGGCCGACTCCGCCGCGATCGCGGCTGCGTCTGGAATTGACGAGGAGCTTTATCGGTCGACGGGCCAAGTGGTTCTCGATCAGGCTCGCGCTGAGGCTCTCGGAATGGCGTCGATGACTGCCCAAGACCTCGACCCTGTTTCGTTCGTGGTCGCCACCGATGACGATGGGCACTCGGTCAATGTTGTGGTTGTCGATGTGGTCGAACTCGGGCTTCTCGGGGTCTTTGTCGACCAGACCGAGCCTTTGACGGTGAGGGCCGAAGCCACTGCCTTCCCACGTCTGTTGCCCTGACGGCACACACGGTTTTCGCGGCGTCGGACCTGCCCAAGAGCTAGCGTCCCCACCGGTCCGAGCCGTTGTGAGCAGGAGGCATTGCCATGGCAGACACCCAACAGTCGGGCGCCGAGCGCGACTCCGCCGATCTGGCCAAGTTCGGGTACCGGCAAGAGCTGAAACGGGAACTGAATTACCTTCAGCTCGTTTGCGATCGCTT
>CAZSMJ010000182.1:0-2877 GCA_964608055.1 uncultured Acidimicrobiaceae bacterium | reverse complement strand
GATGTGGCCGCCAGACTCGAGGACTGTGCGAATGTCACCGCCGAGGAGTCAGAGATCGGTCGTGTCTGGCAGCAGCTGATTCGGGGCCTGTTCACCGACGCCTTCGAGACGGTTGACCTCTTGCTGACCCCAACGGTGCCCGTGATGCGGAAGGTGATCGGGGTCGACATGATCGGAGACCTTCACTACCGGGTGGTTCTCTCCTGGTTCACGGCGCTCGTCAACCACACCCTTCATCCAGCGGTGGCCATGCCCATGCTCGACCAGGGCACCCCACCGGTCTCGCTCCAGGCGATCGGGCCGATCGGTTCGGAGACGATGCTCCTCGGTTTCGGCCGGGAGCTCGAGCGAATCCGAATGGTCGGCTTCGTGCCTTCAATCATTAAACCTGGGTAGCCCATAGGGTCGATAAAATAGGTCCAGCGAGCCACCGAGATTCCGACTTTTCGCCAGAACCAGGTGTTCAATAGCTCGGGCGCCCGCGCGCCAATACAAACTGATAAGGAAGTGAACCAAAAGTGGCTGAGAAGATCGCCACGGCCGAACCTGTAACTGCCAACACCGAGACCTACGACAAGGTGGTCATCCGATTCGCCGGAGACTCGGGTGACGGGATGCAAGTGGCCGGATCGAGATTCACCGACGCGAGCGCGTTGTTCGGGAACGACCTGGCAACCCTCCCCTCGTTCCCCGCAGAGATCCGGGCACCGGCCGGGACCCTTCCCGGAGTCTCGAGTTTCCAGGTCCAGATCGCCGATTTCGACATCCTGACCGCAGGGGACCAGCCCGATTGCCTGGTGGCAATGAACCCGGCCGCCCTCAAGAGCAACCTCAAGGATCTTCGCCAAGGTGGCACCCTCATCGTGAACACCGACGCCTTCGACGAGCGAAACCTGGCCAAGGCCGGGTACGAGACCAACCCGCTCGAAGACGGGACCCTCGACGGCTACCGGGTGATCGCGGTCCCCATGGACGAGCTGACCAAGGAGGCGGTGAAGGACTCGGGTGTCAGCGGACGAAGCGTGCTTCGCTCCAAGAACTTCCTCGCTCTCGGGCTTCTGGCATGGCTCTTCCATCGCCCCACCGAGCCGACAATCGAATGGGCAAGGAAGAAGTTCGCCAAGACCCCGGAGGTGGCGGCGGCCAACATCGCCGCCTTCCAAGCCGGATACACGCTCGGGGAGGCGACCGAAGCGGCTAAGACGACCTTTGTCGTCAAGCCGGCGGCCCTCAAGCCCGGGACCTACACCAACATCAACGGGAACTCGGCGTTGGCCTGGGGTCTGATCGCGGCCTCCAAGCTGTCGGGGCTACCCCTCTTCTATGGGTCCTATCCCATCACCCCGGCCTCGGACATCCTCCACGAGCTGGCGCGTCACAAGAACTTTGGTGTCCGCACCTTCCAAGCCGAGGACGAGATCGCAGGTGTCGGGGCAGCCATCGGAGCCGCCTTTGCCGGAAACCTCGCAGTCACCGGATCCTCCGGCCCGGGTATCGCCCTGAAGAGCGAATCGATCTCGCTGGCGTTCATGATGGAGCTTCCGCTGATCGTGATCAATGTCCAGCGAGGCGGCCCTTCTACCGGGCTGCCCACCAAGCCAGAGCAGTCCGACCTCCTCTTCTCGCTTTACGGGCGTCACGGGGAGTCACCGATCCCGGTGATCGCAGTCGCCTCACCGAGTGACGCCTTCGCGATGGCGATCGAAGCCGCCCGACTCGCCATCAGATACATGACACCGGTCTTGTTGCTCAGCGACAACCAGATCGCCAACGGCTCCGAGCCGTGGATGATCCCCGATGTCAACAGCCTGGCGCCGATCCCGGTCGAGTTCGCCAAGTACGCCAACGGGCCCGACGGCCTCTTTCTCCCCTACATGCGGGACGTCGACACCTTCGCCCGGCCCTGGGCGATCCCGGGCACACCCGGACTGGAGCATCGGGTCGGCGGCCTCGAGAAAGAAGCCATCACGGGGAACGTGTCGTATGAACCGGCCAATCACCAGTTGATGACGGACACCCGGGCCTGGAAGGTTGCCAACATCGCCAACGACATCCCACTGGTCGAGGTCAAGGACGACACGGATGCCGAGATCCTGGTTCTGGGTTGGGGCTCGACGTACGGTTCGATCCGGGCCGCGGCCCGAAGGATTCGCCTCGCCGGCAAGAAGGTCGCAACCGCACACCTGCGGTACCTCAACCCGATGCCGACGAACCTCGGCGAGGTCCTAAATTCATACAAACAGATCCTGATCCCCGAGTTGAACACCGGTCAACTGCGAAGGGTCATCAGGTCCGAGTTCCTGCTCGATGTCAAAGGCCTGAACAAGGTGGCAGGCGAGCCGTTCAAAGTCGCGGAGATTGAAGAGAAGATCCTGGAGATGATCAAGTGACCGCCCCGACGTACACCCGTGCCGACTTTCAAACCGATCAGGAGGTGCGGTGGTGCCCCGGTTGCGGGGACTACACCATCCTGGCCTCGGTCCAGCAATTCCTCGCCGGGCTTAGCCGGCCCCGTGAGGAGTTCGTCTTCGTCTCGGGCATCGGCTGCGCATCCCGATTCCCCTACTACATGAACACCTACGGGATGCATTCGATCCATGGTCGGGCCCCCGCTATCGCCTCCGGCGTTGCCACCAGCCGCCCCGACCTCTCGGTTTGGGTGATCACGGGTGACGGCGACGGACTTTCGATAGGCGGAAACCACTTGATTCACGCTCTGCGCCGCAACATCAACCTGAAGATCCTCTTGTTCAACAACCAGATCTACGGCCTGACCAAGGGTCAGTATTCGCCGACCTCGGAGCTGGGCAAGCAGACCAAGTCGACCCCATACGGCTCGATCGACTACCCCTTCAACCCGGTTTCGTTGGCGCTCGG
>CAZSMJ010000181.1:0-2915 GCA_964608055.1 uncultured Acidimicrobiaceae bacterium | reverse complement strand
GGCACCGTCTACCTCCGCAACACCAACACCACCGGAACCGCCGACGTTGCCTACACGATGGGCGGAAGCGTCCACAAACCCGTCGCCGGCACCTCGTAACCGGCCGCTGAGCCCTTCTGGCGACCGCACCACCACCACGGTGGTGATGGTGAGCCACAACTCGGCGGACCTCGTGCGCCCCGTCCTCGAAGCCCTCTTTTCCGACCCGGTGCGGCCAACAGAGGTGATCGTCGTCGACAGTGCGTCGACCGACGGCACTCTCGGTGTCCTGGCTGATTTCGAGGTCACCGTCATCCCTCAGGAGGAAAACGTCGGATTCGCTGCCGGGTGCCACATCGGAGCGGAGAGCGCCCGGTGCGAGACATTGGTCTTCCTGGGACACGACACAATCCCCGAACCCGGATGGCTCGGCCCTCTCGTCACCGCTCTGGACCCTCCGGACGTCGGTGCTGCGATGGCGACCATCGAGGATGCTGCGCGGCCGGGGACGTTCAACACCTCCGGTGGCCATTTGACCTATTTCGGGATCGGATGGGTCAGCGACTTCGGTGAGCCCATACCTGAAGAGTCCGGGCCGGTCGACGTCGCGTTCCCGTCGGGAGCGGCCATGGCGATACGACGGCGGACCTGGGAGTCGTTCGGCGGTTTTCGTCGCACCTTCTTCACCTACCACGAGGACGCTGATCTCGGCTGGCGGCTCCGCCTGGCCGGGATGCGAGTCGTTCGAGTCCCTGAGTCACGTGTCCTTCACCGTTACGACTTCGGCCGTTCCCCAACCAAGATGTACCACTTGGAGCGCAACAGATGGCTGATGCTGCGCTCCAACTACCGGCGACGCACGCTCCTCGTGCTCTCCCCCGCCCTGCTCATCGTCGAACTCGGGACGACTCTGATCGCGAGCCGCGACGGTTGGCTCTCAGAGAAGCTCCGGGCTTGGCGCGATGCCAGCGGGGCGAGTTCCGTGGTGAGGGAGGGACGCGCTCTCGTCGAAGCCAACCGCTCGCTCAGCGACGCGGCGATGATCGCCACCATGGACTTCAGGCTGTCCGGGATGTCCCAGATCAAGCCTCCGCCGGGAGTCGGTCTCGCAGATGGCTTCCTCGGGCTCTGGCAGCGCGTCGCCCTAGCTGTCCTCGGGTTCCTCGATCGGACGCGCCGGGTCGGCTAGCGCCACGGCCTCGGCGACGTCACGGATCTTCTCCTCGAGCGCCGACAAAGACACGGACAGCTGGAGGAGGATGCCCAGGATGCCGAGGATTGCGAGCAGGAAGAGCGTGGTCGTCCCGGACTGGATTCCCAGTGCCAACGAGAGACGGTCGAGAAGTGGACGGGCGACGACCAGAACCGTCATGCCGAAGGCGACCAGAAGCCAGATCACCGCATACCGCTCACGGAGCCGGCGTGCCCTGACCAGGGCGATGACCAAGATCACCGCACCCAGGGCGATCAACACGACCAGGATCTGAACGAGAAGACTCATCGATCACGTCTCCCAGGCTTGCCGGCGACTATGGCGAGCAGCACGCGAACGAAATGGCCGGCGGCATGCGGTGTGGTGGTGGGCGTCCCGGCAAGCCTCGGCTGCATCGGGATCGGGACCTCCACCACCGAGGCTCCGAATGCCCCCGCTTGCAGCAATGCTTCGACCGTGTCCCCCAGGTACTCGGACGGATAGGAACGGGCGAATTCGGAGAGGAGAGGCTCGCTGACGGCTTTGAACCCAGAGGTCGGATCGGTGATGTGGACACCGATCCGGCGACTCACGACGACCGAGAGCAGCCGCATAGCGACTCGTCGAGGGCCCGGGTCGTAGCCAGATGCGAATCTGGAGCCCACCACCAGGTCAGCGCCCCGGTCCGCGGCTTCGAGTAGCAAGGGGATCGCCTCCGGCGGGTGTTGCAAGTCGGCATCCAGCTGCACCACACGCTTGAACCCGTGTCGAGTGGCGTACCTGAAGCCGGTGCGTAATGCAGCACCCACGCCGAGATTGACCGGGAAGGTGAGCACAGTGGCCCCCGCAGACCCCGCAACTAAAGACGTGTTGTCGGTAGAGCCGTCGTCGACGACCAAAGACCGGAAGCCGAGGGCGCGGACGCCCTCCACGACCAGGCCAACTGAGGCCTCCTCATTATGGGCGGGCGTGACGACCAGCGTCGCGTCGGTCATCCCAGCAGGCTACCGCCCGGGCCCATCGGCACCGGGCGAGCACGTCACTGGGCGACGATCTTGAACACCCGGCCGTCCTGCAGCGAGGTCACATACACCTCGCCGGCGCCGTTGTAGCCGAACGATGAGAGTTGAGCCACCACGCCGAACTCAGCTGAGCGGTCGGAATGCTTGCTCGCGATGCCCTCTTCGTACACGAGGCTATGGATCCTCCCCGCACAGAAGTCGGCGTAGAAGTAGGTCCCCGCGAGGCCGGGTATGGCAGTGCCCCGATACACGAAGCCCCCGGTCACCGAACAACCGTTGGCATGGGTGTATTCGACTTGTGGGAAGGTGAATCCACCGGTCGCGCACGGCCCTTCGAAGCAGAGATTCCCCTCCCAGGTGTTCCAACCGAGGTTGGCCCCGGCTGCGGCAGCGGGGAGGATGGTGACCTCCTCACGCTGAGCTTGACCCACGTCGCCGATGTAGAGGAAACCGGCGTCGTTGTCGAATCGCCACGGGTTGCGCAGCCCCAGCATGTAGACCTCGGGAGCCCCTCCCCCCTGTGCAAACGGGTTACCGGCGGGTATTGCGTACTGCTTGCCGGGGGACGTGTTGTTGACGTCGATCCTGAGGATCTTCCCCAGCAGGTCATTCGGGTTTTCGGCCCGGTCCTGGGGATCACCGCCACTCCCCCCATCGCCGAAGCCGACAAGGAGGAAACCGGAAGGATCGAACTCGAGCATCCCGCCGTTGTGATTGGTGAA
>CAZSMJ010000180.1:0-2947 GCA_964608055.1 uncultured Acidimicrobiaceae bacterium | reverse complement strand
GTCTCGGCCACCATCATCAAGACGAGCACCGGATCCTGGTTGTGCAGGCTCCGCACCTGTTCCATGGACTCCTCGTTGCTGTACGAGGGCCCGAGCAGGAGCATCCGAAGCTCGCCCGACTCGATGGTCTGGCTCGCCTCTTCTATAGACCGCGCTACCGGGAGCCGGCCTTCGAAGAGCTCTTTGGCCGCCGAGACGAAATCATCGTCCTTGTCGACCACCAATAGGTTGTGCTCAGCCAATGACATGGTCGAACCTCTTACTCAAACTTATCCGAAAATGTCCTCGACCAGGTCTCCACCGAACAGGGTATCGATGATCACACCCTGTGTCTCCACTTCGACGAAGTCGGCGGGAACGAGAGTCAGCCAAATCGAGCCGTTCTCGAAGGCGTAGGCGATCCGCTCTGCCTGCTCGGGGGTGACTTCGAGGGTGAAGATGGTCTCGTTACCGGTGTCCTCTTCCTCGGGGGTGGTCGCGACCTCGCCCTCGACGGGTACTTCGGGCTCGGCTTGCACCGTGTCCGGAGCGTTCGCGTCGGCGCGAATGTCACGGCCAGTCGCCAGCACCGGGATCCCCTGGAGGACGTACCGGGTATAGGTGACCACCGCTGTGGCCTCCGCCGTTGGAGCGGCACCATCCACCGGGGGCGCCGCCGGATCGACGGTGATGCCCTCGAAGCCTTCGGGAAGAAGATCGAACGCGATGTCGAGTGTGATGATCAGGTTGACCCTGTCACCAGGGTTCACAAACCCGTTGACTCCTCGGACGTTGTCCGTCGAGATCACGATGGCCTGCTTGCCTTCGGGGATCTGCTCGGCGAGCGGAACGACGTCGATGGTGATCGCCGTCCACTGCGACTCGACCAACACCGAGTTTGCCGAGACCGGGCCGGCTGCCACTTTTCCGGTCAAAACCTGGTTGAGCTGCGCCTCGTCTGTGATGGCGCCGATTGGCAGGTCTTCCCGCTCTTCAGTGCCGGCAACGACGAGTGGCCCACCGGAGTTGAAGTCCGAGAGGATGATTCCCCCGTCGGTCCCTTCAGCAATCGGTTCGACCGCGCGGAAAACCGTGACCGCTTCCTGGCCTGCCTCGATTTCGTTCTCTATGCCCTGCAAGTAGTTCCAGACCGCCCAAGCGGCGAGCCCGGCCAGTATCAAGGCCACAAGCAGAACGATGGCTCTCCTACCCATTGAGTCCCCTTCGTTTGTCCCCTCGGTTGGGCGCCGATCCCTCGCCGGCGCATACCTTCTGGCATGCTACCGGTTGGGGCGCGCCCTCCCAGTGTTTCAAGTCCAATTCCACATGAATGATTCGGACCGTACAGAGCAAGTCTTGAGGCTTTCCCCAGAAGCTCCATAGTTCGGTCGTCTCATATCGTGACCGGGCGACACATGCGTGACTAGCTCACACCCTGAATCAATCATGAAATGACTAGTACCCGACCATTCCCGGTAGCTGTCGCCTGAATGACCGGCCGTCACCTACGACCGATGCCGCGCTCCTTGAGCTCCTGGAGGATGGCCTCCAGAGAAGCGTCGACGGGCATCGGCGGCCTCTCGTCGTCCGTCGGCCCGAATTCGCGTTCGAACTCCTTCTGAGGACGACGACGACTCTGAGCGGGGGCCTTCTTTTGCTCCTCGACCTGAGACTCCCGTTCTTGCCAGTCCGGTGAAGCCTGCTTGATGGAGAGAGAGACCCGGCGGCGCTCGTTTTCCTTCTCGGTGATCTTCACCTTGACCGGCTGACCGATGGAAAGCTCCAGTTCGGGGGACTCGACCCGGTGCACGGCGATCTCCGACACGTGGACCAGACCCTCGACCCCGTCGGCTACCGAAACGAAAGCGCCAAACGGCACCGTCTTGGTGACCACGCCGTCGACGACGTCTCCCACCTCGTGCTCGCGGGCGAACACGTCCCAGGGGTCGTCACTGGTCTGACGAATCGAGAGCGAGATTCGCTCCCGGTCCCGGTCGACCTCGAGAACCTTGACCGTGACCTTGTCGCCCACCTTGACCAATTCGCCGGGATGGTTCACGTGCTGCCAGGACAGCTCGGAGACGTGAACGAGGCCGTCCATGCCGCCCAGATCCACAAAGGCGCCGAAGTTGACGACAGAAGAGATGACCCCGTCGCGGACCTCGCCCTCGCCGAGACCGTCGAGAAATGCGTTGCGCTCCTCGGCCTGGGCTTCTTCGAGATAGGCGCGTCGGGAGAGAACGACGTTGTTCCTGGGGCGGTCGAGCTCGATCACTTTGGCTGTGATCGTCTGGCCGATGAAGGGGTCGAGGTCGCGAACCCGACGCAGGTCGACGAGTGAGGCAGGGAGGAAGCCGCGAAGACCGATGTCGACGATCAGGCCACCCTTCACCACCTCGATGACCGTCCCCTCGACGGTGCCCTCCTGATCTGCAATCTGTTGGATCCGGCCCCAAGCCCGCTCGTACATGGCGCGCTTCTTGGAGAGGATGAGCCGTCCCTCGTCGTCCTCCTTGTTGAGGACGACAGCCTCGACCCGGTCTCCCACCTTGACCGCGTCGTTGGGATCCACGTTGTTTCGAATCGACAGTTCCCGGGTCGGGATCAGGCCTTCGGACTTGTAGCCGATGTCGATCATCGCGCCATCGCCGTCGACGCTGACCACGGTCCCTTCCACGATGTCGCCCTCTTTGAACTCGAGGACAGTGGCCGCGATGGCTCGCTCGAAGTCGTCGCCGATGTCATCGGGAAGATCGCTCAGGTCGGGAGCAACCAGGGCCTCACGGCCGGAAACCGACGTCGGGGCAGTGGCTTCGGGTGCCGCGGTCGTCTCCGCACCGGACTCGACTTCTGCGACCTCTGCGGCGGGAGTCGCCTCGACTGGAACCGCTTCGACAGGATCCGTCTCGGCTGAAACCGTTTCGGCGGGAGTCGCCTCGACTGAAACCGCTTCGTCCGGATCCGTCTC
>CAZSMJ010000179.1:0-2972 GCA_964608055.1 uncultured Acidimicrobiaceae bacterium | reverse complement strand
CCCTGTAATGCCCACACCGCGCCCACCAAGACGAGGATGATCCCCAATGAGAGACGGGTCTTGTTCACCTCCGCGACGCTAGCTCTTGACACAGCCCCATCCGTGTGTGGATAATCGCCGCCACATGAAGGCGACTTCGACCCCGACCCTCCCCGGCGCTGATCAGCGCTTCTTCGGGTTCGCCTACTTCTACTTCGGCGCCTAGCGCCGATCCACCCCACCCCCGCGTTACTCCTGACCCACAACTTTGACGCAACGCGTCCTGAACCCAGTGAATGAGATGAGCACCAATAACGAACAACACGAAGATGACATAGTCCAAATACGAGACGACATCGATCGGGTCGATGCCGAGATCCTCAAGCTCCTCGCCGAACGCAAGGCGTTCAGCCTCCGGATGGCCCGGGAAAAGGGGCTCCATGCCCGCCCCTCGCGGGATATGTCACGCGAGGAAGATCTGATCTCGGACCGGATCAACTCGGGGATGAGCCACGACCTCGACTCCGGGCTGGTCAACCGGGTGTGGCGAGAGATCATCAACGACTCGGTCCGTGTGCAACAGGAGTTCCTGGGGCGCAGCGAGTCGACGGAGGACGCGATCACGGTCGCCATCCAGGGGATCGACGGCTCGTACAGCCATCTTGCCTCCCAACAGTTCTTCGATTCCAAAGGGATCATCCCGAGCTATGTCCGCTCGTCGACCTTCGCCGACGCGATTCGCGCCGTTCAGGAAGGGAGCGCCGACGTCGCCGTCCTTCCGGTGGAGAACACGACTTCTGGCGCCATCTCGGAGGTCTACGACGTCCTTCTCGACAGCCAGCTCAAGTTCGTCGGGGATGTCCGGTTTCGGGTGCGCCATTGCCTGCTCGGGGTGGCCGGCGCCTCGATTGAAGGTTTGCGGCGCATCTACTGCCATCCCCAGGCCGTAACCCAATGCTCGGAGTTCCTCGCCGGGCTCGACCAGGTGGAATTGGTCTACTTCTCGGACACCGCGCTGTCCGGCAAGCGGATCGGGGAGATGAATGACCCCACCGTGGCCGCCATCGCCAGCGAGGAAGCCGCCCGTCTCTACGGGCTCGACATCCTCAAGACCGGGATCGCCAATCAGGAGGAGAACTACACCCGATTCGTCGTCGTGTCGGCCCGGCCCGCCGAGGTGCCCGAGGGGGTGCCGTCGAAAACCTCGATCGTCATGGCGGTGGGGAACCATCCCGGCGCCCTCATGGACGCACTTGCCGTCTTCCGCGAGGCCGATATCAACCTGGTGATGCTCGAGTCGAGGCCGATCCCCCACAACCCGAGAGAGGAGCTGTTCTACCTCGACTTCGACGGGAATATCTCCGATCCCGTGGTCCAGTCGGTCTTCGACGCCCTCACCAAACAACTCCGTTTCCTGAGGATCCTGGGCAGCTACCCCTCACGCGACCTGCGTCCCCGTCCACTGGAGCGCGACGTGGTCAGGGGGGAACCGAAAGGGCTCTCGGCGTTGGCCGAGGTCGCCCCGACGACGGCAACCCCCAAGGGATACAAGCTGGGGAGTCGGGTCCACAAGGCGCACAACACCATCGTCGAGGTGGCGGGGGTGAAGGTAGGCGGCGGTGAGATGATCATGATCGCCGGTCCCTGCGCGGTCGAGTCCTGGGACCAGGTGATGGCTGCGGCCAAGGCGGTCAAGGAAGCCGGAGGCTCGATCCTCCGCGGTGGATGCTTCAAGCCCCGCTCCTCTCCTTACTCGTTCCAGGGCCTCGGCTACGAGGCGTTGGAGATGCTGGTGGAGGCCGGGAAGGCCTACGGGCTTCCGGTGGTCACCGAGGTGCTCTCACCAGAGGACGTCGAAGGAGTGGCGAAGAAAGCCGACATCCTCCAGATCGGGGCCCGCAACATGCAGAACTTCTCGCTGCTCAACGCGGCGGGACGTGCTCACCGTCCGGTCCTCCTCAAGCGGGGGATGAGCTCGTCGATCGAGGAGTTGCTCCAGGCAGCCGAGTACATCCTTGCCGGGGGGAACCAACAGGTGATGCTCTGTGAGCGGGGCATCCGGACCTTCGAGACCTCGACCAGGAACACGTTGGACCTGAGCGCGGTCCCGGTGCTGCGTCGTCACACCCACCTTCCGATCATCGTCGACCCCTCCCACGCTGCCGGTGACAGGGATCTGGTGGCGCCACTGGCCCTGGCCGCCCAGGCAATCGGAGCGGACGGGATCATGGTGGAGATCCATCCCAACCCCGAGGAGGCCCTCAGCGACGGGCCACAGTCATTGCGGCTGGATCAGTTCGAGACATTGATGGGCGCTCTGGGGTTCGCCCCGCGGCTGGGCGGCGCCGGCTAAACGGTCGGGCTCCCGGTGCTGACCGGGAGCCAGTCCGGGCGGTTCATCTCGTGACGGGTGATCGCCTCCTCGTGGGTGAGGGTCATCCCGATCCAGTCCAACCCCTGGAGGAGGCGTTCCTTGGCTGACGGGTCGAAGTCGAACCTGGTCTCTAGCCCTTCACCGACCACTGTCTGCTGCTCGAGGTCGATCGTGATCGATGCGTCGGGGTCTTGAGCCATGTCCATCAGTAGTCGGACCTCATCTTCCGGCAATTCGACGATCAGCAAACCGATGTTCGCCGAGTTGTTGCGGAAGATGTCGGCGGTGGAAGGGGCGATGACCGCATCGAATCCCCAGTCCTGGAGTGCCCAAGGGGCGTGCTCTCGCGACGAACCGCATCCGAAGTTGCGACCCGCTACCAGGATCCTGGCGTGGCTCCGCTCGGGACGGTTGGTTATGAAATCCTCGATCGGCGAGCCGTCGTCGCGGTGGGCCCAGTTGTAGAAGAGGAACTCTCCGTACCCGTCGCGCTCGATCCGCTTCAGGAACTGCTGAGGGATGATTTGATCGGTGTCCACATCAGGCCGGTCCAGGGGGACCATGGCGCCGCGGACCATTCGCACCGCCTTCATTTCTCCCAGTCCCTGACGTCGACGAA
>CAZSMJ010000178.1:0-3038 GCA_964608055.1 uncultured Acidimicrobiaceae bacterium | reverse complement strand
CGGGGGCAACTGGCCTCGATGAGGATTGCGAACTTCTCGACGGCCGAACCTGCGCCTTCGAGCTCCTCGCGCACAGATTCGGCGAACAGCTTGTCTTGATAGACCAACGCCTCGGTGAGCAGCGCGGCCTTGGACGGGAAGTAGTACAGGATCAGGGCCGGGCTGGCCCCGATGTTGTCGGCGATGTCGGCGATCCTCGTCTCGCACAAGCCGCGTTCGGCGATGGCCGCGCTGGCTGCGGCGAGTATGTCCTGGCGTCGGCTCTCGGTCAGGGATGGTCTGGGGCTCACGGCGACGATACTGGCACAATGATGGGGGCCGTTGCCACCAGAGTCACGCCCCCGGTACGCTGAATCGCCGTTCAGGATGCGCCGCCCATGATGTCACTCGATCCCATGCTGCTCGCCCGTTCGGTCGCCGTCGTCGGGGCCAGTGAACGGACCGGATCGGTGGGTGACCAGGTGGTGCGCCAGCTCATCTCGGGCGGTTTCGCCGGGTCGATCCATCTGATCAACCCGAAATATGAGACGTTGCACGGGCTTCCATCGTTCCCCGACCTCGCGAGCGTCGGGGAGCCAGTCGATCTCGTGGTTCTGGCGGTTGCCAACGCCCAACTAGAGAGTGGGTTGACCGACGCTGCGAAGATCGGCGCTCGTTCGGCGGCCATTTTCGCCAGCTGTGTTGGGGAAACCACCGACGGGGCGCCACTCCGAGGTCGGCTCCATCAGATCGCGGCCGATGCCGACATTCCGATCTGCGGTGGCAATGGGATGGGTTTTCTCAACATCGAGGCCGGGCTCAGAATCTGCGGTTTCTATCAGCCACCCGATCTGGTCCCTGGCGGGGTGACGTTCCTCAGTCACTCCGGGTCGCTCTTCTCTGCCCTCCTCCACAATCGGCGGGGGATCCGTTTCAACCTGGTGGTGTCCACCGGTCTCGAGATCAACACACCGATGGACCGTTATCTGAGATGGGCGCTCAACCGCGACTCAACCCGTGTAATTGCACTCTTCCTGGAGACGATTCGGGATCCGCAAGGGTTCACCGAGGCTCTCGCGGCCGCCGCGGAGCGAGACGTCCCCGTGGTGGCGCTCAAAGTGGGAGCCAGCACCCGCGGTCAGAAGGCAGTAGCCACCCACAGCGAAGCCCTGGCCGGTGACGACGCCATCTACGAGGCCCTGTTCGATGCCTATGGCGTGCATCGGGTTTGGAGCATGGACGAGATGGCCGACACTCTCGAGTTGTTCTCCGCAGGTCGCCGGGCAACAGCATTCGGGTTGGGAGCGGTCCACGATTCCGGTGGGGAGAGGGCGATGCTGATCGACATTGCCGATCGGGTGGGGGTTCCCCTACCCGAATTGGGAACCGCCACCACCGACCGGATCTCGGCGGTGCTCGATCCCGGTCTGGAGCCGGCGAACCCGGTCGACGCCTGGGGTACCGGGCGTGAGGCCGAGGAGGTGTTCGCCGAGTGTCTGAAGGCTCTCGCCGATGACCCGGCTGTGGGTGCAGTGGCGTTCTGTGTCGATCTGACGCCGGAGGAGCACCCCGACGCCGCCTACTCCAATGCCGCTCTGGAGGTTGCCCGGAGCACCGAAAAGCCGGTGGTTGTCCTCACCAATCTCGTATCCACCATCGATCCTCATCAGTCCGGGCTGCTGCGAGGATCCGGGGTCCCGGTGCTCGAAGGTACCGAAACCGGGTTGCAGGCGGTGCGCCACCTCCTCGACCGCCGGCGGCGTAGTCAGATTCCGCAATTGACGGCGAGGATGAGCCCCGTCGCCGATCCATCTCGCGGAGTCGGAGGGGAGTCGGCTGCCCTGGCGGTGTTGACGGCTTACGGCATTCCGACACCGGTGGTGGCGTCGGTGAGCTCCGAAGAGGAGGCGGTCGAGGCAGCGTCGGCGATCGGATATCCGGTGTTGCTCAAGACTGCGGCGCAGGTCGATCACAAGACGGAGGTGGACGGGGTTGCGGTGGGCATTGCTGACGAAGCCGGGCTCCGCAAGGCTTATCGAGAGCTCTCGGGTCGGCTGGGGCCAGAGGCTCTGGTCGAAGAGACGGTTCCTGGCGGCGTCGAGGTCGGGCTGGGGATGATGACGGACCCTCAATTCGGCCCGGTGGTGATCCTCTCGGCCGGGGGCACCCTGATCGAGGTGATCGGAGATCGTGTGGCCCTGCTGCCACCGGTCGACGTCCCCAGGGCGCGAGCCGCGCTTGATCGGCTTTCGATACGCCCGTTGTTCGACGGGGTGCGGGGCCGTCCACCGGTGAACCTCGATGCGCTGGCCGAAGTCGTGACTCGGTTCACCGAACTGGCAGTCGACGCGACCGGCAAACTGACCGCGATCGATGTCAACCCGGTGATCGCGGGACCCGAGCGCAGTGTGGCGGTTGACGCCCTGATGAAAGGGCTGTGATGAGCGGATTGGTGCTGGTCGAGGATCGGGGCCTGGTGCGGGTGCTGACCCTCAACCGGCCCGAGAAGCTGAATGCCCTATCTGCAGCCCTCGTTGAATCCCTTTCGGCCGAGCTGGCCGAGGCAGCGGGCAGGGAGGAAACCAGGGTTGTGGTCCTCGCCGGGTCGGGCCGATCGTTCTGCGCCGGATACGACCTGTTGGAGGAGGCGGCCGACTCCGATGTCGCCGCCGCCCTACGGCGAAGCCTCGACAGGCTCCTCGAGTTGTTCGACCATCCCAAGCCGATCATTGCCCAGGTTCAGGGGCATTGTCTGGCCGGCGGGTGTGACCTGATGATGATGTGCGACCTGGCTGTAGCTTCCGAGGATGCCGTCTTCGGGCAGCCTGAGATCCGCTTCGGGGCGGCGATGGTCGCCTATGTCATGCCTTGGCTGATCGGGGCACGCCGGGCGAAGGAGTTGATACTCACCGGTGAGGACTCGTTTCCGGCGGCGGAGGCGGAGCGGATCGGCCTCGTCAACCGGGTAGTGCCCAGACAGCAGCTCGAATCCGAGACGATGCGTCTCGCCGATGCTCTCGCCGTGGTCGACCCGTTTGCCATGCAGGTGACCAAGAGGG
>CAZSMJ010000177.1:0-3043 GCA_964608055.1 uncultured Acidimicrobiaceae bacterium | reverse complement strand
AGACGTGCTCGACATCGTTGACCGCATCCTCTTGAAGGTCCGACTCGTGTCGAACCGGATCCCGCTGGTATCGCTGGGTGAGGACTGCCACGTCACCGTCGAGGGTGGCCGAGAAGAGAACTGTCTGACGCTCACGAGAAGTCATCTCCAAAAGACGACGTACCGCGGGGAGAAAGCCCATGTCGGCCATCCGGTCGGCCTCGTCGACGACCACGAAGTCGACGTCACGAAGGTCGACGTCTCCCTGGGAGATGAGATCTTCCAGTCTTCCCGGGCAAGCCACCAGGAGATCGACACCCTGGTGCAGCTGGCGTCTCTGTGGGCCGTAGCCGACTCCCCCATAGATGGAGGCCATCGAACGGTTGGAAGCCTTGGCCAGAGGTCGAAGCTCGGCGGTGATCTGCTCCGCAAGCTCTCGAGTTGGCGCCAGGATCAGGCCGCGTGGTCGACGGGCCTTGCCCCGACCGATCCGGGTCACAAGTGGAAGGCCAAAGGCGAGGGTTTTTCCCGAGCCGGTGGGCGCCCGCCCGCATACATCGCGCCCGGCGAGAACGTCGGGGATGGTGAGGGCCTGGATTGGGAAGGGCGACGTGATGTCGCGACGTTCAAGAATCGCTATGAGATGCTCGGGTACGCCGAGCTCGGCGAAGGTAGTGGTCATGACTGCTCTCCGTTCCGCCTGAGCGGAACACTTGGTTGTGTGTTGCGATCTCGCCTCGGGGTCACCGCTGGCGGCGGCGAGCACGAGATCGGCAGATGAGGCAGTCGAGCCGGATGAGAAGTGAGCCGTTGGTCACCGGGGAGCGTTGTTCGCTGGCCTCCCTACCGGTGCGGCAAGCACCAATCTAGCAGGTCAGAGGCTTCTAACCGATACCGCCCGCATAATTGGGAGGCACAGGGCCGGATGTGACCCCTACACGTCCCAATTACGAGCGGCCGCGCTACCCGATCCCGCCGAAGAACCTCGTCTTCGGCTCGAGGTACTCGTAAACCCCTTCTGGCCCCGATTCCCGCCCCATCCCCGACTGCTTCATCCCCCCGAACGGCGCCTCAGGTGTGGCCACGTACCAGTCGTTGATCCCCACCATGCCGAACTCAAGCTCCTCGGACACCTTGTAGGCGGTCGCCAGGTCCCGGGTGTACACGTAAGAGGCGAGCCCGTACTCGGTGTTGTTGGCCAGTCTGATGACTTCGTCGATATCGGAGAAGGGCACGATCGGCATCACCGGGCCGAACACCTCTTGCTCGTGCACCGGGCTGCCCGGGCTGACCTCGGTGAGGACGGTCGGTGAGTAGAAGTACCCGATTCCCTCGGGCCGGCCGCCACCAATCAGCACTTTCGCCCCCTGATCGACGCTCGCCGACACGATTTGCTCGACGCGGTCCCTCTGGATCGCATTGATCAGCGGTCCGACGGTGGTGGACGTGTCCAAACCGTTCCCAACAACCTGATCCCGCGCTGCCGCAACCGCGCTCTCGCTGAACTCCTCTGCCACCGCCTCGTGGACATAGAAGCGCTGCGGCGCCACGCACACCTGCCCGTTGTTGCGGATCTTGGCGGTGAGACCAGTCCTGGCCACAGCTGCGATGTCCCCGGCGTCAGGGAAGATAATCACCGGGGCATTGCCACCCATCTCGAGCGAGAGCCGGGTGACTGTGCGTGATGCGCCGTCCATGAGCAACTTCCCGACTCGGGTCGATCCAGTGAAGTGGATCTTCCTGACCCGCGGGTCATCAAGCAGCGCTTGTCCGATTTCGTGGGGCTTGCCGTTCACGACGTTGTGCACCCCGGCCGGGAGACCCGACTCGGCGAGCGCATGGGCGATCAGTAATGCGGACCGCGGTGTGTATTCAGATGGGCGGCTGACCACGGTGCAGCCGGCGGCGAGGGCGGCCGATACGGCACGTGTCTGGTTGTAAACGGGGAAGTTCCACGCCGTGATCACCCCAACCACACCCAAGGGCTGATAGATAACGTCGATCCTCCGACCTGGCTGTCGGGCCGGGATCGAGCGCCCGTAGACCCGACGCGCCTCCTCGGCTGCCCATCGGAAGTAGTTGGGCGCACTGGCCCATTCCCCACGAGCCTCGGCGATCGGCTTCCCCGCCTCCTCGGTGGTGATACGGGCGAACTCGTCGAGATGGCTCTCGATGAATAGGGCTGCCTTCTCCAGGATCGCCCCCCGTTGGTAGGCGGTCCGATGCGACCACTCGGAAAACGCGGCGGCAGCAGCATCGATTGCCGCCCCGGCATCGGTCTCGTCTCCAAAAGGAAGCTGTTCGAGGATCTCCTCGGTAGCCGGGTTGATCAGATCCCAGGTGCCTCCGCCATGGGCGTCACCCCACTGTCCGTTGATGTACTGCTTGAACGGGATCACCAGATCACCTTATCAAAGCCTGGTGGAAGCTCGTTTCTGTTGCAGGGGCAGTCGAACCGCCGACGGAGGGAGGGCTTCTGAAACTGCCCCTGCCCCCGTCTATTTGCCGACCTCCCGATTTCTATTCGCGGCTGTGAATAGAAATCGCCCTCCGGACAAATAGACGCGCAACAGTCGATGGAGGACAGGATGATTCGTGTCACTGCGTCATTTGCGTTTGCGTTCGTCATGGCGTTGCCACCGCTCGTGGTGGAGCAGCCCACAGATCCGGGTGAGAGCCACTGTGTCGTGGTTGTGATCGGCCACAAGAAATCGGGAGAGTTGATCACCACCGACCCCACCTGTTTCGGGAGCGAGAGTCTGGCGCGGCTCTGGACCAACTCGGGCCTGGCCCTGGTAACGACTTCCGAACTCGGGGACAATCCGATTCAGGCCCTCCTCACATTCACTCTGGGCATCCACTACGACGGTTTCAACGGCACCGGATCGTCGGTCAGCATCGTCGGGTCCGCCTGCACCGGCGGCTGGTGGAACACCCCGCTGGCCTGGGACAATCGGATCTCGTCGTCTTTCCACGGATGTGCCGCACTCCGGCACTATGACCTTCCCAACAAAGCGGGCTCCGCTCAGCTAACCACCGGGCTGGGCACCATCAAGAACCTGAG
>CAZSMJ010000176.1:0-3045 GCA_964608055.1 uncultured Acidimicrobiaceae bacterium | reverse complement strand
GGCTCCTCGTTGACCACGGGTGCATCTATCTCGGGCAGATCCCCTGTGGTCGGGTCGGGCGCCAATGCACTTTCCTCCTCGGGTGTGCTCTCGGGCGCGTTCTCTTGGTCTTTGGGCATGTGTAGGTGGTTACCTCCAAAAGGAACTCTGCGAGCGCCGGGCCCGCAGGCCCGCCGAGTGTACGCCGGTTGGCCAAAGATGGCCAACCGTTATCCGTCATGGGCATACGGTGAACGGAGCCCTCAGGCCTTGACCGATGCGAGATCGGGCCCGGTCCCCACATCCACCACCAGCGGCACATCGAGGCCGGCCACCCCTTCCATGGTCTCGACCACCAGCTTCTCGACGATGCTCAACTCGCCCTGAGGGCACTCGAGGATCAACTCGTCGTGAATCTGCAGGATCAGAGCCGACTCGAACCCCCCTTCGCGCAAACCGTGATCGAGCTCGATCATCGCCTTCTTGATGATGTCAGCTGAGGTCCCCTGAACCGGGGCATTGAGCGCCATCCGCTCCCCCATCTGCCTGATCCGGAAGTTGTCCGACTTCAACTCGGGGAGATAACGACGCCGGCCGAAAAGGGTGGTGGTGTACCCCTGGTTTCGGGCCAACGTGACCACCGACGCCATGAACTCCTTCACTTGGACGAACTGGGCGAAGTAGGCGTCGATGTGGTCCCGAGCCTCGTCGCGGGAGATACCGAGCCTGTCAGCCAACCCGAAGGCCTCCATCCCGTACAAGAGACCGAAGTTGATCATCTTCGCCGTGTTTCGCTGCTCCCTGGTGACCTGGTCCTCGGTGAGGCCCCATACCCGGGCGGCGGTCGCGGCGTGGATGTCCGATCCGATTCGGAACGCCTCGAGTAGGAACGGGTCGCCACTCATATGGGCCAGCACCCGCAGCTCGATCTGGGAGTAGTCGGCGACCAGGAACTCGGCGCCCTCGCCGGCCACGAACGCCCTGCGGATGGTGCGCCCCGACTCCGAGCGCACCGGGATGTTCTGGAGATTGGGTCGGTCTGACGAGAGTCGGCCGGTGGTGGCGGCCATCTGGTTGAAACGGGTGTGGATCCGGCCGTCGGCCTCGATCAGCGGGAGATATCCGTCGACATAGGTGCTGCGCAGCTTCTCCAGCTCTCGGTACTCGAGAAGGGCATCGACCAACGGGTGCTCCATCTTCTTGAGCACGGATGCGTCGGTGGAGGGTTTGCCCGTCGAAGTCTTCTTGATCACAGGCAGCCCCAACTTGTCGAAGAGGATCAGGCGCAACTGGTCTGTGGAGTTCACGTTGAACGGCTCACCGGCGAGTTCCTGGACCTGGGCGTCGAGCAGGTTGAGCCGCTCGCGGAGGTCGGTGCCCATCTCTTCCAGATACGCACGGTCGATTCCGATCCCAAAGTGCTCCATTCGGGCCAGAACCGGGACCAGGGGCAACTCGAACTCGTCGAACAACTCGAGCTCGGCACGCTCGGCGAGCTCGGAGCGCATCATCTCAGCCAGTCTCCGCACCGCCTCGATTCGCCGGCCCTCGCTGTCGAGGTCCGGGCCGGTGTCGAAGGGCAGCGTCCCGGCGGCAGCGTCGTCATCAGGGGAAGCCAATTCGATGTCGAGCCACCGCTCGGCGAGCGACTCGAGGTCGTATGTGCGCTGTGACGGGTTGACGATGTAGGCCGCAAGTGCGGTGTCCATCTCGAGACGGGCGACGTCGTGATCGGCATCCAACAGGGCGCGCACCAATTCTTTGAGATCGTGACCAACCAACGACGCCGAGCCCGACTCGAGGGCGGCGAGAAGTGGACCGGCATCGCCCATGGGAACGATGACCGACTGGTTGGGACCGGTGGCAACCGCCAGACCAAACGGCTCGCCCCCGTCGCTGACCAGACCGACGACAAGCGAGGGAGATGCGGCGATCTTGGCGATCTCGGCGGGTGACGTCACGAGGCGTGCTTCGACTTCGAGAACTTCCGCCGACCCCATGGCCGAAGGAAGGGCTTGCTCCAAATCTCCCCACATCGAATGGAACTCGAGGCTGTCGAAGAGATCCTTGACCAGCAGACGATCCCATTCCTTGGCGTGGAGATCCTCGATCTCGACTCCGATATCGAGATCGTCGACCAGCGTCATCAGATCCTTGTTGAGAAAGACCTGCTCGCGATGCGCCGCCAGACTCTCACGCAGTTTGGGGGTTTGGTCGGCGATGGCGTTGTAGATCTCGTCGAGACTTCCGTGATCCGCCACCAACCGCGACGCCGTCTTCTCCCCGACCCCCGGGACCCCAGGGAGGTTGTCGGAGGTGTCGCCCCTGAGGGCCGCGTATTCCACGTACTGGTCGGGCCGGATCCCGTACCGCTCTTCGACATAGGCCGCGTCGGCGACCACCGTGTCACTGATGCCGCGGCGGGTGTAGACCACCCGTACCGGTCCCCCCACCAACTGGAAGGCATCACGGTCCCCGGTGACGATCAGGACCTCCCATCCGCCTTCGACCGCGTTCTTGGTGAGGGTGGCGATGAGGTCGTCGGCCTCGTATCCCTCCATTCGAAGCTGGGTGATTTGCAGCGATTCGAGGACCTTGTCCATCAATGGGAGCTGGCTGCGGAAATGGTCCGGTGCCTTCTCCCGCTGCGCCTTGTACTCGGGGTATACGTCGGTGCGGAAGGTCTTTCGTGACACGTCCCAGGCCACCGCGATCCCATCGGGGTGGAAATCCTTGAGGAGGCGGATCAGCATCCGGGTGAACCCGAACACTGCATTGGTCACCTGTCCGCTCTTTGTGGCCAGGTCCTCGGGGAGTGCGTAGAAGGCCCGATAGGCGATCGAATTGCCGTCGATCAGGGCGAGGGTGGGCACGGTCCGACGGTAGCGGCGACCAGGGTCAGTCGGGCAGCCGCGTGAGCAACTGATCGCGCTTGTCGGCGAGACTCCGACGCTTGTCGGAGAGACGGGCCAGGGTCCGCTCGAAACGGCGCACGTCACCGGAGGTCAGCCCCGCCTCCTCGCGGTCGATGTAGTTGCCCACGGCAGCGTCCCGTTGCGCGTCTTC
>CAZSMJ010000175.1:0-3076 GCA_964608055.1 uncultured Acidimicrobiaceae bacterium | reverse complement strand
GGCCGGAGTGGTCGACTTTCCGGGGGTAGCACGGGTCCTGCGCCGGCGTCTCGAGAAGTATGGGGTGTCGATCGGGCTCAGTCGGCCGGTGGATCAGATTCAAGAAGGAGAGGATGAGATCTCCGTGCTCGCCGGCGGGGAGGAGCTTCGGGCCGGGCTGCTCATCAACTGCGCCGGGCTGCACTCAGATCGGGTGGCCGCGCTCGCCGGGGTGAAGAGCAAGATCCGGATCGTGCCATTTCGCGGCGAGTACTACACGCTGGCGGAAAGTCAGTCGCATTTGGTCAAGAGCCTGATCTATCCGGTGCCCGACGCCCGGTTTCCGTTTCTGGGCGTGCATTTCACTCGGGGTGTCGATGACAGAGTGGAGGTCGGCCCCAACGCGGTTCTCGCTTTGGGGCGGGAGCATTATCGGGGAGCACGGGTTGACTGGGTGGACCTGAGAGAGACCATCACCACCGGGGCCTTCTGGAGGCTGGTTGGCCGTCATTGGTGGACAGGCACCTCAGAGCTGCTTCGATCTCGATCCCGGAGCCTGTATGCGAGATCGGCTCGGAGACTGGTCCCGGCGGTGCGCGCCGATCACCTTCATCGTGGCGGTGCTGGAGTCAGGGCACAGGCTCTGGCACCCAATGGTCGCTTGGTCGACGACTTCGTGATCCAGGAGGTTGGGTCGATGATCCATGTTCTCAACGCACCGTCCCCGGGGGCCACCGCCAGTCTCGCTATCGGGGCTCATATCGCGACTCTCGCTGAACGTCATCTTCCGCGATGAGGGGTTTGCCGGGTGTGTAGTGTGACTGTTCACCGATGGAAAGCTTGCCAAAGGTCGCTGTTGTCGGCTGTGGCCGCATGGGTGGGGCCATGGCCGCCACACTTGGCCGTGCCGGATTCGACCTCATCGTCTGGAATCGAAACCAAGAGAAGGCCGTTCGAGTGGCAGGCCCGCTGTCGGCGGTTGTCGCAGATACACCGGCCGAGGCAGTGGCGATGGCCGACGTCGCCCTTACCAGTCTCGCCGATGACAATGCCGTGCGATCGGTGTACCTCGGTGAGCACGGTGTCGTCGCCGGGCTTCGGCCGGGTGTCGTGATGATGGAGATGAGCACCATCGACCCCGAGGTCGTGGTCGAGATCGGTTCCGCAGTCGACGCCACCGGAGCGGTACTACTCGATGCTCCGGTGTCAGGGAGTGTCAGCACCGTCGAACAAGGCGCCCTGACCATCATGGTCGGAGGCGATCCGGCTTCCGTGGACAAAGCACGGCCTGTGCTCGATGCCCTCGCCGCTCGGGTGATCGAGGTGGGGGAGCGCGGAGCGGGTGCGGCGACCAAACTCGCTGTCAACGCCTTGGTCCACGGGCTGAACGTGGCGCTATCAGAGGCTCTGGTGCTCGCCGAGAGCGCGGGTGTCGGGCGATCGGTCGCATATGAGGTGTTTGCAAGTGGGGCGGGGGGCGCTCCCTTCGTGCAGTACAAGCGGGAGGCATACGAGCACCCTGACCGCGCAGTCGTTGCTTTCAGCCTCGATCTCGTTGCCAAGGACCTCGAGCTGATCACTCGTCTTGGTGACCGGGTCGGGGCGCTGATGGATCAGGCGGAGACAGAGCTCGAGATCGTGAGACGAGCTATCGCCGCTGGGATGGGAGACCGGGATCTCAGTGCCGTAGCAGTGTTTTTGCGCGGTGTCGGAGACATCGAGCGTTGAGATGAAGAACTGGGCCATGATGAGGAGGAGGAGAAAACCATGACCGAGTTTCCGGTAGCCACCACCCCGGCCCCTGGAGTAATGGGCGTCGACTGGGAGGAGCGGGTCGACTTTGCGCGGCTGCGCTCGTATCGCCTGGAGCGGGTGCGCCAGCAGCTCGAGGCCCACGAATTGGGCGCAGTGCTGCTGTTCGAGACTTCGAACATCCGTTACGCCACCGCGACCCAGATCGGGTATTGGGCCTTCAACAAAGGTGAGCGATTCGCACTGATCACCCGAAAGGGCCGACCCCGGATCTGGGACTTCGGATCAGCCGCCAAGGCGCACCGTCGCCAGCTCCCCAGCCTCTACGACACCGAGAACTCGATAGCTGGCAACACCGGTCTCCAAGGAGCTATCGGCCCCAGTTCCGGACTGCATGTGCGGGCTGCGGCTGAGATCGCTGGAGTGCTGCGAGATGAGGGCCTCTTAGGTGATCCCTTGGGCGTTGACATGTCCGAGACCTCGGTTTTCCTCGCCTTGCAAAATGAAGGGCTCCAAGTCACCGACGGGCAGCAGGCGATGATGCTCGCCAGGGAGATCAAGAGCCCTGACGAGATCGTCCTGCTCAGTCAAGCCAGCGCCATGGTCGACGGCGTCTACCACGAGATCTATGAGGCTTTGAGGCCCGGGATTCGGGAATCCGACATCGTGGCCTTGGCCAACTCCCGTCTGTTCCAGATGGGCTCAGAGTTCGTCGAGGCGATCAATTCGATCGCCGGAGAGCGATGCAGCCCCCACCCGCATGTGTTCAGCGACCGGCTCATCCGGCCGGGGGATCAGGCCTACTTCGACATCATTCACGCTTACAACGGCTATCGGACCTGTTACTACCGGACGTTCGTCGTTGGGAGAGCCACTACCGCCCAACGGGATGCCTTCAAGCAGTCGCGGGAGTGGATGGACGCCGCCATCGAGCTGGTCCGGCCCGGGAACACCACCGACATGATCGCCAAGGTCTGGCCTCGCGCCGAGGACTTCGGATTCGTTGACGAGATGGACGCATTCGGGCTTCAATTCGGCCATGGAGTCGGCGTCGGTCTCCATGAGCGGCCGATAATCAGCAGGCTGAACTCGCTCGACGACCCGATCGAGATCAAGGAGGGGATGTACTTCGCACTGGAGACCTATGCCCCTGCTACAGACGGGCGTTCGGCGGCCCGGATCGAGGAGATGATGGTGGTCACCGCCGACGGGCCGCAGATCACCACGCTCTTCCCATGTGAAGAGTTGATGGTCGCCAATGAGTACTGAGGCCGACGCCGGTCTTTACGACTACTCACGACGGTCACCCCGGCTACCCGAGCCGACCAATCCCGACAACGATCGG
>CAZSMJ010000174.1:0-3083 GCA_964608055.1 uncultured Acidimicrobiaceae bacterium | reverse complement strand
CGATCGCTCCACCACTCGACGGAGCTCCTCCGCCCCGGCGTCGCCCTCGATGACCAGACGGACGTCAATCGACTGATATCCGTTTCGCACCGAGGGGTCCAGGCCGAGGAGCCCGACCAGATCGATGTCCCCGGTGACTGTGGACCGGACCCGGGTGAGGTCGACGCCGCGCGCCGCGGCGACATTGCCGATGCCCGCGGTGATGCACGCGGCGAGCGCATGGAGGAGGAACTCCACCGGGCTCGGGCCCAGATCGGTGCCCACCAACTGCTCAGGGTGATCGGCGTCGTACTCATATGGACCGCGGTGAGTCTGCTCTGCTCCCAGCCCGAAGAACTCATGGATCCGACTCCGGCTATGGGTGCCGCTGATCCACTCGTTGCTGGCCCGGAATTGGAACTTGGCCGCTTCAGGCTGAGCCTTCACCGCGTCGAGCGCACCGAATAGCCCCTCGACGTTTACTCCGTTTCGTTGCTTGGTTGTGGTTGACATGTGATTCGCCTCCTTGCGAATGCTCGGATACTTTGGTCGGTCGTTCGACCGATGCGATGCCGCAGTGATTTAGATGGGGTCCTCCTTTTCTGTGGGTGGCTAGATCAGCTCTGAGATCATGCGGGCGGCGCGTTGGGCGCCGTCGGTCTCCACCTTGCCGTAGTGGACCTCACGCCCGACCTCGGTTGCGATGGACTCGGCCAGGAGGTCGGGATCGGTGCTGCGGTAGTCCATGTGCCGCCCTGCCCCGTACTGGTCGAGGCGGTGACGGACGTGGAAGTTCTGCTCGAAGTGGTTGATCAAAGGGAAGTAGAGGAACGGCCTCTGCGCCGCGGTCAGCTCCATGGTCGTCGTCAACCCCCCCTGGACCACGGCGAGATCACACACCGAGAGATGCTGGTAGAGACGGTCCACGTAGCCGAGCACCTCGAGACCGGGGTGACCGCTGAGACTCTCCGGATCGATGCGGGGCCCGGCCACCGCCACCATCCTCAGTTCCGGGATCTTCTCCTTCGCCAGCGGATAGGCGGCGATGACCTTCTCCAACAGATCACGCCCGACCCCGGACCCACCAACCGTGACGATGCAGACCTTCTCGTCCGGGTCATAACCGAGCTCGGCTCTCCATTCCTCGACTTTTCCCTCGGTCGGCGGGGTGAACCCGGTGATGTAACCGGAGAAATCGAAATGCTCTTCGGTCCAGTCCCGGATCTTGGGCAGATCGGGACCGAAAACGTCGGGATAGATGTCGTCGGGATTGCCGACGAAGATGGCGCGATCGCGGATGCGGGGGAATCGGGCGATGTGCTCGATCATCTCGGCGTTGTAGTCGGCGGTCAGATAGGCCTCGTGCTCGCCGCCATCGGGCATGGGGAGATAGCCGACGAAGTCGGTCATCCACACATTTGAGCCCCGCTTCAACTCCGGGTTCTCGTGCCAGTAGTAGTCGATGTCCCAGGCCTCATCGCCGATGATCAGGTCATAGAGCCCCTCTTCGATTACTTCCTGGAACACCATGAAGTTGGCGACGAGGATCTCATCCATGCGGCGCAGCGCCTGGAAACAGTGCAATTCGTGGCCGGCGGCCTCCGAGGCGATGTGGCCCGACTCCGAGGCGAGCCATGCGCTGGCCGGATGGATCGTCTCCCCGGCCGCTTCGAGGACCGCGGTGACCGGATGCTGGGCGAGCCACTCGATTTCCAGGTCGGGCTCGATCTTGCGCAGCTCTTCGACGATGGATACATCACGGCGGGCGTGACCGAGCCCGATCGGCGATGACACGTAGAGCGCTTTCTTCCTGCGGCTCATGCCGCGGGCCCAGACATGGCTTGGCATAGATACCCCCTCGTTCTTGTCGACGAATTGGCGGATGGCGCGATTGACCTCGATCGGTTCCCGGGCCGGGGTGAGATGACCGGCACCTTCGAGGATGATCAGCTCTCCCCCGGTGATCTCGGCGAATGCCCGGCCCCGGTCCACGTGCTGACAGATGTCGTGCTCACCGTGAATAGTGAGGGTGGGGATGGTCAGAGACCGGCACATCGCTTCGACCGTCTCCCGATCGGGGAGATCGATATCGAATCCGTCCTCCCCGGCGGCCAGCACTTCCCCGGTCGACTCCAGGGCCCACGCCACCGCGTCCTCGAGCTGCTTGGTGGAATGGGGCTCGACCAACTGTTCCCCGAAAAAGAACTCCACCCACTCCCGGTGCCGGGTGGTGATCGCATGCCGGTTGTTCAACTGCCAGCCGGTCGGGTTCTTGATGATCTTGTCCCAGTCAGGGCCAGTCTCCACCCAATGCGGCTGCGGCTTGCCCAGGTAGGGCACACCGGGCTCGATGGCGACCAGCGCGTCGACCCGCTCGGGGTGGGCGGCGGCCAGTGCCACCGCCCACCAATTGGCGTGACAGTGGGCCACCAAGACGGCGCTCGCGGTCCCGCTCGCGTCCATAACGGCGAGGATGTCCCTGATGTTCTCCTCCGGGCTGTGGGCCGACGGGTCGGTGGGTCGGCCCGACTTGCCATTGCCTCTGCCGTCCACGGCGAGGACCCGGTAGTGGCGTGCGAGATGCGGGATCAAACCCTTCCAGATGCGGGAATGGGTGATCGGAGAAGGCGGGATGAACATCAGGGTCGGCTCGCCGTCCCCATAGACCTCGTAGTGGACCTCGACCCCGTCGCGGTCCACCACCGACTCTTGGTCGGGGTAGCGGGCTCTCATGCGACCAGCCTCTCGACGAACTCCCGGAGGAGCAGGTTGACCCGGACCGGATCCCGAACGTTGGGAAAGTGACCCGAGCCCGCCAACGAAGCCAGGGTGCCGGAACTCAGCCGGGCCGCCTCCACTCCGATCTGGTGATTCTGGATCCTGTCTTTGGTGCCGTGGATCACCAGGGTGGGACAGTCGACAGCTGCGAAGGCCTCCTCGCCGCTCAGACCGAGCAAAGGGCGTTTGGCGTCGGCCTCGAGGATCTCAGGTCCCGCTTCCAGAGCCCAACCCACCGCGTCCTCGCGGGGTTTGGTGGAGTGAGCCTCGCTGAAGCCCTGAGAGAAGAAGAACTCCACGAAGTCGGGGTAATCGGCATGCCAGTA
>CAZSMJ010000173.1:0-3154 GCA_964608055.1 uncultured Acidimicrobiaceae bacterium | reverse complement strand
CGCGAAGCCCTTCTGCGGCAGCTCGCTGACGCGGATGATGTTGCCCGCCGACTTGGCCATCTTGGCGTCGGCGAGGGTCAGGAACTCGCCGTGCATCCACAAGTTGACGACCTGGTGCCCGGTCGCCCCCTCGCTCTGCGCGATCTCGTCTTCGTGGTGGGGGAACTTCAGGTCGATCCCGCCGGTGTGAATGTCGAACCGCTCCCCCAGGTAGCGCATCGACATCGCCGAGCACTCGATATGCCAGCCCGGGAAGCCCTCGCCCCACGGGGACGGCCACTTCATGACACGCCCCGGCTCGGCCGCCTTCCAGAGCGCGAAGTCGGCCAGCTGGCGCTTGTCGCTCGCGACCGCCACGCGATGCCCGGCCTTAGTCTGCCCGACCCGCTGCCCGGACAGCTTCCCGTAGCCCGGGAAGGCGCTGACGTCGTAGTAGACGGTGCCGTCGACCTCGTAGGCGAGCCCTCGCGCCAAGAGCGTTTCGATCAGGGCGATCATATCGGGGATATGGTCGGTGGCCTTCGGCATGAGGTCGGCCGGCAGGATGTTGAGGGTGAGCTCATCCTCCAGCCAGGCCGCCGTGTAGAAAGCCGCGATCTCGTCCGGGCTCTTCCCCTCCTCGATGGCGGCCATCACCATCCGGTCCTCACCGGTATCGGTCAGGTCGTGGCGCATGTGGCCGACATCGGTGATGTTCTTGACGTAGAGCACGCCGTAGCCGAGGTAGTCCAGGGTCCGCCGCAGCAGGTCGCCGAACAGGTAGGTGCGCAGGTTGCCGATGTGCGCGTAGCGCCAGACGGTGCTGCCGCAGGTGTAGATCGTGACCCGCGCAGGATCGCCCGGCGTGAGCGTGTCGACGCGGCGAGTCAGCGTGTTGTAGAGGCGAACGGTGGGGAGGGGCTGGAGGGTGGACATCGGTCCGGCATTGTACCGATGCGCAGGCAGGGCACAGGGCCGCGCGAGGCCGACGTCGCCTCGCTACTTTTCGGCAGGCGCCTCGCCGAGAGCCGACTCCTCCCGCAGTTGGCGCAGGACTCCCTGGTCGAACCCGCCGAATCGCGGGAGGTCGGCGATGCTGGTTGAGCGCGCCATGCGCTCCTGCATCTTGCCCAGCACCAGCGCGTTGAAGTCAGGCAGTGCCATAAGCTGGCGAAGGGTCTCGGCCGGTACCTCGAGCAGGGTGACCGCCTCCTCGGCCACAACATCAGCCGTGCGCGGGCTCCCGGTCAGGGCGGCGATCTCGCCGAAGACGTCGCCGGCGCCCATGCTCGACAGGGCGCGATACTGCCCCTCGCCGGTCGTGCGCCCGGCCACAGCGCGTCCGGTAAGGATGATGTAGGCGCTGTCGCCGGTATCGCCGGCGCGAGTGATGGCGGTGCCGGCCTCAACCTCCGCCACGCGGCCGCTGGTCACCAGCGCGTCGCGGTCGCGCTGCGCCATTCCGGCCAGCGCCGGTATGTGGCGCCCCAGGGCCGCGAGGTCTTCCTCGGTCGCAGGCCGAGTAGCGCCCAGCGCGGCACGCGGAGCAGTGCGCAGCAGGGTCATGGTTCGCCGCCACTCGGCTGCCGGTTGACCGATCCCCGGCAACACCGCACCGAGGAGCGAGGTTGCGATCAGCGCGATCGAGCTGCCGGCAAAGAGGATCCGCACATCGATGACGTCGGCCAGCCCCGCGAGTGCCATGCCGGCGAGGAAGACGACATCCCGGATGACGTAGTTGGTACTGAATACCCGACCACGCACCTCGCGGGGCGTGTTTCGCTGGTTGATGAGCCGTCCGGCGACGAACGCCGGGGCATTCAACACGCCCGAGATGCCGATCAGCCCGATCGCGATCCAGATGTTCGACGAGAGCGCATACAGAAGTCCGGCCACCCCCATGCCGAAGAAGCTCAGCACGATCCAGGTCCCCTCACGCAGCCGATCCGCATAGGTCGCCATCAGGAGGCTGCCGATCACGAAGCCGACCGAGGTGATTCCTTCCTGGATCCCGTACTCGAACTCGCCGGCGCCCAGAACCTCGAAGGCAAAGGGCAGAAGCAGGACGTTCTGGAGGCCGAAGACGAGCATCACCGGGGCACGCAGCAGGACCATGGAGCGAAGGATCGGGACGCGCCAGATGAACCCGGCGCCGAAGCCAAGGTTGCGGATTACCTCCCGGATCGTCGTCTGCTCCTGGGCGGCGAGCGGCTTGATCCTGACCATGAGGATCAGGGCGGCGGAGATCACGAAGGTGGCCGCGTCGAGCCAGAAGGCAATCGCGATCGAGAACTGTGCCGTGATCAGGCCGGCCAGCGCGAACCCGATGGCGGTCGATCCGAATTGCGCGATCGCCATCATTGAGTTGGCGGCCCCGAGCTCCTCGTCGCTGGCGATCTCGGGCAGGACGCTGTCGTTGGCAGGATCGAAGAACTGCTGAACCGATGCCGACGCCAGGACCAGCACGTAGAGCCAGATAATGTCGTCGCCGTTGAGGACCAGCACCGGGATCAGCGCCACCAGCACGGCGCGCAGCAGGCAGGAGGCGATCATGATCGTCTTGCGGTCGTAGCGGTCCACGACGACACCTGCGACCAGGCCGAAGATGAGTGTCGGCGCGGCCGACGCCATCAGGATCAGCCCGACGCTGAAGACCGATCCGGTGATCTGATACACAAAGATGCCGGCCGCCAGCGAGGTCAGCGCGTCGCCGATGGTGGAGATCAGCTGGCCGGTCCACAGGTAGGTGAAGGACCGATTCCTGAAGATGGCGTACGGGGATGGTTTGGCGGGCTGGGCGGCGGGCGCGCTCGCGGTCACGAGGTCCTCCGGGCGGTGGACGAGCGAGATCGGCGCATTCTGACATCTACCATGTCCCGCATGCCCGAGCACGACGCAAGCCGATCCTGGCCGTTGACCATCGGCGAGGAGCCAGTCTTCTGCCCGGCCTGTGGCAAGCCGCTGCAGGAACGCATTCTGGAGGAGGACCATCGGCCCCGACTGGTTTGCCCCGATGGGCACGTCACCTGGCGGAATCCGCGACTGGTGGTCGGGACGCTGCCGGTGCTCGACGGGCGGGTCTACCTGGCGCGTCGCTCGATCGAGCCGGGAGCAGGTCGCTGGACCTACCCCGGCGGCTTCCTGGAGGTCGGCGAGGCGGCGCACGAGGGCGCCC
>CAZSMJ010000172.1:0-3229 GCA_964608055.1 uncultured Acidimicrobiaceae bacterium | reverse complement strand
ACTCCCAGGCGATCCTCGATGATGGAAGCCAGGTCCAATTCCGCTCGAGGATTGAGGTAAGAACGGACCAAGGCGACCGCTACCGCCTCTGGCACCAGAGCTTCGAGCTCCTTCAACATCTCCTCGACCTGCCCGTTGACGCCGATGCGCAGCTGATTCGGCACCAACGGGAGCGGGCGGTCAGCGAAGGGGTCATAAAGCGAGGGTCGCGCCTGGCGGCCGATCTCAATCAGGTCCTCGAAACCCTCGGTGGTGACCAGGGCAACCCTGGCTCCCCGTTCCTCGAGGAGAGCGTTGGTGCCGACGGTGGTCCCATGGAGGAACAACGTCGCGGGCTCGATGTCGGGGTGAGCCAGGGCACTCATCACCCCCATCGACTGATCGGGAGTGGTCGGGACCTTTCCTCCGACCAGAGTCTCCCCGTCGAAGGCCACGAAATCGGTGAAGGTGCCGCCGACATCGACACCGACCGTCGAGGGCACCCGATTACCCTCGGAAACCCATGCCGGTGAGCGTCGCCCCTACCCCAAATCCCAACGCAGCGAAATTCTCGGTCGGCGAACCGGTCGGGGGTCCGGCCACCTTTGTCGCCGGCTCTAATCCTGATGATCCGCTGGCGGCAGCCCTCCTGGCCATACCAGGGGTCACGAGCATCTTCATGACCGCCGACTTCGTCACCATCTCCAAGGCTCCCGACTCCTCCTGGGAATCGATCATCCCTGAGGCATCGGCGATCCTAGAGGCCAGATTCAACGGCTGATCAGGGCACGGTCACCGTCATTGGACGAGAAACCCCATCCGGCCCCGGTGCGACCACAACCACCTGCCAGCCGCCTGCAGCTCCCTGAATACCGCCTAGGACCTCGGTTGCCCCCGACGCGGTGATCGCCGCTTCTTGGATCTCGAGCGGAACCTCGGCCAGTGCCAGTGGTTCCTGCCCGGAGGAGGTCAGAGGGCCCAGGGTTGGGGGAAGCGCCACCCGGGGACCGCCTTCGGCAACGGTGACCTCGACCGTTGCCAGCATTGGCGGCAGGCGCCGATAGGCCTCCTCACCTTGTGCCACCAGGGACCGAACCAGAACCCCGATTCGGTAGCGGAGGGGTGCGACTTCCTCTACCGACACCGCCCGCACCCACTCCACGAAGACCCTTGTCGATTCGGGCGCGGCCGGAGTGGGAATCCCTGCCGGCAGTAGAGAGCCGAGGCTGGCCCTGCTCTCTTCGGAGCCGTCGACACCGACGTACTCCGCCACGAACCACTCGGCGTGGGCTGTTGCCTGGTCGAGCAGACGCTCAGGGTCGATGGCGTAAAGGTCGGCCTCGGCGACGACGGTCGGGCTGCTCGGCGTAGGGATCGGCGGTGGTGGGACGGTGCCGACCGGTTCGGCCGCAATCGTGGAGACGGCGCCGGCCGTTGGCTCCAGCGGGACCGCTATCGGCCGGTTGCTCATGAACGAATAGGCGAGGGCACCGAGCACGATCGCCCCGGCGACCGCGATCATCCACCACTGTTTGTCACCGCCCTTGCGCTCCAGCGTCTCCCATGGAATCCGCTCGTAGACCTCGTTTCTCTCCCTGTCCATGGTCTCGAACCTATGGAGGAAGCGGCAACCGTTCAAGGGGGTCGTGAATTGGACCGAACCGGGCGAACCCGTCAACTCCGGGGGTTGAAGCTATCGTTTCGCCGGTTATGGCAGCCAACCCCGACCCGAAACCGGGCCGCTGGATCCTCCCGCTGGTGATTCTCGGGATGATCGCGTTCACCTACTTCTTCGTCAGTTCACTGCCCGAGGGTTCTCCAACCACGACCCTCGCCCTCGGCAGCACGACCACCACTCTGGAAGGCACCGGAACCACACTGCCGGGCACCGCTACTACTGCTCCCAGCTCTCCCCAGGCCTATCTCGACGAGTTGGACGCCATCAACGCCGAGCTCCAATTGCTGGCCACCGAGATGGTCACCGTGAACGATGGCTTCGACGCCGAGCCGAGGACTGTCGAATTCGACGACGCCGAGACCCGTCTGGAAACGCTGTCGACGAATACCCAGGCTCTGGCGGACCGAGTGAGAGCCCTGACTCCGCCGGTGGGCCTGGAAGCCAACCACCAGGCCCTGGTGACGGCCATCGACTTTTGCGCTGGAGCCGCTCAGGACGCCCTCGCCGGGTTGCGCTCGACAGATGAAGGCCAGCAGCGCAGCGACGCGGTCGACGCCTACACCACGTCCGCCGCCGGGTTCGACACCGAGGTTCAGAACGCCAAGAACGCTGCCGGCGTCACCCCCGACGCCTGATGGCGGTCGAGTTCCGGGCGATCGAGCCCGACGAGTATCCCGACCTGGTTCGGACAATGGGTCTTGCTTTCGGCTTCGACCCCCCTGAAGACGACCATTTCCGTCACTTGCTCCCTCTGGAACGGACGGTCGTCGGGTTCGACGGGTCGACCATGGTCAGCACCGCCGCCGCTTTCTCTCTCGACATGACGATCCCGGGAGCCACCGTGAAATGCGGGGGGACCACGATCGTTTCGGTGGCGCCCAGCCACCGCCGCCAAGGCTTGCTGCGCGGAATGATGCGGAGTCATCTCGACGAAGTGAAGGGCCAAGAAGAGCCGATCGCGGCCCTCTGGGCCTCGGACAGCGCCATCTACGGGAGGTTTGGCTACGGCCAGGCCGCGGTCGACTTCGACGTCGCAGTGAAACGTGACCACGTCGAGTTCCACCGGTTTGCGCCCCAGCCCGCACCCGTTCGCATCATCGACCCCGACGAGGCGAAGGAGCTTTTCATCCCCTTCTACGACGCCCTGCGCCGATCGATACCGGGCTTTTACGCCCGCTCGCCGGTTTGGTGGGAGCATCGCGCACTCGCCGACCCCGAGCATCGACGGGAGGGAGCCACGGCATATCGCTTCGGCGTCGTCGACGGTCCCGATGGCATCGCCGGTTATGTCCAGTACCGCATCAAGAGCGACTGGGACGACAGCCACGGTGCGGGCAAAGTCATGGTGAAGGATCTGTTCGGCACCACACCGGAGTCGTGGACCGGGCTTTGGAGCTTCGTCCTCAATCACGATCTCACGTCCGAGATCACAGCCGAACGACGCTCCGGTGAAGATCCGCTGTTTGACCTCCTCGCCGGAACCCGACGGGCCAAAGCCCAAAGATTCGACAACCTCTGGGTGCGGATCATGGATGTGCCTCGAGCCCTGGAGGCTCGCTCCTACTCGGCTCC
>CAZSMJ010000171.1:0-3250 GCA_964608055.1 uncultured Acidimicrobiaceae bacterium | reverse complement strand
CACCTGGCGGGCCTACATGATCGGGAACCCGATACACCTCATCGACTGACCGCCGTTCCCCAATCCCAGCGTTTCCTTCAAGGAGTTTGGCGTTTCTGCCGACAATTGACTGAAGTCAATTGAGCAGAAAAATGACACGTCCTCGCATTGGCAGGGGAACGAAACACACCGACACTTCGATTCGGCGCCCTCTCCAGTTGGTCGCGTCGAATGAGCCGCAGGGCCCGTTTCCGTTTTTCGGGGCCCGCTTAGCCTTCGCTGGGTTGGATCTGATCCATGCCTTCCGTGAGGTTGACCATGTGAAGGGCTCACCCCCGGCGGCCACCCCAGCCCGAGATGACCACCAAGGTGCCGATTGAAGCTCTCCAGACCGCAATCCCGAGCAGTCCACAAGACTGACAGCCGCCGCCAGCGTGGAGCCACCATCGTCGAGGCCGCCCTGGTCTTTCCGATTCTGATTCTCATCATCATGGGCATTCTGGAGATCGGCCTCGCCTTCAAGGACTATCTCACCGTTTCATACATCTCACGGGAGGCGGCCCGGGTGGGAGCCCTCGCCGGTGACGATGCAGACGCCGATTGCTCAATCCTCAAAGCAATTGGGACCGTCGCCACCGCAAGCGATCTGGCAAGGATCTCCTCCATCCAGATCTACAAAGCGAGCGTCAATGGAACTCAAGGTGTCACCAACTTTGCCATTTTCGAAGGGGGCGACCCGAGTCTGTGCAACGTCCCCGCCCAACCGTCCGACTCCTGGGAGATCAATCCCGTCGGGTGGCCGGCCACGTCCCGCCAGGCGGCAGTGGGCGATGACGCGCTCGACATCATCGGGGTCCGAGTCATCATGACCCACAACTGGGTCACCAACTTCGTTCCCTTCCGCGGCTCGATCACCATCGATGAGTCCACGATCACCCGCCTCGAGCCGAAGGTATTCGAATGAGACAATTCATTCTTCGACGTTTCACCCGCCGCCACGAGGGCGATGACCAGGGTATGGCGCTCCCACTGGTCGCCGTGATGATGATCGTGCTTCTCGGCGTATCGGCATTCGCCGTCGACTTGGGTTGGCTCTACCTCAATGCAGCTCGCGTCCAGCGCGCGGCTGACTCGGCGGCTCTGGCTGGCGTGGTCTTCCTCCCCGGCGACACCACCGGGGTGAACAACAACACTCTCGGCGCTGCCAATGCCAACAGCTATGACATCGGGACCATCAACAACGCCCCGGTGGCCGGCGGAGGGCCCGACGATCTCGATTGGCGCCAACTTGCCGACAACAAACTCGAAGTGACCTTGGCGACAGCGATCCCGACCTTCTTCGTCAAGCTGTTCGGATTCGACTCATTCGATATCACCCGGGTGGCCACGGCCGAGTACGTGAAGCCGGTTCCGATGGGGAGCCCGGCCAACTGCTTTGGCATCGGCGGTAGCACCACAGACGCGGGTCTCGTTACCAACGGAGTGAATGCCCGAGCGGTCTGCAACGGTTACACACAGAACTTCTGGGCCGCCATGAACGGGCGACGCACCGCCAAAGAGCACGGTGATCCGTATGGGGTGGAGTGCATCACCGGCAATGGCGGTTGTGGTGGTGGCATCAACAGCGACTACGACCCGAACTACTACTACGGAGTCGAGATGCCGGCAGGCAAGACCTTCCTCGATGTCTGGATCTGGGACGGCGGCTTCTACGACAGAGCCAGCTTTGCCGAGGCCGGAGACGAGGAGAGTCTGGGCAACAGCGCAAGTGGCGGCACCAACATGACCTTCACCCTCTTCCGACCCGATGACACGCCTCTCAACCCGACGAACAACACAGTGGTCACTACCTGCTCCACCGGCGGCCCCAACCCGACCACCATCAATTCCGGAGCCGACTCCGGCACGCACTTGAACAGATGGTTCCGTCTGTGTCGGTTCGCCCCAGCGGGTGGAGTACCGGCCGGGATCTATGTGGTCAAGGTGCAGAACGGCGGGAACATCGGTGGGAACAATGGCTACTCGATCATGGCGTCGTCTAACAACATCTCCGCGACAAGCTTTCCCCGCCTGTTCGCCATCGACGACATGTCGATCTTCACCAACTCGGCATCCGGAACCGCGACCGTCTACCTGGCCGAGGTCGAGCCGGTGCACGCCAACAAGACCCTCGAGCTCAGCTTCTTCGACCCCGGCGAAGGAGCAGGCAACGCCACGATGACGGTTGTTCCTCCCCCCGGCGTCGGCACGGTTTCCTGCAGCTGGACCGCCACCAACGGGAGCAGCGGATCCACATGCAGCATCCCTACGACTATTGGTGGCGTTGCCCAGTTCAACTCACATTGGATCACCATGGAGATCGGGATCCCGACCAACTACACCTGCACCACGGACTGTTTCTGGAAGATGAACCTCGTCCTCAACACGTCACACGACCGCACCACGTGGAAGGCGCGAGTGATCGGAAATCCGGTCCGTCTCGTGCCCAACGAATGAGGATCCTCCATCGCTCCAAGGTCGAGGACCGAGAAAAGGGCACAACCCTGATCGAATTCTCGTTGATCTTCGTGTTGTTGATGATGATCGCGTTGGGGGCTTACGAGTACGGAATGGCCTTCCGCGACTGGCTCACCGTGACTGTCGCCTCCCGAGAAGGGGGCCGCGTCGCGGCATCTGCAGCCAACAACGGGGATGCCGACTGTGTGATCCTGGAAGCGGCCACCGGAGCCCTCCAGTCACTCGACACCGGCCTGGTCCGATTTGTCCACATCTACAAGTCCGACACCAGCGGGTCCTACCCAGGGAACAACAGCTTCACACGGATTTACAGGCCCTCTACTCCCGCCGATCTCAACTTGGTGGTGTGCCAAGGCTCAACATGGGTTGCCACCAACCTCGGCAGCAACTGGGATCCAGCGGACAGGGTGAACGACGAGGATGACGCAGACTGGATCGGTGTTCGCATCCAGTTTCAGCATCAGTGGCAAACCAGCTTCCTCTGGTGGACCGGCACAGTCAACTGGGAAGACGACGCCATTTTCCGCATGGAGCCACCAGCACCTGGCTAGCGGCGGAATCCGCACCCAGGCTCCTAGCCTGTCGTCGATGCCATCCCCTCCCGAGTACATGCCCGCGCTGATCACGCCGTTCACTCGGAGTGGCGAAATCGACACCAAGGCCCACACTCACAATCTCCGGGTTCTCTCTGAAGCCGGTATCTCTGGCTTCGTGATCGGGGGCTCCAACGGCGAAGGGCCCTATCTCGAGCCCG
>CAZSMJ010000170.1:0-3254 GCA_964608055.1 uncultured Acidimicrobiaceae bacterium | reverse complement strand
GCCCGTCTTGACGGGGGCACCCTCACTGTTTCCTTCTCCGATCCGGACAAGAGATCGTGAAGGACCAGTCCGACGCCGTGCAGGCCCTGGCACGCGCCGGGCGCCGGGTGGCCTACCACCTGCTCCAGGCGGCGGTGGAAGGTCTCAAGGCTGTCGAGGCCGTGATCGAAGAAGTTGGCAGTATCGGCGAGAATGAGGGAAGCACGGCCGATACGACGAGAACGAGGATCGAAATCGAATGAGCGAAGAGCCAAACAGCATCCGACCCGATGAGGTGCTCACCCCGGACGAGACTGGGGTCCAGGTGCGTCAGCTGGCGAAGGACGCTGTCTTGCTGGTGCCCAATTTCGTCAAGCTGGTCGCGCGCCTCCTCGCCGACCCCCGGGTCCCGCGTCGCTCGAAGATCGCTCTTGGCATGGCCGCTGCCTATGTGGCCAGCCCCATCGATCTCGTGCCCGAGTTCATCCCCGTCTTGGGCTGGCTCGACGACCTTCTCATCCTCACCTATGTCCTCGACCGGGTGATCGAGCGGGCCGGCCCGGAGGTGGTCGAGGAGCATTGGGACGGGCCGGGCGACCTGCTCGGGCTGATTCGCGATGTGCTTGGGCTGGCCAGGAACGCGATCCCGAGACGATTCAGAGTCGTCCTCGACCGTCTCCACGGCTGAAAAGCTCGGCCCCCTCTACCCTTCGACGATGGCCTTCGACGACGGCATCGCCGATTTCAGATCCGACACTGTCACCAGGCCGACAGCGGAGATGCTCGCGGCAATGGTCGCAGCTCCTCTTGGGGATGACGTCTATCACGACGACCCGACCGTGAATCTCCTCGAGGAGGAATCTGCCTCGATCACCGGCAAGGAGGCGGCGATCTTCGTCCCAACCGGGACCATGGGGAACCAGCTTTCGATCATGTTTCACACTCATCCCGGCGAGGAGGTTCTCGCCCATGAGGGGAGCCACGTCCGAAGTATCGAGGCCGGAGCCCCTCAAGCTCTGTCAGGAGTCGGCTTCCGGACCGTCTCCGGAGACGGTGGCCGCATCGAGCCCGAAGACGTCGAACAGGCGATGGAGCTGAGTGGGTTCTTTCCCCGAATCGGCCTCCTGCTCTGGGAGAACACCCACAACCTTTCCGGGGGAAGGGTGATCCCGATCGACCTGATGGAGAAGACCTCAGAGGTAGCCCGCGCTCATTCCCTGAAGGTGCATCTGGACGGGGCAAGGATCTTCAACGCGGTGGCGGCGTCGGGCGTGTCGGCAGACCGATACGCGGCAGTGGCCGACACGATCCAGTTCTGCTTCTCGAAAGGGTTGGGCGCTCCGGTGGGATCGATCGTTTGCGGGCCCCAGGGGACGATCGACGAGATCCGCTATTTGCGAAAGCGTCTTGGTGGTGGCATGCGGCAGGCAGGGGTGCTGGCCGCCGCGGCGAGGGTGGCACTCGCTGGCCGAAGCAGGCTCATCGAGGATCACATCCTGGCCCGCACGCTGGGAGAAGGCCTCGCCGAGCGTTACCCGGGCTCAGTGGACCCGACACTGGTCGAGACCAACATGGTGCGTGTCGATTTTTCTGCACTTGGCATGGAATGGGCCGAGGTCAGCGCCCGGCTCGACAAGGCCGGGATCAAGATCAATCCACCCCAGGCCGGCTGGTGGAGGATCGTCGTTCACCGCGACGTTGACTCCGGGGATGTGAGCCGCCTCCTCAAGGTCTTGGAGTAACCGAGCCGAGAAGGCAGGAGTCGGATAGCAAGTGAGTGTCGGAATCCTCTTTCCCGGTCAGGGGAGTCAGCATGTCGGGATGGGGAGGGACCTCTTCGAGACCAGGCCCGACCTGCTTGGAGAGCGAGCCGACAGCTTGCTCGGCTTTTCTCTGCGTTCGATGTGCCTCGACGGCCCCGAGGAGGCACTGACCCGCACCGAGCACGCCCAGCCGGCCCTGTTCGCCCTTTCATTTGCTTTGTGGGACGTGTTCGTCACCGAGACGGGGCTCGTGCCTGCTGGAGCGGCCGGGCACTCCCTTGGTGAGTACACCGCTCTCGCCGCGGCCGGGTTCTTCGACTATGAGTCCGCCCTGGCGACGGTGGCCCTCCGGGGGCGGGCCATGGCCGAAGCCGCTGAACTGGAGCCGTCGGGGATGGCGGCGCTGCTCGGGGCGAATGAGGCCCAAGCGAAGGAGATCTGCGCCCTGCGGGTGGAGATGGGAGGCCGCCTCGAGGTTGCCAATATCAACGCCCCGGGGCAGATCGTGGTCGCCGGTGGGGCAGCCGATCTCGAATGGTTGGTGGAGAACGCCGGGAACCTCGGGGTACGCCGGGCGATCCCGCTCAAGGTGTCGGGGGCGTTTCATTCGACGTTCATGGAGCCGGCGGCGGCAGTCGTCGCCAGCGCCCTCGAGCAGGTGACGGTCGGGGACCCGGTGTTTCCGGTTTGGGCCAACACCACCGCCCAGCCCCATGAAGTCGATACGGTGAAGCAGTTGCTGGCCCGCCAGGTGGTGTCTCCGGTGCGGTTCTCCGAAAGCCTCGTCAACATGGCCGCAACAGGAATCGACACCTTCATCCACGTCGGGCCTGGGGACGTGACCGCCGGCCTGGCCAAGAGGACGGTGGAGGATGCTCGCGTGCTGGTGGTGTCCGGCATTGACGACATCGAGGCCGCGACCGAGGCCATCGGTACCATTGGCCAACTTTGAGGAGACGTTTATGCGCAACGCCGAGATAACCGGATGGGGCAAGTGCATGCCGCCCAACGTGTTGTCCAATCATGACCTGGAGCAGTTGGTCGACACATCCGACGAATGGATCACGACCCGCACCGGGATCAAGGAGCGGCGGATAAGCCATGTGGAAGCATCCGAACTGGGCGCGATTGCCGCGTTGAGGGCCCTGGCCGCGGCGGGGAAAACAGCCGCGGACGTCGATCTGATCCTGGTGGCCACCTGCACCGGTGACTCGATAATCCCCTCCACCGCCTCGGTGGTGCAGAAGAGGATGGAGGCGTGGAACTCGGCTGCGATGGATATCAATGCAGCTTGTTCCGGGTTCGTCTACGGGTTGGTGGTGGGCACCAACATGATTCGGGGCGGCACCCACAAGACCGTTGTCGTGATCGGGACCGAGAAGCTTCACTACCTCATGGACTTCACCGATCGAGCCACCTGTGTGCTCTTTGGTGATGGTGCCGGGGCGGTGGTTCTCGAGCCAACCGATGAGCCGATCGGGGTGCTGTCCTCGGAATTGGGGATGGACGGCT
>CAZSMJ010000169.1:0-3354 GCA_964608055.1 uncultured Acidimicrobiaceae bacterium | reverse complement strand
GGGACCCGTACTGAGCCCCCGGTGTCGGTGCCGATGGCGATCGGAGTGATGCCGGCTGCCACTGCCGCAGCCGATCCACCGGAGGACCCGCCTGGAGAGGTAGTCGGATCCCATGGGTTGTGGACGGGACCGAAATGCGGGTTCTCGCTGGAGAACCCGAAGGCGAACTCGTGAAGCCCGGTGCGGCCGACGATCACCGCCCCTGCCTCCTCCAGTCGCTCTACTGCAGGTGCGCTGCTGATTGCGTCACGGCGGTAGAAGGCAGATCCGCAGGTCGTCACCCGACCCCGATGGTGGATCAGATCCTTGAGAGCGACCGGGACCCCGGCCAGTGCTGCGGTGTACCCGCCGGTTTCGACGGCGACTTCGATCTCGCGGGCGCGGGCCAGGGCCAGCTCGTCATCGATGTGGGTGAAGCCGTTCAGAGTGTCCTGGGTGGCGTGCGCCGCATCGAGCGCCGCATGGACCCGGTCAACAGCAGAGACATCAAACACCCGGGCGACGCTAGCGAGGCCGGCGTCCCGGGCCTCATTCGATTATGAGCCCGCTGCTGTCGGGTACAAGCGAGATCCACACCTGGCCCGGCGGGACCTGGATCGCGACCCCGTTCATGTCTGTGAGCCGGAACCAGTCGGTCAGACCTTCGCGCTGCCAGGTGCCCTCGATCACTTTGCCCTCTGCGAAGACATAGGCCAGCCCGGTTCCCGAAGTCCGGCTGGCGGGCAGGTTCCCGACCGAGTACTGCTCGACGAAAAGGGCGACGAGAACCGGGAAGCCGATCTGGCCCTCCAGGCCGTCCTCGGTGCGCCAGCTGGATACATTCCCCCCGAGAGTGCGCAGCCATGTTGCGTTGTTCGCATCCCATGTCCACTCCACGGGGTTGCCCGAGAAGCCGATCGAAACCCGGTTCGCGGCTCGGGCGTCGGCTCGCATCGGGCCGAACTCCCACATCGGGCCGTCGATGGGCAAATCCGGGTAGCCGACCGAGTTGGCGTACTCGCGCAGCAATAACGTGTTAGTGAAGAGGTTGTGGGGAGCCCGCCGACCCGAAACGCGGAAGGTTGCCGGATCCACCTCTCCGATGAGATGGATGCCAACCGAGCGGATCATGTCCTGCACCCAGCTTTGGGCGCCGGATATGGCCAGCGTTGGCTCATTGAAGAAGGCGAGAAGAGTTTGGTCGGTGGGGCGACCGGATCGCATCGGTCCCAGAAATTCCGAGTCACTCTGCTGCCACATCGAGATGAATCGGGTCACGCCTTCCACCATGAGCTCGATGACCGCGTCAGCCTGCTGGATCCCTGAATGTGGCCTGGCGTTGGGATGGTTGTCGATTTTGACGGCGAGGAGCCTGCGGTTGAGAAGGGCCGGGTCGGCCACTGGGAGCCCATTGATTTGAGAGGTCGTCCCAGATGTGGTTGTCGTCGCGACAGCGCTCGTCGTCGTGCTGGCAACGGTTGTCGTGGTCGAGGAAGATGACGTTGTGGTCTCTACGACTTCCGGGTCCGCATTTGCCACGATGAAGATCGCCACCCCGGCGCCCACGACGATCACACCCAGGAGTACCGAGAGGAAGACCCGGGAGCGGAAAAGCTCAGAAATTCTCGACCACATCGGCGGCAGACTATCGACTCTGGGCTTTTAGACCACTAACACCCCTCCGGTGACCGGAAGATCGGGTAGGCCGCTCTCGGGCTCGTCGATCGAAACGGCGAGCTCGATCCCCTCGGCTGTGGAGCGGAGAACGTAGAGGGCATCGATGTTCACCCCGGCGTCGGCGATGAGCCGGGTGAGACGGGCCAGCTCCCCCGGACGGTGGGGGAGTTGTGCGGTCAGCACCATGTGCTCCTCGCTCTGGAGCGCTGCTTCGCTCAAGACTCGACGGGTGGTTGGGGCGTCGTCAACGATCAAACGCACGATCCCCTCCCCGTTGGTTCCGTACGCGGCGAGGGCCTCGATGTTGACCCCGAAGGCTGCCAACGACTCGGTCAGGGTGGCGAGTCTGCCCGGACGGTTTTCCATCTGGACGACGAACTCGGTCATGGGTTCGACTCTACGCCTCGTTGGTGGGCATGTGACCGGCGACCGGGTCAGGCGGTTCGATCCGTCCCCTGGTCGCCAGGTACCGATGCCAGATAAGCCTTGCGGCCACGGCTCGCACCGGGCGCCACGGCGCGGAAAGGACCTCCAGTTCCTCAGGCTTCGGAATCGCCCCGAGTTCCAGGGCCTCCATAGCCCCGACCTGCAATGCCCGATCTCCGATCGGGAAGATGTCAGGCAATCTGACGGCGGACAGCAGATAGGCATCGGCAGTCCACAGGCCGATCCCCTTGATCGCCAGCAGTGTCGATCGAGCCTCAGCCTCGTCGGCAAGCACCAGTGATGGCAGGTCGAGCTCGCCGGTCACCACAGCATCGGCGAGCCGGAGCAGGTAATCCGACTTCTGACGGGTGACCCCGATCGATCGCAGCCCTTCGTCGCCGGCGGCGAGCACGGCCTCGGGCGTTACGGCGCCGAGCAGGTGGATGAGCCGACGGAACATGGCTGCACCCGACTCCAGGGAGACCTGTTGCTCCATGATCAAGAGGACGATCGTTGCGAACCCGGGCTCGCGTTGCCAGAAGGGCGGCATCCCCCAATCATTCAGGAGGTGCTCGAGTGCAGGGTCTTCCTGGCCAAGCAAGAGGGCTGCCTCGCCGAAGCTGGCCGCGTCGAGGTGAGTGACCTGAGCCCAAAGCAGGTCGAGGGAGATCGGGCCCAGGGTCCGTGAGTCGGCCCGTGTCGCCTCAGAGTTGTCTGATGTGACCCAGGCCTCGTTGTCATCGAGTCGCCGGTTTCCGACCACATCTCCTGGTCCCGCCGTCATTCGCTTGACCAGCCAGAAGTCATCGCGGCCGGGATGGGGGAAGACGACGATCTCGCCCTTTGCCGGCGGTCGTGAATCGGTTGCGACGAACTCCTCGCCGGGCACGAGGGTGGGCAGCATCGACTCCTCGGCCACCCGGAACCTTCGCATAGACATGGTCGGGGGAGGGTATGGTCGGAAAGGCATAACGACCAATAAGGAGTGTCAATGCGCCAGCTAACTGTCGCCCATGCTCACTGCGACCTCTACTGCGGGGTCTACGACCCGGCCCAGGCCAAGATCGAGGCCATGTCGGTCCTCAAGATCGCCGAGAAATACGCCGGCTCCGACGACGAGGTCTTCAAGGCCCGGGCCATCGCCCTCAAAGAGGAACGGGCTGAGGAGGTCAAGCACCACTTGATGGTGTTGTGGGCCGACTTCTTCACTGCTGACCATCGGAAAGAATTCCCAAACCTCGACGATCTGTTCTGGCGGGCCATCCATCAGGC
>CAZSMJ010000168.1:0-3364 GCA_964608055.1 uncultured Acidimicrobiaceae bacterium | reverse complement strand
CCCTCGCCCGACCTGACGGTCGGACGGTCCCCCCGCTCCGCAGGGGGACAACCCTTGCTGGCGACAAAGCGGCGCGATCGCAGCATCAATTCCGACGCGGGAACGTCCGATAACCCCCAAATGACGTCACCACCTCTCAAAGGTGGCAACAAACGCGACCAGGAAGTCACACTCGTAGCAGCAGTGCTTGGTGGCTCGTTAGCCGCCGTCACCGAGTTGGGCCCTGCGTTGAACGCGGATCCGAGTGCTGCCGTGCGCGCCATCGCCGATGGTCTCATCGCGATCGTGGCCCTCTACCAGCTCATGACCTCACGACGCACCGAGCCGGTCATGGCTATGGCAGCGATCGTTTTTGGGACACTCAGCCTGGTCGAGGCCGCCGGCCTGATGGATGTGGCCGGGTTCGACACCGGGGCCACCCTCGCCCTCTTGATCGTGATCGCCATTGTCTACGTCACCACCCGCCAGTCCCGGAACGCGGCTCCGTTGGTGGTGGGATCAACCCTGATCGGGATCTATACGGTGGCCTCGATCGTCATCGAGCAGCCAGGGCTCGCCGCTTCGGTTAGCCGGTTGCTGGTTGGGATCGTGGGACAAGGATTGGCGATCTGGCTCACCTCCGGGCTCCTCGAGTCGCTGGCCGTCGCCTCAGAGCTGGAGACGAGACATTCCAGGATCCAACAGGCACTGGCCCGCTGCTCACAGGTCCTCCTCACCCGTCGTGACGACGAACCGTTGACCGCGGCGCTCCAGGCGCTGCTCGACGCCACCGAGGCCGACTACGCCTACATCGACATGAACCGGATAGATCGCGAGGGCAACGTGACATGGAAAATCGTGGCCGATGCCACGGGCCCGAACGTGCCCCACGGTGAGAACCTCTTCAGCGGCGGCGACTACGACCAACTCGAGCAAGTGAACCAACTGCTCGCTGCCGGAGAGCCGGCACAGGTGATCACCTCCGATCTCCCCCGGCCGATTCGTGACCGCTATGAGGCCGAAGGAATCAAAGCCGAGTTGATGGCGCCCATCTTCATTCGCGATCAGTGGGTGGGCACCCTCGGCTACTCGGACTTCTGGAGGGAAGGAACCTGGCTTCCGGTGGAGGTCGAGGCCTTGACCCGGGCCGCCGACATGGTCGGCGCCTACTGGGAGCGCGAGCACGCCCGGGAAGGGCTCGAGGAGCTGGCGGAAGCCAAGGATCGATTCATCGCAACCGTCAGCCACGAGCTACGCACCCCACTCGCAGCCGTGGTGGGATTTGCCGGTGAGCTGGCCGAGAATGTCGCGGATTACTCCCCGGAGGAGATTGCAGAGATGGTCGAGCTCATCGCCGGCCAGAGTGTCGAGATGGCCCAACTGGTAGACGATCTGCTCACCGCCGAACGCGCCGCTTCGGGAAACCTGACCGTCAAACCCTCGGCCATCGACCTCCTCCAGGAGTCGCGGTCCGTCGTCGACTCGATGAGGACAGGAGTCGACGTGGCCGTCGACGGGGAGGCGACGCCGGCATGGGCCGACACCCTGCGCACCAGGCAGATCATGCGCAACCTCCTCACCAACGCCGCCCGATACGGCGGCAGCCAGGTCAAGATCAGCGTTTCCTCGCTCGGCGACACCGCGGTGATGGTCGTGAGTGACGACGGGCCGGGAATCAACGTCGTCGACTCCGAGCGAATATTCGATCCCTACTACCGGGCCCAGACCGACGAAGCTCGCCCGGACTCGGTGGGTCTTGGGTTGGCGGTTGCCCGCCAACTGGCGAGGATCATGGGCGGCGACCTCGTCTACCGGCGACGGGCCGGATGGACCAGGTTCGAACTCACCCTCCCCACCACATCGGACAAAACACCTGCTCTGGCCTTCCCTGCCTGAGCCGATTGCAGTCAACCTGGCCGGTCGAGGACCTCACGAAGCAGCGCTTCATCGACACTCCCACCACTGACAACACACACCGTCGTCCCCCGTTGCTCCAAAGGGATCGAGAGGGCGGCTGCCACCGCTGCAGCACCGGCCCCTTCGGTCACCAGCTTGTTGCGAAGGGCGAGCCGGCGCATGGCATCTTTCACCTGGTCTTCGGAGACCAGGACCACCTCGTCCACCAAGGTACGCAGTAACGGATACATCTCGTCGGTGATGACCGGTGTCGAGGCGCCCTCGACCACGGTGTCGTGCCATTCGATCCACACCGGGCCTCCGGCTTCGAAGGCGGCGGAGAGGGCGGAGTTCACCGCAGCCTGCACCGCGTAGACCCGGACAGAAGGTTTGAGCGCCTTCAATGCTGCTGCCACCCCGCACAGCAAGGCGCCACCGCCGACCGGGACGAACACCGATTCGATCTCGGGTAGGTCCTCGAAGACCTCGACACCGATCGTGGCGTGGCCGGCGATCATCAACGGCTCCCCCCAGGGGTTGAGATAGCTGTAGGGCTCGTCGCGCCATTTCTCCTCGAACATGTAGGCCATGAGGTCCTCCATGCCAACCTCGACCAGCTCCACCCCATAGGAGCCCAGCATCCGTCGCTTGGTCTCGTGGAGGGTGGAGGGGACCATCGATCTGGCCGGGACTCCGAGACGTCTTGCCATGTAGCCGAGCGCCGCCGCGGTGTTGCCGGCGCTGGTGGTCGAGATCCCGCGGCGACGTTCTACTTCGCTGAGGCTGAGCGCCCAGTTGCCAACACCGCGGATCTTGAAGGATCCGACCGGCTGCAGCACTTCGGGCTTGAGATGGATGTCGGTGCCGGTGTCGTAGCTGTGCAGATCGACGAGCGGGGTGCGCACAACCGTTCCCCGAAGGCGTTCGGATGCCGACCGGATCTCGTCCAGGCTTGGTGCCGCGACCGGCTCGCCTCCCCACCCCGTGCGACGCGTCTCGCCCACTACCTTGCTCCTCGGCTCACCGAGTCGACTCTATTTGCCAGGAGGTGCGAGTTGGAAAAAGTGATAGCACCGGGGCTAGCCCGGCTTCCCTCGTTCAGTCACGCGGTCGTGGCCGGCGATTTCATCCACGTCGCCGGGTCGTTGGGCACCGTCGGAGAGACGATGAGCCTGGTGCCGGGGGGCACTGGGCCCGAAACTGCCCAAGTCCTGGACAACATCAGTCGAATCCTCGAAGCCTGCGGAGCCGGGCTCGAAGACGTCGTCAAGGTCAACGTCTATCTCCACGACATGGGCACCTTCAACGAGATGAACGACGTCTATCTGACGGTGTTCGAGAGCTCACCTCCGGCACGGATCACGGTGGGCGGGGTCGAGTTGGCCTTGGGTGCCGCAATCGAGATCGACTGCGTCGCCTATCGACCCGCTGCCTCCTAGATGAACAACTGGATGTCCGCCTCCGCCGCGTAGTCGAGGAAGGCGGCGGC
>CAZSMJ010000167.1:0-3387 GCA_964608055.1 uncultured Acidimicrobiaceae bacterium | reverse complement strand
ATCGGGCTGCGGGTCTGCGCAATATGACTGCCACCTCCTATCAGTCGGTGTCCGGCTCCGGGCAACAGGGAGTAGTCGAGCTGATCGAGCAAACCGACCGTTTCCGACCCGATCTGGACGCCTTGATGACCGGCGGCTGGATCGATCCGGTTCCCGCCCTCTTCGTCCGGCCGATCGGATTCAACGTCTTGCCGTTCCTCGGCTCGATGACCGAGCAGGGTTACACCGATGAGGAGTGGAAGCTGGTCAACGAGTCGCGGAAGATCCTCGAGATACCCGATCTCCTCGTCGAGCCCACCTGTGTCCGGGTGCCGGTGCTGGTCGGCCATGGCGTGGTGGCGACCCTCCGCTTCGAGCAACCGATGCACGCCGACGAAGCTCGAAAGATCCTGGCCGCCGCCCCTGGGGTCCAGGTGTGGGAGGACCGGGTGCCCACACCGTTGGACTCGGCCGGAATCGACGACGTGCTGGTGGGCAGGATTCGCCCCACCATCGGGGAGCCGGGGGGTATCAACCTGTGGGTCGTCGGTGACAATCTGCGCAAAGGCGCCGCTCTCAACTCGGTCCAGATCGCAGAGTTGTTGGTCTGATTCGCTTCGTCTAGTCGGGAGCGTCCTGTCGTAGGAGCGCGGACATGCGACGGCGGAGGGTCGGAGGAGCGTGGCGGAGCCCGAGGTCGAGAGCGAACCGAGCATCTTCGGTCACGTCGAGGACGATCTCCTCTCCTTCCGCCCGGACGTGGAAACCGTCGGGCATCGGTGAGACCCGGATGTCGGCCAGGGACCAGTCGGCGACTTCCACGTCGCCGGACTTCAACGTCATTCGTTCGTCGGTGAGATCGATGAGCACCTTGATCGGTGGTTCATCCGTCCAGTCCATGCGGAGCTGGGCGTCGTAGGCAGCCATCGTTCCCCTCCTTGGCGGTAATAGACCTCCTCGGCCCAGCGTATTCGGTAATGGAGGCTGGGAAAAGGACGCTTGTCTTCGTATCCGAATGAGCTAGACCTCACCCCTCGCCTAGCATCTGAACGAAATCGGGACGTAGCGCAGCTTGGTAGCGCGCAGCGTTCGGGACGCTGAGGTCGTGGGTTCAAGTCCCACCGTCCCGACTCAGAAACATCACCCTGTCCCCCCGTTTACGGGGGGACCGATCACCGTTGGTGATCGAGGGGGGGCAAGGGCCGTTCGCAAGGACGGCCCTGATTGGTTTGCAGGACCCGTCCCTCGCGCATCAGAGATCAAGTCCTCGGCTCGGTGACGCTTCCGTGGCTGCGGCGATCTAGTCGACCTCGATCTTCAATGATCGATCGCGCGCCTTGGCGGGCACACCCACCACCGTGGACTGGGCCCCGACCGATCGAGTCACAACTGCCCCGGCTCTCACCACTGCGTGCGCTTCGACCTTCAGTCGGGGCAGGACGCGGGCGCCCATGCCCACCTCGACACACCGTCCCCGAGAGCTGTCCTTCCGCCCAGGCAAGCGTGTTCTAATCCTTGGGCTATGAGGTGACCTCGACCCTGGGTAGCCATCCGAGCGCCTAACCCTTGACCGCGCCCATTGTGAATCCGGTGATGAACCGGTCCAGGAAGGCGTTGAAGATCAGGGCGATGGGGACCGCGAAGAGGATCACCGCGGCCTGAAGTGATTGCCAGAAGAACACGTCGCCACGAATCAGCTCGGTCGGGACACCGGTGGCCATCGTCTTGACCGCAGATGACTTGTTGAACGACAAGGCGTATATGAACTCGGTGGCGGAGATGGTGAAGGCGAAGACGATGACCGCCACGATGCCGGGGAACATCAGGGGAAGCACGACACGGGTGATGGCCCCGATCCGGCTCTGACCGTCGACCATCGCCTGTTCTTCGATGTCCATCGGGATCCCCTTGAAGAATCCCATCAGCAGCCACGAGGAGATGGGGATGGTGATGGTGGGGTAGACGACGATGAGGGACCACAGCGTCTCCTGGAGACCGAGATTGGTGATGACCCGGGTCATTGGGATGAAGAGGAGGGTCGACGGGATCAGGTAGACGAGGAAGATGGCGATCCCCATCCTCTCCCCCCAGCGCAGACGGAGACGGGCCAGGGCGTAGGCCACGGGCAGGGCGAGGACCAACGTGATAGTGGTCACCGCGAGGCCGACGATGACGGTGTTCCTGAGGAAGGTCAGATAGTTGGTCTGAGCGAAGAGGAACTCGATGTGCTCCAGCGTGGGAGGCTCGTTGTACCAGAAGGGGTTGTTCCCCTTGACGTACAGGTCACTGGACTGCTTGAACATGCTGATCAGCGCCCAGCTGAAAGGAAAGGCGGCAACGAAGGCGAACGTGATCGCCGCCGTGTAGAGCCCGAACCGACCCAGCCGACGGCGTCTGTCCGCCTTTCGATGCAGCGCTTGGACGTCTGTCTCCGCCCATGTCATCTCAGAGCACCTCCCGACGACGAGCCAGACGGAGGACCACCGCGGTGATCCCGACCAGCACCGGGAGTAGGAACAGCGCAACCGCCGCCCCCTGGCCCAGGGCGCCACCCTCGATCCCTTTGATGAAGGCCCACGTGGACAGGACCTGTGTGGAGTTGGTCGGGCCCCCCCGGGTCAACACATAGACCACGCTCATGTCGGAGATGGTGAGGATCACGCCGAAGAGGACGGCGACGGCAATGATGGGCGCCAGCAGCGGGATGGTGACCTGGAACATTTTTCGCCAGGTTCCGGCGCCGTCGACGGACACGGCGTCGTTGATCTCGCTTGGGATGGCGATGAGACCGGCCATCACGATCACCGCCGCCAGCGGCACCACCCGCCAGGCCTGAACGACAACCACCGAGAGCCTGGCCAACTCGGGTCGGCCCAACCAGTACATGTTCTCGGTGATCAAGCCAAGCTCGCGCAACCCCCAATCGATCGGTGAGAAGATGGAGTCCAGGGTCCACAGCCAGGTGATCGTGGCCAGAGAGACCGGAGCCACCCAGGGCAGCAGCACGAGGAACCTCACCAGCCATTTGCCCTTGAAGTCCCTGGTCAGCACCTCGGCCAGCGCCGTCGCCAGCACCACGACTATCAGATTGGCGACGATGGCGAACCAGAACGTGTTCCAGAGGGCCTGACGAAAGACCGGGTCCTCGAGGACCCGGGCGAAGGTGTCCCACCCGACGAAGTCCAGGGCGGGGTTCCCGGTGCTGATGTCGGTGAAGGAATAGATGATTGCGAGAACGAACGGGAAGCCGACCAGAGCCAGGATGTAGACGACTGCGGGTGACATGAACAAGCCGGCGAGGAACCTCGGGTTGTCGGCCAGGTATCGGCGATGTGAACCGTCGGTTACGGATGTCATCGCAGCACCCTTGGTGGGATCTTTTCCCCTGTCTCCCTGTCGAAGTAGCGG
>CAZSMJ010000166.1:0-3426 GCA_964608055.1 uncultured Acidimicrobiaceae bacterium | reverse complement strand
TGGTCCGCCACCGGAGCCCGGGCCGCGACCGGGCGAGTCTCATCGACTCGCTGATCGTTGGTATCGGAGTTGGCACGATCTCCTGGGTGTTCCTGATCTCGCCCTATGTCCAGGATCCGACTCTGACCCTTGCGGAGAAACTGGTCGCCATGGCGTACCCGCTGATGGATCTCATCCTGGTGACAGTTGCCGTCCGCCTGGCCGTGGGTGCGGGGCGGCGTTCCACTGCATTCCACCTCATGATGGGCTCGATCGCAGTGCTGTTCGTGACCGACAGCATCTACGGCTGGATCGTCCTCCACGGCGCCTACGACAACACCACCGGCTATCTCGAAGGCGGTTGGGGTTTGTTCTACCTGTTGTGGGGTGCGGCAGCTCTCCACCCTTCGACTCACATGTTCGACGAGCCCGTTGAAGAGTCCGAGCCCAAACAGCCGCGACGGCGCCTCTTCATCCTCGCTGCCGCCGCACTCTTGGCGCCCAGCATCAATTTCGTGGTGTCGATCCGGGTTCAGACCAGAGTCACCGCGGCTGCCGCGATTATCACCTTTGCCCTCGTGCTCCTTCGACTCAACGGACTGATGGTGGACATCACCGAATATCGCCGAACCGCCCGCGCTCTGCGCGAGGCCGAGGTGAAGTACCGCTCGCTGGTCGAAGGCTTACCGGCCATCGTCTATATCGCCGAATTTGGTGAGGACGGGGATTTCACATATATCAGCCCGCAGATCGAAACCATTCTGGGTTTCACCCAGGAAGAGTTCGCGGCGGCCTCGGTTTGGCGGCAGCGCATCGTGCCTGAGGACCAGGCAGCGGCATTTGGAGCCGAGTTGGGAGTGCTGCGGGGTGAGGGCCGCCTTCAATGCGAGTACAGGATCGTTGGCAAGGACGACAACCTGGTCTGGATCCGAGAGGAAGCTGATGCTGTCTACAACGAGCATGGGAAGCCGATCTACCTGCAAGGCGTGATGTACGACATCACGGAGCAGAAGAACGTCGAGGAACAACTGGTCATGGCCCTCGAAGCAGAACAGGAGACCAACCGCATCCGCTCTGAATTCGTGCTGATGATCAACCACGAGCTGCGAACCCCTCTCACCAGTGTGGTCACCGGCGCCGAACTCCTGAATGTCGACGGCTTGGACGAGGGAGACCGGAAGGAGCTGGTAGAGGACATGATCAGGGATGGGCATCGACTCGACGGCCTCATTTCCCAAATGCTGACCGTGGCCCGCGTCGAGAACCGCGGACTGAGCTACACCTTGAGGCAGACAACGGTCGGGAACGTCCTGGAGAGAATAAGGCGGGGGGGCGACAGCGCGAGCTTGACCATTGGGGGCGACCTGTTTGCGGACGAAGTCGTTCATACCGACCCCCAGGCTTTGACCCAGCTACTTCTTTCACTGGCCGACAACGCGTTTACCCATGGTGCCACCAAAGTGGAAGTGGATGTGGCACGGTCACTTCCGTTCACCCCGATGCAGGCAGTGGGTGTTGAGCCCGGCTCGGGCTTCTATTTCCTGATACGAGACAACGGACCGGGAATAGACCAAGAATTCCTCCCTCGCGCTTTCGACAAGTTCGAGAAGCACAGCCGCAGCTCGGGTACTGGCCTGGGTCTCTATCTCGCTCGATTGATGGTCGAGGCCATCGAGGGTTCCATCTCCATCGCCACCGGACCTGAAGGCACCGTCATGGCAGTAGCCATTCCTGTCGTCTCCGCGGAGGCTCAAAATGGAGTCACGTCACGAAACCGGGCCGTCGTAGCAGTGGGTGGGGGAGGGGCGTCCACCAGCTCAAGGCCAAAGCGTCCGCAAGCTCAGCGCGGCAAGTCCTTGTCGGCATAAAGGACCCTTTCCAACAGTCCGATATCACCTGAATGCGGGCATATTCGCGTGCGTTGACAGGACAGATCGCTAGGCCAAACCGTCTGAGCGCGTCGGAGAGGTGCCCAAGCTGATGGAAGAAAACGGGGCCACGACCTCCATTCGGTCCGATCGCGTGCAGCTTCTGTCACCCTTGCGTTTGCGGGACTTCCGCCTGCTGTGGACCGGCATGGTTGTATCGCTGCTCGGGGACGGCATCTTCCTGGTTGCCATTGCATGGCAGGTGTACGAGCTCTCGAACGCGCCCACGGCCCTTTCGATCGTGGGCATTGCGATGTCCACGCCACACATTTTGCTGCTCCTACTTGGCGGAGTGGTGAGCGACCGTTTCGATCGGCGTGTGGTCATGATTCTGGCCGACCTGATCCGAGGCGCCGCTGTGGCAGCGCTCGGGATACTCTCCATTGGCGGCGTAATCGAGGTGTGGCATATCGCGGCGCTCGCCGCGCTCTATGGAGCAGGCACCGCGTTCTTCGGGCCGTCGTTCGACGCAATCGTTCCTGAGCTTGTTCCAGCCGACCAGCTCACTCAGGCGAACGCTCTGGACCAGTTCGTTCGTCCGGCTGCATGGCATCTCGCCGGTCCGGCAGTGGGAGGGCTGGTGATCGGGGCTTGGGGCGTAGGTAGTGCGTTCCTGCTCGATGCCGGTACTTTCGCTGTTTCGATTGCGGCATTGGCCTCGATGCGACGGCGGCCGAAAGCCCAGACATCTGAGGATGGGGGCTCCGTCATTCGAGACGTTGCAGAGGGCTTTCGGTACATACGTTCGCAGGTGTGGTTATGGGGAACCTTCCTCGCAGCCACCTGTGCATACCTTCTGTTTCTGGGCCCGATCGAGGTACTGCTTCCTTTCGTCGTGAAGAACGATATGGGCGGATCCGCCTCAGACCTCGGATTCATCCTTGCAGTTGGTGGAATCGGCTCGATCGGTGCTGCGATTTTCGTCAGTCACCGAGGCGTTCCACGACGAAACATGACGTTCATCTACATCTGTTGGTCAGTATCCACCCTGGCCGTGGCCGGCTACGGACTGGCCAAAGTCCCTTGGCAAGCGATGATCGCGGCCTTCACCTTCGGCTCCCTTGAGAGCGCCGGGCTCATCGCCTGGGCAACCACGAAGCAGCGATTGGTCCCGGGACACCTCCTAGGGAGGGTGTCCAGTCTGGACTGGTTCATCTCGATCGGGCTGATGCCGTTGTCCTACGCCCTCACCGGGCCGATTGCCGAACTGGTGGGCGCTCGGACCACATTGATCGCTGCAGGAATCCTCGGCGGAGTGGTGACATTCGGCTTCCTGTTCCTGCCAGGGATGCGTGACATCGAGCGGGGCAGCAACGTTCATCGGAACGCACTTCAACGTGCGGCCGCAGACTTCGCTCAACAGATGCGCCGAGGAGTCAGCTCGGCGAAACATCTTGAAACCCAGATCCTGGTCGCTGTTGAGGCTGGCCTCTTGGAGGCCCAGGCCGGTACCGAACTGGCAAAGGAAGCGGAGGAGATCACAGAGACGCTCAAGGCCGTGGAACGACGCGTGGGGAGC
>CAZSMJ010000165.1:0-3478 GCA_964608055.1 uncultured Acidimicrobiaceae bacterium | reverse complement strand
GCGCCGGGTCGGAAACGCCGGACGGCGTCTGCGGCACAAATCGCTCGTAGTCGTGGTCGTGTCCGTTGAGGACTACGTCGGCGTTGAATGCGTAGAGCGTTTCCCAAAACGCAGACTGCGTGGCGTCGTCGCTGTGAAGTCCCGAGCTGAAGCGGGGGTGGTGCCAGTACGCGAGCGTGCAGGTCTTGTCGCTGTTCGCCTGTAGATCCGACCGGAGCCACTGGAGCTGCGCGGAAGACGCATCGCGCGCGATGTTGCTGTTGAGAACAATGATGTGCCAGGCACCGAGGTCGTAGCTGTAGTAGCCCTTCGCCGGATCGCCAGCCCTGGCGCCGAAGTATCCGTAGTACCCGGTCGCCCCCGGTGTCTGGTATTCGTGGTTGCCGACCGCGGGCTTCGTGCGGCTCAAGTGGCGTCCCCAAGTCGGGTGATAGCAGCCCGCGTAATCGCTCGTCGAGCCATTCTGGTAGGCGTTGTCGCCGAGGACCGCGACGGTTCCGGAAGGACTTGCGTCCAGGATTCTCGCAGTCGCTTCGTCGAAATCGTTGGTGCAGGTCGCGATGTCACCGGCGGCCAGGAGTACCGCATTCCCTGACAACGGGTCGGTGACGGCGGGCGTCGGCGAACCAGGTTGGTCGGGTGATGTCGGCGGCTCAACGCAGGAGAAGCCAAGCAGAGTCGTTATTGCCGCTAGCGCAAAGGATCGGCGTCGGCGGACCGGGGGCTTAGCGAATCGGATCGGATCCTCCAAGGGTATCGGGCACCTTCTCCTGCCATGCGACGGCGCCCAGGAATTGACGCGAGGATGCGCCGGGATGTAACGCCGGTTTTGAGGAGATACTCTACCGTGACGAACAGCCGCGGCACCACCACCAAAGAGGTACTGAAATTGCCAAACTCCTTAATAGCATTTTCAGAGAGAGGAAAGCAGAATGACGGATCGAGACAGAGTGACCAACACAGGCGACGGGAAGATCGAGCACATGAAGGACAAGGCGCTGGGCAAGCACGACGATCATCCGGGTGTCGCGGACCACGTTGGCGAGGCAGCGGGCGGCATATCCGGGGTAGTGGCGGGCGCGGCAATCGGGTCGGCCGTTGGACCGGTTGGGACAGTCATTGGTGGAATCGTAGGTGCGATGGGCGGATGGTGGTCGGGACGCGCGGTCGCCGAAGCAGCTACCGCGGTCACGAAGGATGACGAGGACTTCTATCGGCGGAAATACGAAAGCTCATCCGGCCGAGTCGGGGGCCGAAGCTACGACGATGTGAGGCCCGCGTATTATCTCGGTCATGTCGCCAGCCGAAATCCCGACTACCGGAATCGCTCGTTCGAGGACATCGAGCCTGACCTCAAGCGTGGTTGGACGAGCGACCGGAAATACGGCGCTTGGGATGGCATGCGCGGATTTGCGAGCGAGGGCTTTACCCGCGGACGGTCCACACTCGGAAAGGCCGCCTCTGGCCTCGCCGACCGCGTAGACGACGTGAAAGATCGCGTCGACGGGAACCCGGCCTCCCGTCCCGGACCCGATCGAACAGACAGACCCGAAAGGCAGTTCTAGAGCAAGCCTGTCAAGGGCGGGAAACCCCGATTCGCTCACGCGGATCGGGGTTTTCGTTCAACGGGTCGCGACCCTAGCGAATCGCTTGCTCGAGTACAACGCCATCGAGCTTCTCCCCCACGGTAACACCGGCAATCCAACACCCGTTTCTGCGCAGAAAACTCTGGCGCAGCCTCTGGGGGCGTACAATATTGGCCCGGCTCCAACGGAGACGGCTTCTATGGCGATCCGCCCTATCGTCTCACCCGTTCTGGCTGTCGCAGTTCTGCTTAACGCCAGCTGGCTTGTAGCACAGCCAGCGACTCCTCCGGCTTCCGAAAAGCCGGCGCCCCTCCGGCCGCCGCCGACTTTCTTCGACTCCGAGGAGCCGTTCACCCTCACCCTCATAGCGAACATTCGCAATTTCACGGGCAGCCGACGCGCGGATACTGCCTGGCGATTCGCGACCATTTCGTACCTGGGTGACCACCCGGAGCCGATGACTGTACCACTGCGGGTGCGAACGCGCGGGATATGGCGTCTCAAGACCTGCGAGTTCCCACCGCTACGCCTGAACTTCAGCGTCGAGCACGCCGCGGGCACGGTCTTTATGGGACTCGACAAGCCGAAGCTGGTGAGCTATTGCCGCGACAACGACAAGCACGAGCAGTACGTGCTGCAGGAGTTTCAGCTCTACCGGATATACCAGCTGCTGACGCCGGTGAGTCACAAGGTGAGGCTGCTCCGGGTTGCTTACGCCGACAGCGCGAAAGGGCGAGTCGAGACGATGCGGTATGCATTCCTGCTCGAGGAGCCCAAAGCGATCGCGGCACGGCTCGGTGGAAAGATTCTGGAGCAGCAAGGCGCACTGCCTGGAGATCTCGACGCCTTCCACGACGCACTGGTCGGAGTTTTCCAGTACATGATTGGAAACACGGACTTTTCGACCAATCGGCTCCACAACATGGAGCTGATGGCGCGACCGGATGGTGCCGCGGTTCCCGTCGCGTTCGATTTTGACTTCTCAGGCGCAGTGAACGCATCTTACGCCACCGTCGATCCATCGCTCTCGGTCACCCGCGTTCGCGACCGCCTGTTCAGGGGTTACTGCACGGAGGGGGATGCGTTCCCCAAGGTGTTCGCGCTGTTCAACGAGAAGAAGGCCCAGATTTACGGGCTTTATGAAGACCCGGTCGGCAAGCTCCTCGATCGCCGCGTCGCGCGAGAAACCCTGAAGTACTTCGATGAGTTTTATCGCGTGATCAACGATCCACGATCGGCGCGGAACAAGATCCTGAAAGCGTGCAGGGGCCTTCCCTGAGCTTGCTTCACATCAAACACAAATTGGCAGTAACAACCCCGAGCCACCGACCACCATGCTGACCGGTCTGTTGATTGTAGTCATCCTCGTTGTGCTGCTGGGTAGCATGTCGAGTGCAGCGTCCAGCAGCATGTCATCGAGTCCAAGCTCCTCAGGGTCCGGCTCGGGCGGGGGCGGATACCTAGGTTGCAGTTCCAGGAATCCGCACCAGATTTCAGATATGAGCTGAGCATTACCCACTCTCATCATCCCAGAACCATGGCTGCCCGATCAATAGGTACCGCGACGATCTCCTTCGGCCTCGTCTCCGTCCCGGTCAACATCTTCTCGTCGTCTGAATCGAAGGCGAGCGTCTCGTTCAACATGCTCCACAAGAAATGCGGCACGCGCCTCAAGCAGCAGTACATCTGCCCGAAGGAAAATGAAGTCGTAACGCGGGACGACACGGTCAAGGGATACGAGTTCTCCAAGGATCAGTACGTCGTCCTCTCGCCCGAGGAGCTCAAAGCGCTGGAGGAAAAGGCGACCAGCACCATCGACGTGATCGAGTTCGTGCCGCTCGCGGGCGTCGACCGTGAGTACCTCGACAAGGTCTACTACCTCGGGCCCGACA
>CAZSMJ010000164.1:0-3485 GCA_964608055.1 uncultured Acidimicrobiaceae bacterium | reverse complement strand
TCCTCGACGCGACCCTTCATCACAATCTGATCCGAGGCCTCCGGGCCTTCTGTCTCGTCCTCGAGGGTCACCCAGATCGCGGGGTACTCGGCCACATCGACCCCGGACCACAACACGACCGAATCGTCACCGGCACGAAGGTGGAAGGTCCCGATACTGACACCGTGGTCGTCGTCACTCCACACCCAGCCTTCGTAGTAGCTGCCCTCGGGCGCCGCCGGCAGCCCGCTGACGTCGAGACCGATGTACCAACCCGACGGAGTTGGTCGCAAAGAGGCGATCCCGCTCGCAGCAGGCGCCAAATCGGTGCCGGTCATCGCAACCACCGTTTCTGCAATCTGCTCGTCGAACACCGAAACGATGCCGAACACGAGCAGAGCGATTGCCGCAACCGAGCCCGCCGCCAGGAGCAGCGGGCGGCGCGCAGACCTGACCGCCGGCTCCGCAGGTGCGGTATGACCCTCCCGGGCGATGGCCGTCAACAGCCCTTCGACCACCCCCTCCGGCGGCTCTTCCCAGGTCGAGCTCTCAGCCAGGACGTCACGAATCAGATCGAGCTGCTCATGGTCGGCAGGGCTCCCACCCGACCCAGTGGCCAGGTATTCGGGGCGAATGTCTTCAGATCCCATCACACCCAACCTCTACGTCTCTCAGCCGGTCGCCGGTTCGCGGTCTCACATCTCCCCCAAGTGATTGAGCAGCCCGAGAAGACGCTGATGGGCGCGGTGGGATCTCGATTTGACGGTCCCCAGCGGTATTCCGAGTTGGTCTGCGATCTCGCCATGGGTGAACCCGTCGAAATGGGAGAGTTTGATCACCTGGCGCTCTTCGTCGGGTAGTTGGTCGAGGGCGGATCGGACCTCGAACACTTCCCATACGGTCTCCAACCCCGGCGCCATCGACACCACCTCGATCTGATCGCTGACGACGACGCGGGCACGCTTCCGGTAGATGTCGATCGCGGTGCGGCGAGCAATGGCGTAGATCCAAGGGCTGAAGCTGCGCTCAGGGTCATAGGTGGAGGCCGCCCGCCAGGCCTTGATGAAAGTCTGCTGGGTGGCGTCCGCGGCGAGACCCGCATCCCTCAAGATGCTCATCGAAAGTGCGAACACCGGCCCACCGAACCGGTCATAGACGGCCTTGACCGCCGATTCGTCCCCGATCCGGAACCGTTGCAGTACTTCAGGGTCCACCCCCGAATTGTGCCAGGTTGCGAACCGTGCACCGCTCCGGTGCGTACTGCAGGGGCAAAACGATGGAGGAGTGAGCAATGAGACGACATCTATTCACATTGGCAATGGCGGGTCTGCTGTTGGTCGCCGCTTGTGGCGACGGCGCCGGGGACGACGCAACGACCACCGCCCCCGCCGACGACGCAACCACGACCACCGCCCCGGCCGACGACGGGGCGACGACCACAGCCGCCTCCGATGGGGCTGGTGTCTCTACGGCATCGACCGACCTGGGAACAGTCCTGGTCGACCCCGCTGGCATGACCGTCTACGCGTTCCTCAACGACACCGACGGTGAGAGCACCTGCTACGACGACTGTGCCGCAACATGGCCGGCAGTCCCGGCCGACGCAGCTATCAGCTCGGACCTCGACGCGTCGATGTTCGGCTCGACAACCCGAACCGACGGCACAGAACAGCTGACAGTGGCTGGACAACCCCTCTACACCTTCGCACCCGACGAGGCCCCCGGGGACACCGGCGGCCAGGGAATCGGCGAGGTCTGGTTCGTGGTGGGCGCCGACGGCGCGATTATCGGCGGGCCGGAGGCAACAGCTACAGGATCCGGCAAGTACGGCGACTGAGGCTTCGACCAGGTCTGCCCTGCAGAGCGTCCCCCAGGAACCACAGAACTGGGGAACGCCTCTGCCGGTCAACCGCTAAATGCGGTCATCGCGGGTCCCGGAATGGAGCGCGCCATCTGCACTAACTCAAACCAATCCTCAGCCCCGAATCGCGTCTTCTGGAACGCGGGTAAGACGGCTGAAATCGCGACCCGGCCACCCGCGGCCACTGCCACCGTTGATCGGGTCCGTAATCCGCCATGAGCCCCGCGAAAGTCAGGGGTCGACGATTCTGCGAACCACCATCCGGAATGGGCGAAAACCAGACGAACGCCTTCCCCGATCAGCACGGACCGGTCGACCCCAGGCAGATCATCGAACCAACCGGACTGCCAAGAGCCGGGGCCTACGAGCATGGCGCCCGTGCCCTCATGGACGACTGTGACATCGACGCCTGCTTCGAGAGCCAGCTGCCGAAGGTCGATGCGTTTCGAGGGATCCACCGTTTCCTGGTCATGATCGGAGGTGACAAGGAGCAGATCCTCGTCCCAATGGGGCCGCAGCCCGAAGTCGATCACGGCGAGACACCGGTCGAGAGAACGGTAGGAGTCGAGCGCCTCGTCGGAATCCGGCCCATACATGTGCGCCGCAGTGTCGGGCCCGTTGAGCTGGACGAACAAGAGGGCGGGTCTCCGTTCCAGGCTTTCCATGACTCGAGCCGTGACTTCTTCGTCCGTCACGTAGCCGAAGGCGTCGAGGGCGGTGCCCGGGGGAATCTCTGCTGATGACGGCCAGTGACGCCCAGCGCTGTACGCCGCGGTCACGCCGATCAGGTGCGGATCTCCGACCACAACCTCGGATGACGCATCGAGAAAGGTCGGCACCGACAGTCCAAGCTCTGATCCGGGCCGCGATACGCCGTCGACGACCACCTCGTTGGTGAACAAGCCGTGGTCGAGGGGCGAGGCTCCGGTGACGATGCTGGCGAAGTTGGGATACGTCGAGGAGCACAACACGGCTGTCGCCCCCTCGGGCCGAATAATCCCTTCGGTTCCCCATCCGGCAAGGGTCGGCATCAGGTCGGGCGTGACTTGTCGAGCTCCCACCCCGTCGAGAACGATCACTACCACAGTCATGGGTCTCCCAAACGTACCGATCTGGGCGGTGGGAAGTGCGAGAATCCCTCTAGACCCCCGATGGGTCAACCGCTGAACAAGGCCGAGAAGTTTGTGGGTGCTGCGATTTGGGAAAACACCTAGGTCGAAACCCCTTCCGGAGGTGACAAATGTCTGATCATGAGCACGTTCACGAAGTCCACCAACGTCGTCGCACGGTCGATCGTCGGGTTATCAGTCCAGCGCAGATCGTCGCCGGCATCATTGGCCTGATTCTCGTCGTACTTGGAGGGGTTGCTCTGGCCCGCACCGGGTTCGATTCCCTTACCGGCGAAACCACGGCGGTCCTTGGTATCGATCACACCGCTCTCATGGGCGTGATAGATGTCGTCGCCGGGCTGTTCTTCCTTGGGGCGGCCGCGTCTTCCGGTGGCCGCAGCACCTTGATCGGGCTCAGCCTGGGTGCGCTGGCCTTCGGGGCCATCGTCGCCATCGAACCAGGTGCCTTCGATTCGGCCTTGGGCGGTGGTCGTGACCTGGGTGTCCTCTACATCGTGATCGGTGCCGTCGGCCTG
>CAZSMJ010000163.1:0-3580 GCA_964608055.1 uncultured Acidimicrobiaceae bacterium | reverse complement strand
GCGGGGGATCGGTTCTACGTCGTCGCCGGCGGGGAGCTCGACATCGACGTCGGGGGCCTGCACGAGACCGCACGCGAAGGGGACTACCTCGGCGAAATCGCATTGCTGCGCGACGTGCCACGGACGGCGACCGCTACGGCGGTCGTCGACTCCGAGCTGTACGCCCTGGAACGTGCGGCGTTCCTCGAAGCGGTCACCGGACATTCCGCGGCCCACGCGGCCGGGCAGGAGGTCGCAGAGGCACGTGTCGCGCGAGTGGGCCGGCAGCGCGACCCCTGACGTTCGGAGGGCTGCGACTACCTGTTCTTCCAGCTTGGTCGGCGCTTCTCGAGGAAGGTGCACATGCCTTCTTGCCTGACGGCTCTTCAACGGTGCAGAATGTGTACCGAGGACCCCGGCCGCGAGGCTCTGGCACCCGTGGAGTCAGCGCCGTAGGCTTGAGGTATGCAGGTGGAGAGGTCCCTGCCGACGGGGACGGTCAGTCTCCTCTGCACGGATATCGAGGGATCCACGCGTTTGGTCAACGCTCTTGGCGAGCGCTATGCAGACGCCCTGACCGAACACCGACGCCTGCTTCGCGCAGCCTTCGGGGAGCACCGTGGCTCTGAAGTTGACACCCAGGGTGACGCCTTCTTCTATGCCTTTCCGCGGGCCCACGACGCGGTCGCCGCCGCGGTAGCGGCGCAGAGGGCCCTCGCATCCCACGTTTGGCCGGAGGGCTTGCCGCTTCGGGTGCGAATCGGCATCCATACCGGCGAGCCGACGGCCACCGGGGAGGGATACGTGGGGATCGACGTCCACCGGGCCGCTCGCGTCATGTCCGCGGGCCACGGCGGCCAAGTCCTGCTTACCCAGTCAACGAGGGATCTTCTTCCCGAAGAGCTCTCCGACGCAGTAAGCCTGCGGGACCTCGGCGAGCACCGTCTCAAGGACCTCACTCACCCGCAACGGCTCTACCAGCTCCTGATTCCGGGGCTCGAGAACGACTTCCCGGCCCTGAAGACACTTGAAGCCCGGCCTACGAATCTGCCGATTCAGCCGACGCCGCTGATCGGGCGCGAGCAGCAGGTGGCGGAGGTTGTGGCTCTCGTGCGGCGAGAGGGCATTCGGCTCGTCACGCTCACGGGAGCCGGTGGCACCGGCAAGACGCGCTTCTCGCTCCAGGTGGCGGCGGAGCTGGTCGCGGAGGTCGAGGACGGGGTCTTCTTCGTCGACCTCGCCGCGATCACCGATCCTCATCTCTTCATCCCGACGGTCGCCCAGACGCTTTCGGTGAGGGAGAACCCCGGCCAGTCACTCCCCGAGACGTTGAAGGATTACCTGCATGACAAGCACCTCCTGCTTGTCCTCGACAACTTCGAGCAGCTCCTCGATGCCGGCCCGGCCGTGAGCGCGCTGCTCGCGGGGGCACCGAATCTGAAGGCGCTCGTCACGAGCCGAGCTCCGCTTCACCTCTCGGGCGAGCACGAATACTCCGTGCCACCGCTCGCCGTTCCCGACCTAGAGGCGTCTGAGTCGCTGGCGACGCTCGCGGCCTACGAGGCGGTGCAACTCTTCCTCGAGCGGGCGCAGGCGGTGAAGCCCGAGTTCGAACTGACGAGAGAGAACGCCCCGGCGATCGCGGAGATCTGTGTCCGGCTCGACGGTCTTCCGCTTGCGATCGAGCTCGGCGCTGCCAGGGTGCGAATACTGAGCCCACAGGCTCTCCTCGGACGACTCAGCCAGCGGCTCGCGCTGCTGACCGGGGGCGCGCGCGATGCGCCTGCCCGCCAACGGACCCTTCGCGACACGATCGAGTGGAGCTACGACCTTCTCAGCGCAAGCGAGCAACGGCTCTTCGCCCGCATCTCGGTTTTCGTAGGCGGCCGCACGATCAACGCTGCAGAGGCCGTGTGCGACCCCGCGGCTGAACTCGGAACGGCTGTCTTCGACGGCATCGCTTCGCTCGTCGAGAAGAGCCTTCTCCGCCAGGACGAGGGGCCGGCGGGCGAGCCGCGCTTTTTCATGCTCGAGACGATCAGGGAGTACGCGCTAGACCGGCTGGAGCGAAGCGGGGAAGGAGAGCTCCTTCGACAGCGGCACGCGCACTACTTCGTCGCGCTCGCGGAGGAGGCCGAACCTGAGATCCTCGGGGCGGATCAGGTTGTTTGGCTCGAGCGGCTCGAGGCCGAGCGCGACAACTTCCGCGCCGCTCTTGGCTGGTTACTCGAGCGGGGCGATACCGAGCTCGCGCTTCGCCTCATCGGCTCGCTCAGGCGAGCGTGGGTGGCTCGGGGCTACCTGAGCGAGACCCGAAAGTGGCTCGAGGCCGCGTTCGAGCGGAGTGCGGCCATCCCGCCGCAGGTAGAGGCGAAGGCGCTGTACGGGCTCGGCCGCGTTGCGCTCGTCGAAGGAGACTACGACCAGGCAATCCCGTCGCTCGAGCGGAGCGCCCGTCTCTTCCGCGAGTTGGGCGAAGCTGAAGGTCTCGTTTTCTCGCTCGCCGACCTCAGCTTCATCGCGACCGCGCAGGGACGGCACGAGGACGCCCAACGGTTCGCCGACGAGAGCCTCGCGGAAGGGAAGGCCGCCGGGAACGAGAGGACGATCGCAGCCGCGCTTCACAGCCTCGCGTGCACGAAGTTCGACGCGGACGAGTATGGCGAGGCTCGCAGCCTCTTCGAGCAGAGCCTCGCCCTGCGGCGGAACCTTGGCGACAAGCGGAACATCGCCAACTCCCTCTGCTACCTCGGCTCCGTTGCGCTGCTCGAGGGGGACTACGACGGTGCGACTGCGCTCCTCGACGAGAGCCTCGCTCTCGGTCGTGAGCTCGGGAACCTGTTGATCGTCTCTACGGCGCTCGTGAACGAGAGCCTCGTAGCGCTCGCGGCCGGAGACGCGACGCGTGCAGCGGCGCTCTGCATCGAGGGTCTTAGGCTCTCGCACGAACTCGGCGACAAGCGAACGACGGTGGAGTGTCTGCACGCGCTGGCCGGGGTCGCCGCGATGCAGGCGGAGCCACTCCAGGCCGCCCTCCTCTCCGGCGCAGCAGAGAGCCTCCATGCTGCGATCAAGGCGCCCCCGTCCCCGGCCGAGCGCATGGTAGGCGAGCGCTTTCTACTGGTCGCGCGCGCCGCTGTCGACGATGAGTCGTTCGAAGAAACTTGGGCACGAGGGCGGCGGATGAATTATGAAGCGGTCGTCGCATACGCATTGGAGAACACCAACGTGCTTCGGCCGGGCGAGTAGGGGCTACGCGCGCACCCGTCTGTGACGAGGGTGGTCGGTTCCCGAGTGGAGAACGGGCTCCGAAAGGTGAGGGGGAAGGGCACCCCGTGGCGCGGAAGAGGCATAACCGTGGGGTGTCGGTGCGGGCAGAGCCGAATCGCCCCCAGGAGGCCGCCGGTTCGAGCCGGCTCGACAGCGCGCACCGGCCGCTCTCGTGAGTGATGCTCCGGTCTACGTCTGTGCTACCGAACTGAGCGAATCTCCCATGACCCGACAGCAGCGAACGTGGCTGAACGAAGCCGAATCTGCTTCACATGGCCTCGTTCGGTCGATATCGCACCCAGGAGGTCGCCGGTTCGAGACAGACTAGCTC
>CAZSMJ010000162.1:0-3580 GCA_964608055.1 uncultured Acidimicrobiaceae bacterium | reverse complement strand
GTCGCCGTCTTGGTGGGGTATATCGCAATCCGACGCAGCTTGGTGATCGCCTGCGCCGTCACGCTGGCGACGCTGTCTTCTCTCCTGGCTGCCTTGCCACTCGCCCCGCTGTCCCTGGGGCCGTTCCAGGACACCGTTGTCATGGTCAGCGACGTGATCGACGGGCGATACGGGCCGTGGGCGATTGGCGACACTCGAAACGGCCCGGTGCTGCTCGACCTGCCGGAAGGCACCGCCGCCGTCGCCGGGCAGGCGTTAGTGATCGTGGGCGTCAGTGACGGCAAGCCGGGACTGGTTCGGGGTGATCCGCACCGGGGCACGGTGCGTGTTGCCCGCTTGGAGGTGATCGCAGGATCGGGCTCGCCGGTGACTGGGATCGGTCAGGCCCTGCGCAACCAGGTGATCGACCATCTCCAACCGCTGGACGATTCGAGGTCGTTGCTGGCTGGCTTCCTCATTGGCGAAACCGGCGGGCTCGACGAGATCGACGTGGTGGCGATGCGTCGAGCCGGCCTCTCTCATTTCACCGCGGTCAGCGGGTCCAACGTGGCCCTGTTCCTCGGCCTCCTCGCGGTGGTCGCCGGCCCGCTCGGCGTGGGGCCGAAGCGACGGGCGATCATCGGGCTGATCGCGCTGCCCATCTACGCGGCAGCGACCAGGTTCGAGCCCTCAGTGATGCGAGCCACGGTCATGGCGGGCGTGGTGCTCTTCGGGCGTCTTATCGGGTTTGCCTTGGAGGCATGGCAGCTGCTGTCGGTTGCGGTGATCGGGCTGTTGATCCTCGACCCCCGTCTCGCCTTTGACGCCGGCTTCCAGTTGTCGGTGGCCGCCACGGCGGGAGTTCTCGTCGGCGCTCGGTGGCCAACAGACGGAACGCGTTGGCGTCGGGCCCTTGCAGTGACGCTTGGCGCTCAGATCGCAGTCTCGCCTCTGCTCGTCCTCACGTTCGACCAGGTGCCACTGCTATCGCCGATAGCGAATCTGGTCGCCGCTCCGATTGTGGGCGCGGCCACTCTGGTCGGAGCGATCGGGGTCACCGGGATCGACCCCCTGGTCTCGTTTGCGGCTTGGCTGGCAGCGATCGTTCTCGGTTTGGCGAGGGGCGTTTCCACGTGGCCACAGATCGGATGGGTTGGGCTCTTGGTGACTGCTGGGTTGGCGGCCCTCTTTGTCCGCTTTCGCCCGCAAAGGGGCGTTCTTGCCCTGCTCGCCGCCTTGGTGCTGGTCACCAACCTCGTCGTGCCCAGGTCGGAGCCGCCGGCGGCAGGGGTGGTGGTTCTGGACGTGGGTCAGGGCGACTCGTTGCTGGTCTCTGGGGGCAACGGGCGTTTTGCCCTCGTCGATGGAGGCCCGGATCAGGTGCGACTCATCGAGGAACTGGGGGAGTACGGGGTGCGCCGACTCGAGCTGGTCGTTCTCACTCATGTCCACGCCGACCATGCGACCGGTCTCATCGGGCTGGTCGGCAGGGTGCCGATCGGTCGGGTCTGGGCTGTGACTGACCACCACGAGACTCCAGCGTCCGTCGAGTTGTTCAACAGGCTGGCGGCAGGGCGGGTTCTGGTCGAGAGGCCCTCGGTCGGACAACGGTGGGATCTGGGCGGGGTTGTCCTCACAGTGCTCGGTCCTATGAGACGGTATGCCTCACCCAACGATCAGTCGATCGTCTTGTTGGTCGATGGGCCGGCGCGGTCGATGTTGCTCACTGGCGACATCGAGACTTTTGCCCAAGGCGATCTGGGGCCGCTCCATGCCGACGTGCTCAAGGTGCCGCATCAGGGGGCGGCGACTTCTGACGCCGATTGGTTGAGGGAGGTGGGAGCCGAGCTGGCGGTGATCTCGGTGGGGCCAAATGACTTTGGGCATCCGGTCGAGTGGGTGATCGAGACCTTGGAGGACGCGGGTGCAGTGGTCAAGCGCACCGACCGTGACGGTGACGTGGTGGTTCCGCTTTCTTGACCGATGCGGGGATGGGACACTGCCCGACGATGAATGGCGGCTCTTCGATTGCACTCGGAACGGTGGATCTTCCGTTGGGCCAGGCCACCTATGTGATGGGTGTCATCAACGTCTCACCCGACTCGAAGAATCTCCATACCGTCGCCCGCTCGGTCGATGAGGCGCTCCTGATGGCCGATCGCTACCGGGGTTGGGGGTCCACCCTGATCGACCTCGGCGGCCAGTCGTCACATTTCGACAATCCGACGATCGACGAGGTCGAAGAGATCTCGAGAGTGGTGCCGGTCATCGAGGCACTGACCGCCGAGAGCCATCTCGTGGCAATCGACACCTGGAAGCCGGACGTGGCCCGTGCCGCCGTCGATGCAGGAGCCGTCATCATCAATGACACCGGGGGCCTGCGCGACCCTGAGATGAGGTTGGTGGTGGCAGAGACCGGTGTGGCCGCGGTGGCGGTCTATGTCGAGGGAGCCAACCCGCATTCGGTCGACGAGATCGAGATACGACCCGACAAGGCTCGGCACACGGCGGACGAGTTCGCCGAGTTGATCACCGGGCTGGCAGGAGAGGGGATCAGCAATGTGATCCTCGATCCGGGAATCGCCCTCAACTATCCGGGCGACTACGAGGCTTACACCCGGATGCAACTCGAGGTGATTTCCGGTTCCGAGGAGCTGCACCGACTGGGCAAACCGGTTTTGATCCCGATTCCGAGAAAGCGGGACTTTCATCGTGTGGTGGCCTATATCGCCCTGGCTCTCGAGCACCGAGCGGACATCATCAGGGTCCATGACGTCGCCGTCGCTTGCGACATTGCCAGGCTCTTCGGCAGATTGCCCTAACTGTCGGCGGGCCTGACTACGGTCTTCGATATGGGATTGCTCCTCATCTCGGCGCCGTCAAATGCCGGACCCGGGGAGCGCCAACGGATGCTGGACGCTGCAGCCGAGCGGTTCTCGGAGCAGGGTGTCGGGCGGGCAGAATTGGTTCGGATCGACGTTCCGGGGCGGGGCGCCGGGGAGGAAGGCGACGGGACCCTACGAACCGAGCTCGAACCTCTGGTTCCTTTGCTCCAGTCGGGATCGTTATTCGGAGATAGACAAGGCCTCCAGGTCGTCGATGTCCAGAGCCTCCAGGTTGCAGAGGCAGAGGTGCTGGCCGATCTGTTGATGTCCGCAGACATGGAGTCGATCGAAGTCGTGCTTCTCGTCACCGGCACCACGCCGAGGCCAGTTGCCAAAGTGGTCCAGGAGCAAGGAAAATCGGTCTCGGTGGGCAAGATCTGGGAGCGTCAGGCGTCGCAGTGGCTGGACGCCGAGGTCCGTGACCGGGGCCTTCAACTCGACAAGGGGGCGAAGGAGGCGTTGCTCCAGAAGTTCGGCACGGACACGGCGGCGATGGGCGGTGCGCTGGACCAGCTGCACGGTCTCCCCGGCAAGCTCACCAAGCAGATGATCCTCGACAGGTTCAAGAATCGTCCCGACGAGCCCATGTTCCACATCACCGATGCGATCTCCAAGGGGGACGTGGGGGTCGCGCTGCGAAGGTTGTCGGACTTCCTGGTCCACGGCCATCCGTTGGTTTATCTGGCGGCGGTGGAGTCCGATCTCAAACGACGTTC
>CAZSMJ010000161.1:0-3673 GCA_964608055.1 uncultured Acidimicrobiaceae bacterium | reverse complement strand
GCACCAGCACCGCGTCGGGCGCCCACACCCCGCCCGCCGCGAACAGGCTCACCGTGTCGAAGTAGCGCGCGGGTACGAAGTCCACGTCGCCCCGCGCGGCCGCCGCGGCGAGGCGCGGTGACATGTGCCACGTCGCGAAGCGGATCTTGCCCGCGTAGCGGTCGGCGCCGAAGGGATAGTCGTCGAGCCGGAGACCCCCCATCAAGGTGAGCGGAGCCAGCCGGTCGGCCTGTCGAAGGATCTCGCCGACGAGCGCGGTGGGATCGCCACAGCCCGGGGCGAGGAGAACCTTCATCCCCGCGCGGAGACGGTCGACGGCGTCGCCCAGCGTCACCTGCTCGAACGGGCGGCTCATGACGCCCGCATACCATACACCGCTTCGCTCGGGAACATTCTCCTTGTCGGTACCGGGCCCCTATTCTAACGTTAGGCCTCTATCATGAGCCGTCAGACCACCCTGTCGGTGCTGGTGCCTGCCTACAATGAGCAGCATCTCATCCAGACCAGCCTGAACCGACTTCACGATCTCGGCCGGTCTCCGCTCCTGAGCCGCGTCAAGGTCGTCGTCGTCGACGACTGCTCCACGGACGCCACCGAAACCGTCCTCCAACAATTTCGGGCCTCCCTCCGTGGGAATCCGGACGGAGGCTCGATCGAATGGGTGTTCCTTCGTCATGACCGCAATCGGGGCAAGGGAGCGGCCATTCGAACCGCGCTCGAGCATGCCGATACCGAGCTGACCGTCATCCACGATGCCGATCTGGAGTATCATCCGCGCGATCTCCTGAAGATGCTCCCGCTCTTCCTCGACGAGGATGCGGATGCGGTCTTCGGCTCCCGATTTCTGACCGCCGAGTTCAGGCGCGCGCTCTTCTTCCGGCACGAGCTCGGAAACAAGCTCCTCACTTTCATCTGCGACCTCGTGTGCGATCTGAACCTGTCTGATATGGAGACCTGCTACAAGATGGTTCGCACTCGGCTCCTGAGGAGCATCCCGCTGGAGAGCCCCGACTTCCGGATCGAGCCAGAGCTGACCATCAAGCTGGCCAAGCGGGGCGCGCGCATCTTCGAGGTCCCGATCAACTACTCCGGGCGCACCTATCAAGAGGGGAAGAAGATCAATTGGCGAGACGGATATCGCGCCTTGGTCGCGATCGCCCGGTTCGCCCTTTCGGACCGTATCTACACCGACGATGCCAGCCTGGGTCGCGTGCTCGCCCGCCTGCGTCGGGCCAGACACGTGACGCGGTGGACGTGTGACGCGCTCCGGCCCCACCTGGGACATCGGGTGCTGGAGCTTGGAGCGGGTCTCGGCACGTGCACCCTGAATCTGATTCCTCGTGATTGCTACTGGGCGACCGACCCGAATCCCATCTTCCTGGACGAGCTACGGCACCTGGCTCACACGCGCCCGTACCTGCATGTGTCGGGGACCGACGTCCGGATGCTCGACACCTTTCCCAAGGGTCAGGCCTTCGACACCGCGGTCTGCATCAATGTCCTCGAGCACGTCGAGGATGATGTCGGCGCCCTCCGAAACGTTGCTCAGGCGATCGAGGACCGTGGTCGGGCCGTCGTACTCGTCCCCCAGGGGCCCGGTCTCTACGGGACGCTCGACGAGGCCTTCGGCCATCGCCGACGGTACACCAAGCAGCAGCTCAGCCTGATGGCGGCCCCGGCCGGCTTCAAAGTCGTCCAGATCTTCGAGCTCGATCGGCTCGGGTCTCTCGGCTGGTGGCTCAACGGGCGCGTCCTGCGGCGCCGGACTCTCGGTCTCGGCCAGTTGAAGCTGTTCGATGCCCTGGTGCCCCTCCTTCGGCGAGTGGACGCGTGGCTACCACTCCCCGCCTTGTCGTTGATCGCGGTGCTGGAGAAGCTGCCCGCGCCGGGAATCGCGGATCGCCCATGAGCTTCCCGGCCCTTCTCGATAAGCTCGCCGCGCCGCCCCTGCGCAGCCGCATCGTCTGGGTTCTCCTGGCGATCGGGGTACTCCTCCGGCTGAGAACGTATCTGTCCAACCGCTCTCTCTGGCTCGACGAAGCCCTCCTGGCGATCAACATCATGCGCCAGTCGCTCGCCGGTCTGCTCGGACCCCTGGCATACGACCAGGCGGCCCCGGTCGGATTCCTTCTCGTCAGCCGGTTGAGCGTCATCCTGTTCGGGGAGAGCGAGTACTCCCTCCGTCTCGTCCCCCTCCTGTGCGGCCTCGCGTCTCTTTTCCTGTTTCGAGCGCTCGCCGAGAGAATCCTCTCCCCCATGGCATCGCTCATCGCGCTCGTCCTGTTCGTCGCGTCGGACCGGCTCACGTACTACGCGTCCGAGACGAAGCAGTACTCGACCGATGTCACGGTGGCCCTGCTCCTCTGGCTCGGCGCCACGACCGTGGAGCGAGATCCCGAGCGCTTTTCGCGAAGACGCGCGCTGCTCGCGGCGGTGGTGGGGGGCGTGTCGGTCTGGTTCTCACACCCCGCCGTCTTCGTTCTCGCCGCGATCGGCGCGCGCTGGCTCTGGGTACGCCTCGGAAGGAAGGACTGGGCCGGACTCGCGGCGGGTGCGGCGGTGTGCGGCGTCTGGCTGCTGAGCTTTGCCATCTTCTACATCGTGTCCCTGCGGAAGACCGCCCAGAGCAAAGGGCTCGCCGAATTCTGGACGCTTGCGGCGGCGCCCCTGCCGCCGAAGTCATACGAGGATCTGCGCTGGTATCTCCAGGCGCTCGAGCGGATCGCCTCGCTCCCATTGGGCCGGGAGGTCGGCGAGATCGTCCTCTTCGCCGGCATCCTGGGGGCGGTCGCGCTGTTCCGGCAGGCCCGGGACGGCTTCTATTGGCTCCTCCTGCCCGGCGTCTTCGCGCTGCTGGCATCGGGCCTTCAGAAGTATCCAGTCGCGAACCGACTGTGGCTCTTCATGATCCCCGCGCTCGTGCTCGTGGCCGCGGCGGGGGCGGCCGAGGTGTGGGAGCGGACCCGTGGCGCGTTCCCACTGCTCGCGGTGGTCTTCCTCGCCCTGCTATCGCTGCAGCCGATCCTCTACGCGGCCTACCATTTCGTCCGGCCTCTACGAGTCCAGGAGACCCGGCCGCTTCTCGAATACTGGCGAGCGCAGCGACGGCCGGGCGACGTCCTGTACGTCTACTACGGCGCCGTGCCCGCGGTCTCGTACTACAGTCTGAGGGGGATGCTCGAGCCGACCGAGTTCGTGGTGGGCGTGCGAGCGAGGGAGAACCGCGAGGATTACCTGAAGGACCTCGACGCCCTTCGGGGCACCGGGACCGCGTGGCTCATCTTTTCACACGTCGACACCAACGACGGGATCAACGAGGAGCGGTTCATGGTGCGCCACCTCGACGCCATGGGGACCCGTCTGGTCGAGCGGCGAACCCTCGGCGCCTCCCTGTATTCGTACCGCCTTGCCCCCGGCACGAGATGAGGCACCGGCGGTACGGGCGCTATCTGCGCCCGTTTGGCTAACCACAAATGGAGGGAGGAACCATGGCCAAGCTCATGCAGCCCGTCAATCCACCGAGTCTGCCCAAGCCCGCCGGCTACGCCCACGGCTGGGAGGTCCAGGGTGGCAAGACCGTCTACATCGCCGGCCAGGTCGCGCTCAACCAGGAAGGCAAGGTGGTCGGCAAGGGCGATCTGGCCGCCCAGTTCCGCCAGGTCTGTGAAAACCT
>CAZSMJ010000160.1:0-3733 GCA_964608055.1 uncultured Acidimicrobiaceae bacterium | reverse complement strand
CTCTTCGAGAGCGGTTGTGAGCTGTTCGGCCTTGCCCCCGATGGCCACGAAGTTCCTCTCGTCGAACAGGGTCCCGTCGTAGGTGACCCGGAAGAGGCGATGCTCGGACCCATCCTCGCTCACCTCGGCGATGAGAACCTCGACCTCGAACGGTTTCGGATCGCGGATGAAGATCACACCCAGCGTTTGGGAGAAGGCGGTGGCCAGCCCCATGGCCGTGACGTCGTGCCGCGAATAGAGATACCCCATCAGATCGGCCTGCCTGATGCCGGCCTTGCGAAGGGTTTCGAACTCGTTGTATCGGCCGACACCGGCAAATGCGATCCGGTCATAGACCTCGCTGATCTTGTGCAGTGCTGTCGACGGGTTCTCGGCGAGGAGAAGCACGCCGCCGGCGTAGTCGAGGCCGAGGATGGACCGCCCTCGGGCAATCCCCTTGCGGGCGAACTCGGCCTTGTCCCGAACCAGCTGCTCGGGCGCGACATAGAGGGGGAATGTCACTGAATCGACTCCACGGCCAGCTCGGCGAGAGGACCCACAACCTCGTCCCCCAACTCGGCCACCCCGTCACTGTCGACGCGGACCACATTGGGGAAGATCCCTCGAATCAGGTCGGGCCCGCCAGTGGCGGTGTCTTCCTGGGATGCGGCCACCAGTGCCCTGACCGCCAGATCGGCAGCGGCTTCCGGGGTCAAATCTTCTTGGTAGGTGGTGCGCAGGAAAGACTTGGCGAGTCGAGCGCCTGATCCGGTGCTCCCGAAATCGGTCTCTTCGTAGCGGCCGCCAACCACGTCGTAGCTGTAGAGCCGCCCCTTCTGCTCGCGTTCGTCATAGCCGGCAAACAAAGGGACCACCACCAGGCCCTGGATCGCGAGTTGGAGCTGGCCCCTGACCAGGCGCGCCAGGAAGGAAGCTTTTCCTTCGAGGGAGAGCCGGACGCCTTCGATCTTCTCGTAGTGCTCGAGCTCGACCTGAAACAGTTTCACCATCTCGATGGCGAGCCCGGCGGTTCCTGCGATGGCCACCGCGGAGAAGTGGTCGGTTGGATAAACCTTGCGGATGCGTCGATGAGCGACGAGATGGCCCTCGGTGGCCCTCCGGTCACCGGCCATGACCACCCCGTTGTCGAACCGCAGGGCGAGCACCGTGGTCCCCTCCGGAGCGGAAGGGGCGCTGGCACCCGGTTGCGTCGTCCAGGTGGGACGCGCCCCGAGAGAGTCGAGAAGGTCGGTGAAACTTGCCCCCGGCACTGGCACATTCATAGGAAGGGGCCCCGACTGGCGATCCGTCACTCGCCGCCCTTCTGGACATAGTTCTTGACGAACTCCTCGGCGTTCTCTTCTAGGACTTCGTCGATCTCATCGAGCAAGTCGTCGAGCGCCTCCAGATCGGCCTCGCTCTCGACCTTGCCGGCTGCCTGTTCTTGCTCTTCGCCTTCGTCCCGACCCCGGTCCTTGGACTGTGACTGTTCACGGTCAGACATCTCTCGAATCATCCTCCTAGGCGGCGTAGAAGATCGGCCGCATCTTCGGCTTCGTCGAGGATGGCGCCGACCAGTTCAGCGTCTCCTCGCAACGGTTCCATCATAGGAACCCGCTTGAGATGGGACTCACCGACGTCGAAGACGAGCGAATCCCAGTTGGCGGCGACCAGGGCATCGGAGAACTCGCTGACGCACCGACCCCGGAAGTAGGCACGGGTTCGGGTGGGGGGATTCACCCGGGCGTCGTCGATCTGGGCGTCGTCGAACAGTCTGCGCATCGCACCTCGGGCGGCGAGACGGTTGTAGAGGCCGCGCTCGGGGTCGACGTCGTGATATTGGAGGTCGAAGGCCCGCAACTTGGCGTTGGACCATTCGAGCTTGTCACGTTCGACATAACCCTCCAACAACCGCTTCTTGGCGACCCAGTCGAGAGTGTCGGCAAGACGCATCGGTTCCTCGTTGAGGGCGTCGAGCACCCGCTCCCATTCGGTGATCACCTTGTCCCAGACCGGGTCGTCCAGCTCCTTTTCCACGTATTTGGAGAGCCATTCCAGGTATCTGCCTTGAAGTTCGAGGGCAGTGGCCGAGCCGCCGCCGTCCAACTCGAGTGGCTTCCCCAGGCTGGTGTCGTGGCTGACTTTCCAGCACGATTCGACCGGGTCGAAAAGGTCCAGCGAATCGGGTAGCGCGCCGTCCTCGAGGGCGGCCAGCATCAGGGCGGTGGTGCCGATCTTGAGGAAGTTCTGGGTCTCTGAGAGATTGGCGTCCCCGATGATCACGTGGAGACGGCGGTATTTGGACGGATCGCCGTGTGGCTCGTCACGGGTGTTGATGATGGGCCGTTTCAGCGTGGTCTCGAGCCCGACTTCTTCCTCGAAGAAGTCGGCACGCTGGGTGATCTGAAAGTCGACGGGGGGCCGGTCGTTCTCCGAGCCGACCTTCCCCGCCCCGGTGAAGATCTGACGGGTCACCAGGAAAGTGGTGGCATATCGAATCACCTCGCCGAAAGGTGTCTCCCGGGAGAGCAGGTAATTCTCGTGGGCACCGTAGGAGTTGCCCTTCCCGTCCGAGTTGTTCTTGTAGAGGGAGACTTTCTTGCCGGACACCTCGGTCGCGGATGCGGCGGCAGCGTGCATGACCCGCTCCCCTGCCTTGTCGTATAGGGCGGCCTCGAGTGGGTCGTAGGACTCCGGTGAGGAGTACTCGGGGTGGGCGTGATCGACATAGAGCCGTGCTCCGTTGGCCAGCACCGAGTTGACCACCGCCCCTTCGGGGTCGACGACACCGAACGAGTCGTGCCCGAAGCCGCGGGCGTCGCGGCCCGGCGACTCTTCCTCGTAGGACCACTGGATCTTGACCCGGGTTCCCGGATAGCTGTTGACGACAAGCGAAGATGCGACGGCGGGGTTGAAGCCGAGGTCGCCCCTGACCACGATGCCGTACTCGGTCTCGGTCCCGAGCACCTTGTGGATCGCCATCAGAGATATTGACCCGGAGAGACCTTCTCGATCATGCGGCTCTCCTCATCGCCGCCCACGAGAGTGCGGACGTAGATGATTCGCTCGCCTTTCTTCCCCGAAACTCGGGCCCAGTCGTCGGGATTGGTGGTGTTGGGCAAGTCCTCATGTTCCTTGAACTCCTGCTTGATCGCGGCGATCAAGTCTCCTTCACGGACACCTGGAGGGTTACCCGCAATTTGACGCTTGATCGCGTCCTTCTTGGCGCGCCGGACGATGTTCTCGATCATCGCCCCTGACGCGAAGTCCTTGAAGAACAGAATCTCCCGATCACCCGAGGCGTAGGTGACTTCGAGGAAGCGGTTCTCGTCGGACTCGCTGTACATGGCGTCGACCGTCGACGTGATCATCTCCTGGATCAAAGCCGCCCGATCACCATCGGCCTTGGCCAGGGCCTCCTGGTCGAGCGGGGTCCGGTCGCTGAGGTAGATGCGGAAGATCTCACGTGCGGCGACTGTGTCGGGGCGATGGATCTTGATCTTCACATCGAGGCGTCCCGGGCGGAGGATTGCGGGGTCGATCAGGTCCTCGCGGTTCGAAGCACCGATCACAACCACGTTCTTCAGGGCCTCGACGCCATCGAGCTCAGAAAGGAGCTGAGGCACGATGGTCGATTCGACGTCGGAGCTGATCCCGGTGCCCCGAGTCCGGAACAGCGAGTCCATCTCGTCGAAGAACACGATGACTGGCACCCCTTCGTCGGACTTCTCCTTGGCCCGTTGGAATATCATTC
>CAZSMJ010000159.1:0-3823 GCA_964608055.1 uncultured Acidimicrobiaceae bacterium | reverse complement strand
CACCGCCGCAGGCGGCGATCACCATCACCAACACCGCCAATAAGGCCATAAGGCCTCGGAACTTTTTCATTTGTCTCCTCCGGTTTAGGGTCGAATGGTTGGAACAGCCGAACACTCGACGGAGCAACCCTATCGCATCGATTTGGAACGTGTGAGTCCGGCGAACAATGGGGGGGTCGCTTCAAGACCCAGGTCGTACTGCTCCGTTCGTCCCTTCTCGCTGTCGACACGTCGCCGGTACCTCCGAGACAGAAGGGGAGCCCGAGATTCGCCCGGTGAACCCAGGCACGGTCCAGCGATAATGGCCGCAATGAGAGATGGCCAGGTGCGTCGCATGTCACGGCTTCATCGCGGTCTCTACCGACTGACCGGTGGGCGTGTGGGGACCCGACTGGTCGAGAATGACATGCTGCTTCTCACCACGACCGGCAGACGGTCGGGGCGACCTCACACCGTGCCTCTGCTCTTCTTGCGCGACGGCGAAACCCTGGTCGTGTTTGCTTCCTACGGAGGGAGGGACGGTCACCCATCGTGGTACCTGAATCTGGTCGCCGCCCCCGAAGTCGAGGTCCAGGTGGGGAACCAGCGTCTCAAGGCCCGGGCCCGAACCGCCGACCCCGGGGAGCGGGCGTTGTGGTGGCCGCGGGCGGTCGATGCCTACGGCGACTATGCCGTGTATCAGAAGCGAACCGATCGGGTGATCCCGGTCGTGCTCCTGAGACCAACGTCCAACGGTGAATGGTGAACGGTCAATGGTGAACGGTCATTCCTATTCCGACGATCTGGCGGGGCGAGTCCGGGACCGGATGTCACACCTCGCGGATCTGACCGAGCGCCCGGTGATGAGCGGGCTTGGGTTCTTTCTGAGCGACAGGCTGGCTGTTGCCATCTTTGACGACCGGTTGTGTCTCCGGGTTGACGAAACCGGAGACGCCGCGGTCCTCGACAACATGGCAGCACATCCGTTCGAGTTCGCCGGGCGGCCGGTTCCAGGCTGGTTCTGTATCAAGGCGGCAGACCTCGATGAGGCAAGTCTGGCTGGTTGGGTGGATCAGGGCGTGGCCAGCCTCGGGTTACCGATGTAACACCTGTCGGGGGCGGCGGTAACTGGGAGCCTTGCCCTGCCAATTGCGTCTCGAGGCGACCTGGATCAGGTCACCAAGCAACGCCGACGCGGTTGGCTGTCCACCTGCGCCTGGACCGGTGAAGAGAAGGCGTCCAATAGCGGGGCCTTCGACGAAGATGGCGTTGGTCACACCATCGACACCGGCCAGAGGATGTTCAGCCTCGAGAGCAATAGGCCCAACCCGAGTTGAGACGGCTTCACCCACCCGCTCCGCCACTCCGATCAGTTTGATGACCTTGCCGGACGCCGCGGCTGCTTCCACATCCGCCCGGCTCACCGCCTCGATTCCCTCACACTCCACCTGCCAGGGGGCGACCCATTCTCCGAAGGCAAGACGGGCCAGAATCGCGGTCTTGAATGCGGCATCCCGGCCGGAGACGTCGTCGGAGGGGTCCGGTTCGGCATAGCCGAGGACCGTGGCCTGCTCGAGGGCCTCTTCGAAGCTTCTGCCGTCATGAGCCATCGAGGTCAGGATGTAGTTGGTGGTGCCGTTGACGATCCCACTGACTCGATCGATTCGCTCTCCCGCCAGACTTTCGGCGAGGGGCCGGATCACAGGGATCCCCCCGCCGACGGCCGCTTCAAACATCAAGGGAACCCCGGTGCGGTTGGCCGCCTCGAACAACTCCTCGCCTCTGGTGGCAATCAACTCCTTGTTGGCAGTCACCACGGGTTTGCCTGAGCGCAGGGCGGTGAGCAGGAGCTCACCAGTGGGCTCGAGGCCACCGATCGCCTCGACCACGACGTCGATGCCGGGGCTGCTCACCACACTCATCGCCTGATCTGTGATCCTGTCGGGAGGAAGGTCGAATGGCCGGGGCTTTTCGAGATGCTTGACCGCGACGAGCTTCAGCTCGAGGTCGACTCCGGCCTTGTCCCGGATTTGGTCACGGTCGAGGAGAAGTCTCTGCACCAGGGCGCCGCCAACGGTGCCGGCGCCGAGCACGCCTACCTTGACTTTCATGGTCGACTCCCGTGGTTGGCCCTCGGCTCGGGATCGTATGTCATCGGATTTCCTCTATTCGGCGAGATCCGCGACACCGACCCGAATCAAAAAGATCCGCACCGGCGCCGGGCGGATCTTGTGGTCGTGTTCTGCAGGATGCTGATCACACGACCGAGCCGCACGGCTGGCAAGCCGTCGTCATGGTCGTCGTGATGTGAACAGCACTCATGTCAGAGGCCAAGGTATCCGACGTGGCCGACTACGTCAATGCCACCCCCAAATTGGGACAAGGAGGGGTCATATCCGGACCTCTGGGTCCCAATTAGGGGGTGGTGGTCAGACTTCGCTTTCGGCGACCACCGCAATGTCGTCCAGGTCCTTGCCCAATGCCTTGCGAGTCCCTCCCTCGAACAACTTGCCGATGGTCCCGGCGAATGCCTTGGAGACGGCGCCTGTGGATTCGGCCCCGAAGGTGATAGTGATCACGCTTCCCTCGGGCGCCGGGTCCACGCTGATCACCGATCGATAGCGAGCGCCGAGGCTCTCAGCCTCGACCGTGTAGCTCCGACCGGGCTCGATGTCGGTGACCTCGAGAACCTCGGTTGCCTCTTTTCCGAAGATCAGCCTCGTTTCCTGCCATCTGGTGCCTACCCCGAAGCCGTTCCCGTCATCGAGACGCGCGACCGCGGTCACCGCCGATATGACGTTGGGGGAGCGATCGAGGTCCGTGATCAGCTCCCACAAGAGGTCGGGGCTGACCGAAACCTCGCGACTCACCGAAAGCTCCGACATTGGTCTCCTATCCCGTGCGGATGGAACCCTAGATGGAAAGACGGGCATCGCCGAGCACCGCCGGGCTTGACCGTGTGTCTTCTGTCGGTTTTGGTCATACGTGGGTTACTATCTATCCCGCGAAGCGCTCATCTAGAGCGGTTGAGGGACTAGGCCCTGTGATACCGCGGCAACCGGCGAAAGCACGGTGCCAATGCCTGGAACGATGAGTTGCCGTAGGGCTCCGGCTCTTGGCGCTCACGAGGCGTTTCGAGAGACAAGCTAGGAGCATTGTTGAGCCCGACAGACGACCCCTGTTGTAGCCGCATAGAGACACACCGATGACGTCGTATCTGGACGCCATCGCCGCTGGTGTTGTCATTTTCGATGGCGCCACCGGGACCAATCTCCAGACGATTGGTCTCACCGCCGACGATTTCGGGAGCCCGTTCCTCGAGGGTTGCAACGAGTTGCTCAATGTGACCCGACCCGACGTGGTGACCGAGCTCCACCGCTCTTTCCTCCGCGTGGGGGTCGATGTGATCGAGACCAATACCTTCGGCGCCTTCGCCATTCCCCTCGGCGAATATGGGCTCCAGGATCGGACATATGAGATCGCCGCTGCTGGCGCGGCCCTGGCCCGACAGACCGTCGACGAGTTCGTTGCCCAGGATGCCCGAACTCGTTTCGTGGCCGGGTCGATCGGCCCCGGAACCAAATTCCCCACTCTTGGACAGGTCACCTACGCCGAGCTGGTCGACGCATATCAGGTGGAAGCTGCAGGCTTGATCGACGGTGGCGTGGACCTGTTTGTGATCGAGACTCAATTCGACCTCTTGGGTGCCAAGGCGGCGATGGAGGGGGCGCGGAGGGCCTCGCGGGCGGCAAGCGTGGATCTCCCGATTCAGGTGCAGGTGACCATCGAGCTCACCGGTCGGATGCTTCCCGGAACCAAGATCGGGGCCGCCCTGACCTCGCTC
>CAZSMJ010000158.1:0-3879 GCA_964608055.1 uncultured Acidimicrobiaceae bacterium | reverse complement strand
CTCACTCCGTTCGCTGGGGGGAGAAATGGGCGTCACGTTTCCTCCCCCAGGAGCGAAGCGACGTTGGGGGAGGTGGATCGGCCGCAGGCCGAGACGGAGGGGGCTACCCGACCCGCGGAAAGCTCGTCGGCCGACGTCCGGCGTCCGATGAGCCGTCTCCGTAGGACCATCGCCGCCAATATGGCCCGCAGTTGGGCGGAGATCCCCCACGTCACCACTTTCGACGACATCGATGCCACCCGCCTCCTCGAGATCAGATCCGCCCTCGGCGCCCGCTACGACTCGAAGCTCCCGCTCGAGGCTCTGGTGGTCAAGGCGGTGATCCCTGCTCTGGAGGCCTTCCCGGAATTCAACGCCACACTCGACGGTGACGACCTGATCCTCCACGGCTCACATCACATCGGGATCGCGGTCGACACTCCTGACGGTTTGTTGGTTGCGGTGATCCGAGACGCCGGCTCCAAGGGGGTCCTCGAACTTGCCTCCGAGGTTCGCCGGCTCGGCGAGGGCGCCAAGACACGATCGCTTCCCCTCGATGAGGTCACGGGTCAGACCTTCACGGTCTCCAACATCGGTGCCCTCGGCGGCGGGCACGGGACGCCGATCGTTCCTCCAGGCACCAGTGCGATCCTCTCGGTAGGCCGGGCCCAGGAGAAGGCGATCGTCATCGATGGTGAGCTGGCGATAGCCCCGATCATGCCTCTTTCTCTGTCATATGATCATCGGGTCATCGATGGCGGTCTGGGGAGGAGATTCATGGCACTGGTGCGGGAGAACCTGGAGGAGCCAGCCCTCTTCCTGGCGGGCTGAGTTCAATGGCGCACGTACACGTCACGCCTTATGACGAAGCGACCGGGGTTACCAAAGAAGAGTATGACGCGGCCATAGGACGGGCGGGCCGGGTATGGAACATCGTCTCGGTCCAGAGCCAGCTGCCCGAAGTGTTGCGAGAGTCGATGCGTCTCTACCGCGAGATCATGTTCGGACCATCACCTTTGAGCCGGGCCCAGCGCGAGTTGCTCGCGGCCGTCACCTCCAGTGCCAATTCAACCCGGTACTGCGCGATCGCCCACTGGCACGACTTCAGGGACGAGGTCGGCAACCAGGAGCTCGTTGACCGGATCATGGAGGATTGGAGGTCCGCGGACATGGATGAAGCGGACCGGGCGCTGGTTGCCTTCGCCGAGAAGCTCACCTGGGCCAATTCCACCGTCGGAGCGGCCGAGATCGACACCCTCCGCACCCATGGGTTCGATGATGCCGCTATCTCGAGCGCTGTCCAGGTAGTCGCCTACTTCAACTACATCAACCGCGTGGCTGATGGACTGGGCGTGGATTTCGAGGACTGGATTGCCAAAGACGGACGGGAAGCGCCGGTTGGCTGACGACCAGAGCAAGGCCGAAGCGCCAGAGGACACCACTCCTCGAGTCGAGGAGAAGTCGGTTACCAAGCAGTACTCGGCCAGTTTCGGCGGGAGAGACGTTTCGTACACGGCAACGGCGGCAACCGTGGCCGTCGGCTCCGCCGAGGATCGACGTGCCGCCTTCTTCTTCGTCTCCTACACCGAGGATGGTGTGGATCCGGCCATCCGCCCGATCGTTTTTGCGTTCAATGGCGGTCCCGGTTCGTCAACGGTATGGCTTCACCTCGGATTGCTTGGCCCCAAGCGGGTCGAGCTCGACGACGATGGCTTCTCGGTGCGGCTTCCCGGCCGTTTGATCGACAACGAGCACTCGATTCTCGACGTGGCCGACGTTGTCCTCATCGACGCGGTGGGCACCGGATTCAGCACTGCTGAGCCCAAGGACAAGGAAAAGGACTACCACCACTTCGCGCGGGATATCGAGGCCTTCACCGAGTTCATCGTGACCTATCTCAACCGTTACGGTCGCTGGGCCTCACCCAAGTACCTGGCCGGGGAGAGCTACGGGACCACCAGGGGAGCGGCCATCGCCAAGGAGCTTTTCAACCCTCATGGTGTGGAATTGAACGGGATCATCCTCATCTCGGCTGCCCTCAGCTTCCAGACCATCGCATCGGAAGAGGGAACCCGAGTCTTCCACCCGGGCAACGAGCTCCCCTTCCCACTCCATCTCCCGACTTACGCCGCCACCGCCTGGTATCACGGGCGGCTCTCCGAGGACCACCAGAAGCGGCCGCTCCGGGATCTCCTCGACGAGGTCGAGCAATTCGCCCTAGGCCAGTACTGGACCGCCCTGGCCCATGGGGACCGCCTCGCCTCCGAGGAAAGGGCCGCGGTCGTCAGCAAGCTCAGCGAGTACACGGGGCTCTCTGAGACCTACATCGATCGCTATGACATGCGGATTCACATCATGCGGTTCTGCAAGGAGCTGTTGCGCGATCGGCGTCGGACCGTCGGCCGGCTCGATTCCCGCTACACGGGGATCGACCGCTTCGCCGACGGGGACAACCTGGAGAACGACCCCAGCGGCGATCAGATGATGGGTCTGTTCACCTCGACCCTCAATCAATACCTGAGAACGGAGCTCGGCTTTGTCAACGAGTCGTTCTACAAGGCGATGTCGATGAAGGTCAACGAGGTTTGGGACTACGAGGACTTCAAGGGGCACTACGTGAGCACCTCAGACCATCTACGCGACTTGATGGCACGTTCACCGAGGACCCAAGTCTTCGTTGCCAACGGCTACTACGACCTGGCCACGCCCCACTTCGCCACCGAGTACACCTTCAACCACATGGGTCTCGATGAGTCGGTGCGCAAGAACGTGCGCATGGAGTACTACGACGCAGGCCACATGATGTATGTCCACAAGCCATCGCTCGAGCGGCTCGCCGCCGACCTTCGCGAGTTCGTCACCGACACCCGGTGACGCTCAATCCTCTGAGTGGGCCTCCACCAGCCTCAAGATCTCGGGCATGTCCAACTCGGGATAGGGGTCCGGGGCAAGCAGACCCAGGATGCGATGTTGAGAACGGGCCGAGACGATCACCTTGTCCGACCACTTCTCGCTCAGCTCGGCCGAAGGCATTCGACAACACGCAGGATCGGGACACGTCGAGGTCTCCCGGTTCGAGGTTTCCCTTCCCCGGAACCAGTGGGCATCGGCGAACCTGACCCCAAGGGTGACGGCCAGCGCAGGCCCGCGACCTGCCTCGACATGGGTGGTGCAGAAGAAGGTGCCGCCTGGGGTGTCCGTGTACTGATGGTAGGTGCCGAATCGCTCCTGGGACTCGAAGGTTCGCCTCGTTCCCCATCGTCGACAGAGTCGTTGAGTTTCGATGCCACCGTGCTCGTCACGGGGCACCGGCACCTCGTCGTTGGAGTAGCCCTTGATCACGCTTCCCATCCGATCGCTGACGATGAGATGGGTCGGGAAACCGAGATGGCGGGTGGCGAGGTTGGCAATGCGCCACGCAGCCATCTCGTAGGAGACATAGAACAGCTCCTTGATGTCCTCGACATCGAGGTCATGACGGTCCCGAGCCTCCACGAGTTTTGGAACCACGGCCGCCTCCGGTGCCAGCACAGCGGCGGCGAAATAGGCGGTCTCCACCCGTTGGCGGAGGAAGGTGCCGAGATCGGGGTCGATTTCATGACCGAGCAGGAATCCGGCCAAGGTCTGGAGCACCGCCTTCCGCGCTTGGCGGGTGCGCAACTCGTCACGTTGCGCGATGTAGACCCTTCGGTGGTCGAGGTCGATCACCGAGCGGGCGAAGACGGGCATGTCATCGATGGAACGGATCTCGAATCCCGAGCTGGCGGCCAGATCCAAGAGGTGACGAGGCGAGAACGGGCCCTCCCCCGTATAGCCACTCGAGTCCAAGGCCTCTCGAGCCACCAGTTCGACCTCTTCGAGATACCCGTCGTTGCCTATCAGCCATTCCTGGACCGCACC
>CAZSMJ010000157.1:0-4017 GCA_964608055.1 uncultured Acidimicrobiaceae bacterium | reverse complement strand
GGGTAGAGGGCGATCAAAGCGGTGTGGAGCACTCCTCGGAACACGGCTTCCTCGATCAGGGCGGTCATTATCGGGATCCGGACCAGGATCTGGGATGCCGCCTCTCGTGAGCTCATGGCCGCCATTCGGGGGTCGGCGAGCTGGCCACGGAGTTGAGGATGGAAGAGCATGGTCATCCCGACGATGCTCATCACCAGCACAGTGCCGACACCCCAGGCGGCCACTGTGCCCCCGTCGGGCACTCCCAGGCCGATGGTGTCGAAATCGAACCAGGCTCCGGCGAGGATCACCAGCGCCGCGCCCACCAGCCCGGTGACCAGCGGCGCCCACCTAGCCCGGAACCTGCCGGGGAGGAGGACATAGACCAGAGTCTGAAAGCCGACTGCGTATGCAACCAGCGGTATGGCGGTGGTGTCGAGAGGCATACCGTCGCCGGTGAAGTGGAAAGTCACCTGTCGCCGGCGCGAGCAGGGTGTTGTTGTCCAGAAGGTATCGGTATCTGGTCGCTATCGGTACAGCCCAACCTCCAGGCCCCGTTTCGCGGATAGCCTTGGCATCCTACCGACCGGGAATGTGAGATGTCGCTTCTTGAACGGGAGTCGCTTCTCCAGGAGATGGAGCGGCTTCTCGCCTCCGCCGCCCACGGCTCGGGCTCGCTGGCTCTGATCTCGGGGGAGGCCGGCGCCGGCAAGACGTCGCTGGTCCGTGAGTTCGGAGAGCGGGTCTCGGGCCGCGCCGTGGTCCTTGTCGGGGGGTGCGACCCGCTGACGACACCGAGGGCATTGAGCCCGTTGCTCGACATCGCCATCGACCCCGACTCCGGGCTTCGTGATTTGTTCCCCGAAAAGGTCGAGCCGCTCGAGATCTTCTCCGCCGTCCTCGACCGGGTCAAGGGAGCGCGACCTCCGGTCGTCCTCATCATCGAGGATGTCCACTGGGCTGACGAAGGAACCCTCGACTTCTTGAGGTTCATCGGTCGCCGGGTCGCCGACACCAACGCGGTAGTGATCTGCACCTACCGCGACGATGAGATCGGCCCCGAGCACCCGGTTCGCCTGGTGTTCGGCGACCTCGCCTCTCGGGGGACCACCAAACGATTCCCGATTCCTCCGCTCAGTATCGAGGCGGTCCAGACCCTTTCCAGCTTCGACATCGATGGGGCGCGGCGCCTGCACAAAGTGACAGGAGGCAATGCCTTTTATGTGACCGAGGTCCTGGCGGGCGGCCAGGAGGTGCCAACGTCGGTACAGGATGCCGTTCTGGCCAGGCTGGGCCGCCTGGGACCAGGCGCCCGAAAGGTGGTGGACGCGGTCGCTATCGCACCACGGGAAATAGAAGTGGACTACGCACTCACGGTCGCCGGCGCCGGTCTTGACGATGCGGACGAAGCCACCAGTGCGGGTGTTTTGATCGAGTCCGGCGGGATGTTGCGGTTCCGTCACGAGTTGGCCCGCGCCGCAGTCGAGGAGGCGATACCGAGCGGGCGCCGTCTCCAGCTCCACCGCCAGATGATCGGGCTCCTCCTCGAACAGGATCCCGAGGATCTGGCTCGACTCGCCCACCACGCCGGCAAGGCCCAGGCGTGGGACTTGGCGGTCGAATTTGCGCCAGAGGCCGCCCGTCAGGCCTCCGCCCGAGGCGCACATCGGGAGGCAGTTGAGTTCTTCAAACTCGCCGTCGGGCACGCCGACAAGTTGGATCCGGACACCGTGGCGTCGATTCGGGAGGAATTGGGTTTGGAGTTCGGCATCCTCGATCATCAGTCCGACGCCCTCGAGCAAAGGGAGATGGCCGTAGCCCACTGGAGGTCGAGTGGCGATCCTGCAGCCCTTGCCCGCTCGCTGTGCCTTGTTTCCGGTTCCCGATGGGCCACGGCGAACACCCACGGGGCCAGGGCTGCGGTCGACGAGGCGATCGAGATTCTGGAGCCGTTGGGACCAAGCTATGAACTCGGTTTTGCCCTCTATGACTCGTCTTACACCTTCATGCTGGGTCGCCACCATCAGGCTGCGATGGAGGCAGGCGAGAAGGCCCTGGCTATGGCTGAACAGATCGGATCTTCGTACCTGACCACCGTTTCGACCATCATTCTCGGCACTATCGAGCTGGTCACAGGTGATCCGAATCGTGGCGTCGAGTTGTTGCGGGAAGGTCACCGGCGGAGCATCGAGGAGGGGGAAACCAGGGCTTCCGGCCTGGCGCTCAACATGCTTGGTTCGGGTGGCGGTGAGGTCCGGGTCTACGACGTGGCCGTTGCCGCGTTGCAAGACGACATCGAGTTGGGGCTTCGCACAGACGAGGACTACGGCGTGGCCTATGCCCGGTCTTGGATGGCGAGAATCGCCTTCGAGCAGGGTCGCTGGGACGACGCAGCCTCGTACGCCGGATTGGTGGCGTCCGGGCCGGTCGGGCGTGGCGTCATCAGCCCGGTAACTGCCAATGGTGCTCTGGGTCGAGTGCAGGTGCGTCGGGGTGATCCTGGAGGTCGGGAGATCTTGGAGGAGGCGGTCGCCATGGGTCAGGGTGGTGAGATGCAGCACCTCTGGTCGCCGTTATGCGGGCTGGCCGAGCTCGCCTGGCTCGAGGGTCGATCGGGCGAAATACCCGCCATCCTGGACTGGGTCTACCGCCAGGCGTTAGCGGCCGACAGTCGCTGGGCACGGGGCGAGGTCGGGTTCTGGATGTGGAAGGCGGGGGCCATCGGCGGTCCACCGGACCAGGCCGCCGAGCCGTTCGCCGCCCATATGAGAGGGGATTGGAAGGCAGCCGCCGACCTCTGGGACGAGCTCGGCTGCCCCTACGAGCAGGCCTTGGCCCTCGCGGAAGGTGACGAGGACGCCATGCGGTCGAGTCTGGGCATCTTCGATCGCCTCGGCGCACGTCCGGCCGCAACCTGGCTTCGGGCCAAGATGCGCGCCGCCGGGGTCGAGACCATCCCTCGCGGCCCAAGACCGCAGACACTCCACAATCCGGCCGGGCTCACCACGCGCCAGCTCGAGGTGCTAGCGCTCATGACGTCCGGTCTCAACAACGCAGAGATCGCAGAACGCCTCTTTATCAGCAAGAAAACAGTGGAGCACCACGTCTCGGCAATCCTCTCCAAACTGGGGGCGTCAACGCGGGCACGAGCCATCGCCACCGCAGGTTCAATGGACCTGGGTAGAGCATGACCCGGGACCAACCTCAACCGCCACATTCGCTACTAGTTTGACGGTTCACAGCTCTGGCCAAACCTTTATGCGCACTATCAACCACTGGATCGACGGCGCACCCACCGCGGGTGCCTCCACCCGGGTCGGCCCGGTGTACAACCCCGCATCGGGGTCGCAGACGGCTGAGGTGCCGTTGGCTTCGACGGCCGATGTCGACAATGCAGTGCGATCGGCAAAGAACGCATTCGAGACCTGGCGAGATTCATCTCTGACCCAGCGCCAGAACATCATGTTCGCCTTCCGCGAGTTGGTTGCTGCCCGCAAACTCGACATCGCCAAGCTGCTCACCGCAGAGCACGGCAAGACGATCGACGATGCGATGGGCGAAGTGCAGCGGGGCCTGGAGGTAGTCGAGTTCGCCTGCAATATCGCCCACCTCCTCAAAGGCGATTTCTCCGAGCAGGTCTCCACCGGGGTCGACACCTACACCCTTCGTCAGCCACTGGGGGTGGTGGCGGGGATCACACCGTTCAACTTCCCGGCCATGGTCCCGATGTGGATGTATCCATTGGCCATCGCCTGTGGGAACACCTTTATCCTGAAGCCTTCGGAGAAGGACCCCTCTGCATCGATGCTCGGTGCCGAATTGTTCGCCGAGGCCGGGTTGCCGGAAGGCGTATTCAACGTGATCCACGGCGACAAGGAAGCGGTTGACGCCATCCTCGCCCATCCCGACATCGCCGCTGTCTCCTTTGTGGGTTCGACACCCATCGCGCGATATATCTATGAGAACGGCACCAGGAACGGGAAACGGGTTCAGGCGCTGGGCGGGGCGAAGAACCACATGATCGTCCTGCCGGACGCG
>CAZSMJ010000156.1:0-4167 GCA_964608055.1 uncultured Acidimicrobiaceae bacterium | reverse complement strand
ACGAACTGGCTCTGATAGGCCGCCATCGGCCTCAGGTAGCCGTAGTGCAGCGCGGCGTCGCGGTACTTCTCGGGATCCACCACCCACACGACACAGTCGATCCGGGGCAGCAACGAATCCACTCGTTGTCGATGGTCGATTTCGACACTGTCGGTGTCGGGGAAGTCGATCAGGCAGAGCCAGTCATGGCCCTCGTGAGGAACCCGATCATCGATGCCGACCTCGTCGAGATACCCGGAGAGCGCCGAGGCTCGAGACACCGGCACCAGCGCCTGGGGGTGGGAGGTGGTTGGGCGAACCCCGCCGGTGGCGGCGACGTTCTCCCCGGCGACCGCGTTGAACAAACTCGACTTGCCCGAACCGGTGCCCCCGGCGAGGGCGGCCAACAACACGTCATCGGGATAGGCCAATCGCGCGACCAGGCGATTTCGCATGTGGGCAACCGGCTCCAGGGAACGCTCGTCGAGGACACCTAGACAATCGGCGAGGGTCTGATCGATCATCGGCACGAGGCCGATGATGTCGTCACGCATTGGCAAAGGCCGAGCGTGCCACCACTTCGGCCACGAGGGTTCTAGCCCGGTCTACCTCCGGAGTCGGAGTGACTTCATCGGTCACCATGGACACCAGACGGTCGCGCACCGAGCCGTACACCGGGATCAGGGCGCGAGCCAGTGCATCCTCGGCATAGCCAACCAATGCAGAGGTTTCGGTGCCCGGGAGAATCGCCCCTAGAGCGGCGTCCAACGCCGGATCGGGCCGAAGCATGGAGACCGCCGACAACAGGGCTGCGAAGTCGGGACGATTGCCCACTGCCAGCGCACATCTCTCCTCCAACGCCGCCCACCATGAGGCGGCAGCCCCGGAAATCGCATCGTGAGTGGTCGGGTCGAGTCGGGTGATAGCGAGACCATGGTCGGGAAGGACCAATTCGGCGTCGTGAATCGAAACCCTCAGATCGGTGGCGACGGCAGTGACCAAGGTCTCGAGCACCCGATGTCTCGATGCGGCGACGAGTTCGGGGCCGGGTGCCTTCCTCCGCATCCAACTTCGCGCACGTCGCGGGTGAGCCGTGCCATGACGGGCAAGCAGGGAGACGTCGACACCAGCCTCGACCTGGCCTGCCACCGCGGTCACGATCCGGCCCGGGTCGGGAACGAACGCCTGACCGAGCATCCCTGCCATGAGGTCGGCCTCGGTCGACCCGAGCTCGGCCGCCGCGATCAGATCTCGGGCTTGGCCGAGGATCGCCCACAACACTGAGCGGACGATCTCCGCCATTTCCGATTGGGAATTCTCCACCTGGCTCATGAGCCGTTTGCGCAGAGAGCGCACTGCAACCGAGGGAACCGATAGTGAGCCAGAGAGATGGTGCTCATGCACCACGAGGATGTCGCCGTCGGCCCATTCCTTCTCCAAGCGACTTCGATAGTCGGCCAGTGCCCCCGTGGTCGCGCTGGTGACGCGGTTCAGAACATGGATCACGGGGGCGCCCCGGGACCGAGCTCGACGCAGAACCTCCCAGGGGACCAGATCGGCGTACCGAAGGGCGGAGCTGACGAAGACGACGACATCGGCGTTGTCGATCATGGTCTCGGCCGCGACCCGATGGGCAACCGCTGTGGAGTCGAGATCGGGTGTGTCCACCAGAGTCATGGATCGGAGGATTGGCGCCCTGCCCTCCACCACTTCGCATTCGATGCCCCCAACACGGTCATAGCCCGCCACGTCAGCGGCGAGGATCACCGGCTGTCTGGTCGTTGGGCGCAGCGGCCCGGTTTCGGCGATCTCGAGACCGGAGACGCTATTGAGGAGGGTCGACTTCCCGGCTCCGGTAGGACCTGCGAACACGACGAGGAGCGGAGTCGCCGGGTTGAGCATCCGGGGCAACAGATAGGAGCGAATCGTGGTGACGATGCGATCGCGTTCCCTGGCGTGGATCAGACCGGCCGGATCGTCGCCAAAGACCAAGCCCTGCACCGCCCGGGCCAGCCCTTCGAGTTCGGAGGTCAGATCATCGGCCGCGTTGATTGCCACCACTGGGTGAAATTGTGGCACGGCGCCAGGTCTGAACGATGTCAGGCGGTCCAGCCCCCGGCGGGCCGTTCGAACCAGACGTGCACCTGTCCGGTGCCGGTGGCGTTCTCGTACTCGGAAAACATCGCTCCGGGAGCCACGCAGTTCCGACCGCCGATAGCGCCGAGCATCATCAAATAGTGGCCGAAACGCCCTTCAGGGGCATACTCGAAGTAGTCGTCCATCGTGTCGACCACCCGGGCATGGTCGCCCGCCATCATCATCTCGAGCCGTTCCTCGTCGGCTGCCCGCGCCGCAGGCGTGATGATGTGCACCGGATCGGAGGCCTCGTGTTTCGCGATCTCCTTGAGCGGCCAGAAGGTGTGGCTCATCCCACCCGATGCCAGCACGACGGCCCTTCGATCGAGCCGAGACACCGCCTCCCCGATGGCCTCCCCCATCATCATGAAGTCGTCGGTGTCTCCGGTCTGGACCACCGAGACCGAGACAACCTTCTCGTCCTTGCGCAGATAGTGAACGAGGTTGATGGTGGCGTAGTAGAGGGGCATGTAATCGTCTTCATTGGCGTGTGTCGGCGTGCCCAACTCCGAGCCGAGGGTGGCCGCGAGCTTTGCCAACTCCGGATCACCAGGAAAGTCGTACGGGATTTGAGCCATCCCCCGAGGCAGCTCCGATGAGGTGAAGATGCCGTGACGCCGGTCGTGCGCCGAAATCAGATGCTCAACAGTGGAGAACCAGTGGGAGTCGACGATCACGATCGTGTCCGGCTGGAGACGGTCCATCACCTCGGAGCGAAGCCGAACCAGGCCGGGAACAAGGGATATCTCTTTGCCTTCGTTGAGCTCGAGACGGGTCGCCTCGTCGAACATGATGGTGGGTGCGTGACTGATGAGCCCTGCGCCGACTATCTCACCCATTCAGGTCCTCCTCGAGGTCGTTAGGAACCTAATGAGAAACTCTAGGCCTTTGCCCGCTCGTCGGCCACGAGTGGAAGATCGTCGGCGGTGGCGGTGACGATCCGGAGCAACCGGGCCAGCTCGCCATGCTCTGGCTGGCTGAGTCTCGACGTGAACTTCGTCTCATGCTCGTTGAATCGTGGGAAAACCCTTTCGATGAGGCCCCGGCCGCCCTGCTCCAGGTCCACGATCACCCGGCGCCCGTCCTCGGGATGACGGGTGCGAGAAACCAGGCCCGTCTTTTCCAGTGTGCCGAGCATTCCGCTGAGGGTTCCCTTGGCCAGCCCACAGTCGTCGGCGAGTTGGCCGGTTTCCCGTTCGCCCCACACCCAGAGGACGAAGAGGATGGTGAACCCTCCCCAGGAAAGTCCCTCCGGGCCCAGGACCTCCCGCTCCATCCGATTGCGCACCGCGTTGGCGGCGCGGTAGATGTTGGAGACGGCGAGAAGTGCGTCGAAATCGAGCTGACGGTCCCCGAGCCGGGCACGAATGTCTCGCTCCGCCTCGAGCACTACCTCGGGATCGTGATCAATAAGTGGTGTTGGCATGAGTGGTTGGGAGCAGAGAGTTTATCCTTAGCTTGCGAACGATCCGCATTGACCATGCCAACCACCCGAGTCGAGATCTCCGAATACGCCGTTTCCCCCGACCACTACATCGGCGGGAAGAGGGTTTCCTCGTCCCAGACGTTCGAGGTTCGTTCCCCGCTCGACTGGGACTGGAAGCTGGCCGACGTCGCTCGGGGAGATGCTCTGACCGCAGATGAGGCAGTCAGCGCCGCGGTCGCGGCATTCCCGGGTTGGGCCGCGGTGAGCCCCAAGGAGCGCGGCGAATACCTGCATCGTCTCGCCGACCTGATCGACGAGAACATCGAGGTGCTCGCCCAGGTCGAGTGTGTCGATATGGCGATGCTCCTCGAAAGCCTCCAGGCCCGGGTCATCCACCGTGGAGCCGAGAACTTCCGCAACTACGCAGACCTGGCGTCCGAGTGGGAGGGCCGCCGCTGGTCGTCGAAAGGAACCGACAATCAGGTGCAGCGGATGCCTGCCGGTCCCGCGGTGATCATCACCCCATGGAACGCCCCCTGGCTGCTCTCCACCTGGAAGCTGGCCCCGGCCTTGGCCGCCGGGAACCCGGTGATCCTCAAGCCCGCCGAGTGGGCCCCGCTCTCTGC
>CAZSMJ010000155.1:0-4168 GCA_964608055.1 uncultured Acidimicrobiaceae bacterium | reverse complement strand
AGAAGGTCATCGACTGGCTGGTCGAAGGGTTCAAGAACGACCACGGTGTCGACCTCGCCAAGGATCGCATGGCACTGCAGCGTCTCAAGGAAGCTGCGGAGAAGGCGAAGATCGAGTTGTCGACGGTTGTCGAAACCGAAATCAACCTCCCCTTCATCACTGCGACCTCTGAGGGACCGCTGCATCTCCAGCGCAAGCTGACCCGATCCGAATTCCAAAAGCTCACCGAAGACCTCCTGGAAAGGACCAAGGGCCCGTTCCAACAAGCGATCAAGGACGCCGGAATCAAAGTGGACGACATCGAGCACCTGGTCCTGGTCGGAGGATCGACGCGGATGCCCGCCGTGCAGGAGCTCGTCAAGAGCATCACCGGCAAGGACCCGCATCGCGGGGTCAACCCCGACGAAGTAGTGGCGGCCGGAGCAGCCATCCAGGCCGGTGTGCTCAAGGGAGACGTGAAGGACATTCTCCTCCTCGACGTGACGCCGCTGACCCTCGGCATCGAGACCAAGGGCGGAGTCATGACCCGGATGATCGAACGCAACACCACGATCCCCACCAAGCGATCGGAGATCTTCACCACCGCTGAGAACAATCAGCCCGAGGTCGAGATCAACGTCCTCCAGGGTGAGCGGACCATGTCCAATGACAACAAGAGCCTTGGCAAGTTCCGGCTGACCGGGATCCCGCCGGCTCCGATGGGCGTGCCCCAGATCGAAGTCTCCTTCGACATCGACGCCAATGGGATAGTCAACGTGACTGCCAAGGACCTGGCGACAGGCAAGGAGCAGGCGATGACGATCACAGGCGGATCTGCACTCGCCGAAGGTGAGATCGACCGGATGATCAAGGACGCCGAGGCCTACGCCGAGGAGGACGCCAAGCGCCGGGAAGCGATCGAAACCCGCAATCAGGCCGACCAGCTGGTCCATCAGACCGACAAGCTGGTCGAAGAGCAGGGCGACCAGATGACCGACGACGAGAAGGACGCTATCGCCTCCGCGCTGACCGAGCTCAAGGAGGCCAACGCCAATGAGGCGTCCGAGACCTCTGAGATCCGGTCCCGCATGGACAACCTGATCTCGGTGAGCCAGGCCATGGCAACCCGCATGTATCAGCAGGCCGGGGCCAGTGACCAGACTGAGGAGACAGACTCCGATGATGACGACGTGGTCGAGGCGGAGATCATTGAGGATGACGAGGCCTAGGCCTCGTCATCCCACTTTGCGTTCTACGTTCTGCGTGAAGAATCATGAGTGAAGAGCCGGAAGTCGTGGTCGGGGAGATAGTCGAATCATCGGGCGGGCCCGCGATCGACCTGCCCGAAGACAAGGACGAGGCAATCAAATTGCTTCTGTCCCGTCTCAACGAAGCCCGAGGAGAGGCAACCTCCTATCTCGACGACCTGAGACGGGTTGCCGCCGACTTCGACAACTTCCGCAAGCGGGCGCTGCGTGAGCAGTCGGCGACTGTCGATCGCGCCGCCGAACGAGTGGTCAAGGGCTTATTGCCGGTGCTCGATTCGTTCGACGCTGCCCTGGCCACCGAGGCCAGGACCGATGCCGAGCGCCGTCTTCTCTCAGGGATGATCGGAACCCGCGAGCAGCTGCTCAAGGCTCTGGAACAGGAAGGCCTCGAGGTAATCCCGACCATCGGCGAGCCGTTCGATCCCGAGATTCACGAGCCGGTTGGCGCGCCCGAGGGCAACGGACCGTTCGGGGTCGCCGAGGAACTGCGACGCGGCTACCGACTCGGGGGGAAGGTTCTGCGCCCCGCTTTGGTCTCCCTGGAATCCGAACGATGAACCGAGACTGGGTGGACAAGGACTTCTACGAGATTCTTGGCGTGGGCCCGGAGGCAACCCCCGAAGAGATCAAGAAGGCCTACCGCAAGCTGGCGCAGACGTATCACCCCGACGCCAACCCGGGCAACGACGAGGCCGAGGAGAAGTTCAAAGAGATCTCGGAGGCCTACGCCACTCTGTCCAATGTCGAGGAGCGCAAGGAATACGACCAGGTACGGCGATTGGTTGCCTCAGGTGGGTACTCCGGGTACGGGCCTAGCGCCGGAGGCTTCGGTGGCCAGCAGGTGCGGGTCGAAGACCTCTCCGACCTCCTCGGGGGGATGGGTGGCTTCGGTGATTTGTTCGGTTTCGGCTCCGGCACCCGCAGCGGCCCGGCCCGGGGCGCCGATGTCCATGCGGATCTCAGCATCAGCTTCGAGGACGCGGTTGCAGGTGTGACCACCGCTGTCAAAGTGAAAGGCGCCGCTCCCTGCTCACATTGCGGCGGATCGGGCGCTGAGCCCGGGACCCAAGTCACCACCTGTCCCACCTGCGGTGGCCGCGGCGTGGTCGCCCAGAACCAAGGATTCTTCTCCTTCTCCCAGCCCTGTCCCCAATGCCGTGGGTCGGGGCGCGTCATCGAGACCCCGTGCACTGTCTGTCGGGGAACGGGGACCGAGACCAGGAGCCGCGAGGTGAAGGTGCGGGTCCCGGCAGGGGTCCAAGAAGGCAACACCCTCCGCATCCGGGGCAAGGGTGCCCCAGGGCGCAACGGCGGCCCGCCTGGCGATCTCCTGGTCCGGGTCAGGGTGGCTCCGAGCCGCACCTTTGGTCGCAAGGGGAACGATCTGACCCTCACCGTCCCCATCACCTACAGCGAGGCTGTGCTCGGCACCAAGCTCGAAGTCCCGACGCTGAACGGCGTGGTGAAACTCAAGATCCCACCGGGGACACCATCTGGAAAGACATTCCGGGTACGGGGCAAGGGCGTTGTCACTGAGCGTGCGCGACCGGGGGACATTCTTGTCACTGTTCAGGTCGCGGTTCCCACCAAGGTTGGCAAGGAAGAGAAGCAACTCATCGAGGATCTGGCCAAGTATGAGACCGACGAGCTGCGTTCTCATCTGAGATGATGGTGACCGGATGAACGAATCGACCCGAGCGGTGTTTGTGATCTCGGTGGCCGCCGAGCTCTCGGGGATGCACCCCCAAACGCTGCGGATCTACGAACGCAAGGGCTTGATCGACCCGTTCCGTACGCCGGGCGGCACCCGTCGCTACTCGCGCGAGGACATCGAGCGGCTGCAACTGATTCAGGAGCTCACCAGCCAGGGTCTCAACCTCGAAGGGGTGCGCCGGGTTCTCGCCCTTCAGGAGGAGAACCGGGTGCTGAAAAGGAAGCTCGACAAACTTCGGGACAAGATGGACGACCTGGAGGAGGACATGGAGCGACGGATCGAAGAGGTCCGCAGTTCCAACCGCCACGAGCTCGTCCTGCGCAGCCAGGTCCGATCTTTGTTCGACGAGGACCGCTGAGCGGCGATGGCGGACACCTATCAAGGCCCGGTCCGAGTGCTCGGCGGCGACGACGGCATTCTGTTGACCACCGGGTTTGCCAACCTGGAGACCGACCCCGAGATGGGCAACTGGCGGGGCTCTCTCGAAACCTTGCGCGGAACCGGAGTCGCAGGAAAGGCGCTCGTAGTCGAACTGGAGATCCCCGGCGGCTCAAAGGGCCGTGCCCAGCTGATCCCTGCCGGCGAGACCGGCGACCGGGCATTGTCTGCCTTGGTCGGTCTCGGCGCGGCACCGTTCTGATCTCAGTTGATCTTGAGCTCGCCGTCCTCGACGGTGACCTTCACCGAGTCACCCTCGCCGAACTCGCCGGAGAGCAGACGTAACGCCAGCGGGTCGGCCAGCTCGCGTTGAATTGTCCGCTTCAAGGGTCGGGCCCCGTAGACCGGGTCGAATCCCTTCTCGGCGAGAATGTCGAGTGCCTCCTCGGATACGACGAGCTCGATTCGGCGTTCGGCGAGCCGTTTGTGCAAGGACTCCAACTGGATCTCGACTATTTGGCGCAGATCCTCCGGGGTGAGGCGGTCGAAAACGATCACCTCGTCGATGCGGTTGAGGAACTCCGGTCTGAAATGAGCTCGCACCGCCGCCATCACCCGCTCGTGGATCACCTCAGGCGGCAGGTCCGACTGGATGTTCTCCGACCCCAGATTTGAGGTCATGATCAGCACCACGTTGCTGAAGTCGACGGTCCGCCCCTGTCCATCCGTCAGTCGACCATCGTCGAGAAGTTGAAGTAGGACGTTGAACACGTCGGGGTGCGCCTTCTCCACCTCGTCGAGCAGCAGCACCGAATAGGGCCGGCGCCGC
>CAZSMJ010000154.1:0-4236 GCA_964608055.1 uncultured Acidimicrobiaceae bacterium | reverse complement strand
TCATGAACAAGAACTGGGACATCACGTCCCGCGAGGGCTATGAGGACATCAGCAAGGTTGCGGTCAAGGGCAAGACCGTCACGCTCACGTTCCGCCGCCCGTGGGCGGCTTGGGAGCCGCTGGTCTCCGGCAACATCTATCCGGCCCACAAGCTCGCCGGTGCGAACGTCAACACGCTCTACCAGAGCAGCCTTGACGTCTCCAGCGGGCCGTACAGGTTCAGCAGCTGGCAGAAGGGCACGCAGCTCGTGCTCGTGAAGAACGCGACGTTCCGCGCGGGGCCGCAGTCCCGGCTCGACCGCCTCGTGTTCCGCTACATCCCGAACACGGCGTCGCTCTTCCAGTCGCTGCGCTCGAACGAGATCCAGGTGACGGAGCCGCAGCCGCAGCTCCAGATCGTGGACATCCGGAAGAACAGCTCGTACCGGGTCCAGTCCGGCGCCGGGTACTTCTTCGAGCACATGGACCTCCAGCAGGGCCCGCAGGGGCACCCGGCGCTGAAGAAGAAGTTCGTCCGCCAGGCGCTGATCCAGAGCATCAACCGCGCTGACGTGCGGAACGCCCTGTACGTGCAGCCCGGCCTCGTTTCGGCCGCTCAGCTGCCCGTTCTGCAGAGCCTCATCTGGAAGCCGTTCGAGGCGCCTTATCAGGCGTTCTTCAGCCGGTGGGGGTTCAGCCAGCGGGCTGCGATCGCGCGGCTCCGCGCCAACGGCTGCACCGGCGGTCCGACCACGCCGAACCGCAACAACACGAACATCTGGAGCTGCCCCGGTGTCGGGAAGCTGTCGTTCCGCTTCAACACCACCGCTGGCAACCAGCTTCGTGCTCTGACGTTCGAGATCGCCCAGGCCCAGACCAAGGCGATGGGCATCGAGCTCGTGCCGCGGTTCGCGGCGAACGCGCTGACCCAGATCCTGCCTTCGCGCGACTGGGACATCAGCATGTTCACGTGGCTCGGCGGACCGACGAGCTCGATCACCTCGTTCGGCCTCTACGGCTGCGGTGGTGACCAGAACTACATGACGTACTGCAACCGGACCGCGTCGAACGCGCTCCAGAAGGCGCAGGTCACGCCGAACAACGCGGCCCGCATCAAACTGCTCCACAACGCCGAGCGGATCCTCGCCGAGGACGTCATCTCGATTCCGATGTACGTCCGGCCTGGGTTCCTGATCAACAACCGCAGCGTCAGCGGCCTCCTGCTCAACCCGACGCTGCAGGGCTCGACCTGGAACTCCGAGGTCTGGCGGACGCAGTAGCACCGTAAGGGAGAGTGGCCGATTCGCCACACTCTGCTGTACAGAAAGGAGGTTCCGCCCCGGCGGGGCCTCCTTTCTCGCTTTAGACTCGCTTCGTGAACCGGAGGAGGCTCCTGCCGTGCTGACCTACATCATCCGCCGCCTGCTCTACAGCCTCGTCGTCCTCCTCGTGGCGAGTTTCCTGATCTTCACGTTCGTGACCATCTCGGGCGACCCCCTGGCGTTCCTGAAGATGTCGCCGGGCGTCGACCAAGCGACGATCGCGAACATCGAGGCGCGCAAGCACTTGAACGACCCGATCGTCGTCCAGTACGTCTACTGGCTCCAGGACGCCGTCACCAACCAGTTCGGCACGACGATCATCGGCGAGCGAAAGATCATGCCGGACATCCAGCGCGTCATGGGCCACACGATCCAGCTCGTGATCGCGGCAGAGCTGCTCGCGATCCTGATCGCGATCGCGATCGGCGTCTACTCCGCGCTGAGGCAATACAGCGTGTTCGACTACACGGCGACGACCTTCAGCTTCCTCGGCCTGGCGACGCCCGTCTTCTGGCTCGCGCTGATGCTCCAGATCCTGTTCGTCAACATCTACCTGTGGTTCGACATCCGCATCTTCTACACGGCGAACCTGAGCGGGGTGGACCCCGGCGGAGGAATCTACTTCTTCCTCGACCGCGTGCAGCATCTCGCGCTCCCCGTGATCGTCCTCTGCGTGGCGAGCATCGCCACCTACTCGCGCTACATGCGCGGGGCGATGCTCGAGGTGATCAACTCCGACTACGTGCGCACGGCGCGCGCCAAGGGGCTGAAGGAGCGCTCGGTGATCATGAGGCACGCGTTCCGCAACGCGCTCATCCCGCTCACGACGGTGATCGCGCTGAACTTCGGCGCGCTGATCGGCGGCGTGGTCGTCACCGAAACCGTCTTCGGTCTCGACGGGATGGGCTTCTACTTCATCAACTCGCTGAACTCCGGCGACCCCTACCCGGTGATGGCGTGGCTGGTGATCGTGTCGTCAGCGATCATCATCTTCAACCTGCTCGCCGACATCACCTACGGCCTCCTGGACCCGCGGGTGCGCCATGACTGATCTGATCCGCACTCCCGAGGGCGCGAAGCCTCTCAGCCACGATGGGCCCGGCGGAGACGAGATGCCGGAGCCGCTGCACGACGAAGAGCTCGCGCACGAGTCCGGCGTCGCCGTCAAGGCGCGGAGCCAGTGGTACTACGTGCGGACCAGGTTCTTGCGGCACCGTCTCGCGGTCGCGAGCCTGATCGTGTTGATCCTGCTCGCGCTGCTCGCGGTCTTCGCGAGGCGAGTGTCGCCCTACGCCTACGACGAGCTCGACCTGCTCAACATCGCGCAGGCGCCGACGCGCGAGGGGAATCACTGGTTCGGCACCGACCTGCTCGGGCGGGACTACCTGAGCCGCGTGATCTTCGGCCTGCGGACGTCGCTGTGGGTCGCGATGCTCGTGGCCGGCCTGACGACGCTGATCGGCACGACGATCGGCTCGATTGCCGGCTACTACGGCGGCGCGGTCGACAACCTGCTCATGCGCTTCACCGACCTCATCCTGACGCTGCCGACGCTGGCCGTGCTGCTCACCGCGTCGGTCTTCCTCGGCAACGGCGACCCGGTCCGTGTCGGGATCATCCTGGCGCTGCTGTTCTGGACGGGGCTCGCGCGAATCGTGCGCGGCGTCTTCCTCTCACTGCGGGAGAAGGAGTTCGTCGAGGCGGCCAAGGCCGCGGGCGCGGGCGACGCCCGCATCATCATCCGGCACCTGCTGCCGAACGCGGTCGGGCCGATCATCGTCTCGATGACGCTGATCATCGCCGCGGCGATCCTCGTCGAGGCCGCCCTCTCATTCCTCGGCTTCGGGATTCAGCCGCCGACGCCGGCGCTCGGGAAGCTGATCGCCGACGGCCAGACGCAGGGGTTCGAGGCCTGGTGGCTCGTCACCTTCCCGGGGCTCGTGATCGTGTTGGTCGCGCTCGCCGTCAACTTCGTCGGCGACGGTCTCCGCGACGCCCTCGACCCGACGCAGCGGAGACTCCGTGCCTGAGCCGGTCCTCTCGGTTCGCGACATGACGGTCGAGTTCGGGACCGAGGACGGGATCGTCCATGCGGTGACCGGGGTGAACTACGACGTCTTCCCCGGCGAGATCCTCGGCGTGATCGGCGAGTCCGGCGCCGGGAAGAGCGTGTCCGTGATGACGATGCTCGACCTGATCCCGAAGCCGCCGGGCCGCGTCCTTTCGGGCGAGGCGATCTTCAAGGGCCGCGACCTGCTGACGATGTCCAAGAGCGAGCTGCGAAACGTGCGCGGCGGCGACATCGCGATGATCTTCCAGGACCCGATGACGTCGCTGAACCCCGTCCTGAAGGTCGGCTCTCAGATCGCGGAGGCCGTGCTCGCCCACAACCCGGGCACGAGCGACGACGCGGCGCGGAAACGTGCGGTCGAGCTCCTCCAGCTCGTCGGCGTTCCGAACGCCGAGCAGCGCTACGACCAGTACCCGCACGAGTTCTCGGGCGGGATGCGCCAGCGCGGGATGATCGCGATGGCGATCGCGAACTCGCCCTCGGTCCTCATCGCAGATGAGCCGACGACCGCGCTCGACGTGACGATCCAGGCGCAGATCGTCGAGGTGATGAAGACCGCGCAGCGCGAGACCCACGCCGCGACGATCCTGATCACCCACGACCTCGGACTGATCGCCGAGCTCGCCGACCGCGTGGTCGTGATGTACGCCGGCCGCGTCGTCGAGCTCTCGGACGTCTACACGATCTTCAACTCGCCGCGGCACCCGTACACGGTCGGTCTCATGAACAGCCTGGCGAGGGTCGACATCGACAAGGAGGCTCTCCTGCCGATCCCGGGGCAGCCGCCGAGCATGATCGCGCCGCCGCCGGGCTGCGCGTTCCACCCGCGCTGCGTGCACTCCCGTGGACGCGCACGCTGCCGCA
>CAZSMJ010000153.1:0-4269 GCA_964608055.1 uncultured Acidimicrobiaceae bacterium | reverse complement strand
GATTCCACGAGAAGGTGTTCGATCGGGCAGGGCAAAGGTCTTTGACCCAAGAGATTCGGCTGATCAAGGACGCGTGGCCAGCTTGCGATGTGGTCGTCATCAGCCCGGCCCCATCGGTCCAGAACGCGATGCGCCCCAACCCGATGGACGCCTCCCGGGCCGTTGCCACCTTCACCCGGACCCTGATCTCGATGAAACGGACTCTGGGCCGGCCGGAAGTGTGGGAATTGCTCGATCACCATCTGGGAAAACGGGTCAGGGCCCGCAAGGTCGTAAGCGTCTAATCGGTTGCGTTCTCCGTTCTTCGTTCTACGTTCTACCTAGCAAATAACCAAGAGGAGCCCCGGTGCCGGTCCGCCCCACACACTTCGAGTTCTATTCGGCCGATCCCAAGGCGACCGTCGAATTCCTGGTCAAGGCGTTCGGATGGCACGCGGAGCAATGGGGTGACCACGACTATTGGCTTCTCGACACCGGTGAAGGGCCGGGAATCAATGGCGCGGTGGCCAGGGCCGGTGAGGACGGCCCCAAGACTCTCGCCACCTGTGATGTCGAGGATCTCGATGCCGCCATCCAGGCTGTGGAGATCAGTGGCGGGACTCTGCTGACCGACATCATCGAGCTCCCTGACATTGGCCGATGGGTGGAGGTCGAGGGTCCGGGTGGAGAAGTCTTCGGCCTGATGGAAGCGGCCACCCAGGCCTGATCAGGCGACGGAGCCGGGGGCGGTGTTGGCGCCCGAAATGATCGCCACGATGCGCTCACCTCGCTCAGGGAAATAGGCGCCCGTTGCCAGAGCCGCGATCGTGGTCGCCGCAGCCGGCTCGACAACGAGTCGGCAGGTCTCCCACAACCATCCCTGCGCTTCGACGATCTGAGCGTCGGTGACCAGAACGGCGTCGTCGATCCATGAATTGGCATGCCACGCATGCTCTCCCACTACCGAGGCGCCGAGAGAGGAGGCGGCAATGCCTCCCACCTCGACTTCGACGGGTTTGCCGGCTCGCCGAGCCTCGAACAGGGTCGGACACGACTCTGGCTCGATCGCCACAACACGGGCATTGTCGCGGATCCAACTCGCGATCCCGGCGATCAGACCACCGCCCCCGACCGGGACCAACACGGTGTCGAGGCGCGGGAAATCGTCGAAAATCTCACGGGCGCAGGTGCCCTGCCCGGCGACGACTTCTGCCTCGTCGTAGGCGTGAGCCTGGAATGCCCCGGTGTCCCCGGCCCAAACCATGGCCGCCTCGAGAGCATCTGCGTAGAAACCGGGCACCCGACGGACATCCACGCCGTATGCCGCGATTCTCCCCACCTTCTCCTGGGGTGAGGTCTCGGGGACGAAGATCGTCGCCCGGTGCCCGAGGTCCCGCGCCGCGCACGCCACCGCCAGCCCGAAATTGCCCCCCGAAGCCGCAACCACGCCGGCCTCGGGAATGTCTGCTGCGCTCATCAGCGAGAAAGCGCCGCGTACCTTGAAGGACCCGGTTCGCTGGAGATTCTCGAGCTTGAGACTCAGCGTGTAGCCGGCGCTGTGGACGTCGCCGAGCTCGACGATGGGCGTGCGGCGGACGTGGCCCTCGATGCGTCCCGCCGCGGCCACGATGTGGTCACGGCTCACTTCGGATGTCACTCGTCGCAGAGTAGAAGTCAGCCCGAGGAACCGTGAGGGCCTTCACCTCGTTTCACCCCAATGGCAGGAAGTCCCCGGCCGTCAGGCTCCCCCTTCCTCGCCGCTACCGCTTCGGCAGCGGTACCGGGCTGGGGACAGATCCGGGTCGGCAAGCGTCGACTGGGGTGGGCCCTTCTCTCGGGCAACGCGGTCGCCACCACAGCTTTCATCGTGGTTGGGCTCGCCGAAGGGACACTGGGCATCGTCGCCTGGCTCCTGGATCCCGACTTCCTGCTGGCGCTGGTGATCCTCAATCTGATGGTTGCCGTGTTTCGGGTGTGGGCTACCACCGATGCCTGGCGAGCGGCCGGGGGGCGATGGGCAGGTGTGGGTCTTCTCGGACTGTTGATCTTCATAGGCATCCCCCACGCTGCCCTCGGCTATTACGGCCTGAAGAGTCGCTCGACGATCAATGCCGTGTTTCCCAGCGGCCCCCCGACCACACCGCCGGTGACCGTGATCACTACCACCCCCAGTACTACGACCACGCTGGCGGCGACCACCACGTTCTTTAGGGAGTCGGAGCTCCGTTTTCCGGTTCCGACCGCACCAACCACCACCACCACGACCGCGGCTACGACGACCACCACCCTTCCTCTGGGGTTGCCTCGGATCACCATGCTTCTGTTGGGCGCGGACGCCGGGCCGGGTCGCTCGGGGCTGAGGACTGACACCATGATCGTGGCCTCGGTGGACACCGTGACCGGCAACGCGGTGCTCTTCGGCCTCCCCCGGGACATGACGGGCTTCACCTTTTCCGATGGGACCCCGTTCCCCGGTCTTGGAAAGGGACTGCTCAACGAGGTTTACACATGGGGGACCCGCAACCCTGAGGCATTCGGAGGGGTCGACCCCGGGGCTACGGCGATCAAGAATGTGGCCACCAACCTGCTCGGAATCCCAATCGACTACTTCGTCTTGGTGGAGATGGCCGGATTCGCGCAGATGGTCGACGTGATGGGTGGGGTCACCATCTCGGTGGCCAAGGATTTGATTGCCCCCCTCTACAACCGCCAGAACGGAACCCACCTGATGACCACCATCGCCGCCGGTGCCCAGCTACTGGATGGCGATCACGCCCTGGCCTACGCTCGTAGCCGAACCGGGAGCAACGACTACTCACGCATGGCGCGGCAACGGTGTGTCCTGACCTCTCTGGCAGAACAGGCCGACCCGTTGAGTCTGCTCCCCCGATTGGGAAACCTCTTGGACACGGTGAAAGAGAACCTGACGACCGACATTCCGCCGGAACACATCCCGGCATTGGTGAATCTCGCTCCGTTGCTCAGCTCGGCGCGGGTCCTGGTGGTGGGTTTCGAGCGGGGTTACCGGCTTGGCACCGCAGCCGAGGGCTCGCTTCGCCCTGACGTCGACCGAATACGGGTTGCGGTGCAACAGGCAATCACCAACCCCACAGCAATCGACCCCGAGCTGGGCATGAAACCGGCTTCGGAGGCATGCGGGTGAACGTGCTCGCTGACCTCGGCCCCTATCCGGCCGAGGCCGGTTATGAAGAAGCAACTGCTGAAGACGCGGCCGACCCGCTTGCCGACTTTCGGACTCGATATGTCGTCACCGATCCGAACCTGATCTATCTCGACGGGAATTCCCTGGGTCGTCTACCCCGAAAGGCCAGACGGCTCATCGATGACGTCGTCGAAGAACAGTGGGGTGACCGTTTGATCCGCTCCTGGAACGAGGGGTGGTGGGACCTCCAATTGGAGCTCGGAGATCGGATGGCTCCCTTGATCGGAGCCGCGCCCGGCGAGGTCATCATTTCGGATTCGACCTCGGTGAATCTGTTCAAATTGGCCATGGCGGCGGTCCGGTCCAGACCGGCCCGACACACCATCGTGACCGACGACCTGAACTTTCCGAGCGATGTGTACGTCCTCGCAGGGATCGCCAGATTGCTCGGCGACGAGTACCGACTGGTGATGATCGAATCGGATGGGATCCACGGACCGGTGGACGCTCTCGCCGATGCAATCGACCCCAACACCGCCCTGGTTTCGCTTTCCCACACCTCGTTCAAGTCGGGATACACCTACGACATGGCGGCCGTGACTCGGATGGCCCACGACGCCGGAGCTTTGGCCCTTTGGGACCTGAGCCATTCGGTGGGAGCAGTCCCGATCGATCTCGGTGGCTCGATGTCAGACCTCGCGGTCGGATGCACCTACAAGTACCTGAATGGTGGGCCGGGCTCTCCCGCCTTCCTCTATGTGCGTTCCGAGCTGCAGAGCATTCTCGAAAACCCGATCACCGCATGGTGGGGTCATGCCGACCCCTTCGCCTTGGATCTGGATTTCGTGCCGGTGCAGGGGATACGGCGGTTCCACACCGGGACCATGCCCATCGTCTCCATGGCCGCCATCGAGGCCGGGGTCGATGACGTCGCTGAAGCCGGCATGGACAGGATCAGATCGAAGTCGATTGCGCTTTCCCAGTACCTGATCTCGATGTGGGAAACCCATCTCGAGGTATTGGGCTTCACCCTCGCCTCGCCTCGGGATCCGGCTTGGCGCGGCTCCCATGTCGCCCTGTCTCATCCCGACGGGTGGCCGATCACTCGCGCCTTGATCGATGCTGCC
>CAZSMJ010000152.1:2358-4295 GCA_964608055.1 uncultured Acidimicrobiaceae bacterium | reverse complement strand
GTGGCAACGATCAGTGCCTCGGTCATCGCATCTTTCCTGTCAGTCGGGAAACTTGATTGCTCGATCAAATGTAACCCCGGTCGTACCCTTGCGGGCATGCGATCTCCGGCCCTGGCAGGTTTGTTGTTATTGGTGGCGTGCGCTCAAATCGCAGGCAGCACCACAACCTCGACAACAGTGCCGGTCACCACGACCACCGCCGGGGTGGTGACGACCTCGGTCGTGACCACGGAACCGCCGGCCGGATGTGTCGAGGACCTCGATTTCGTCGAGAGCGGGCAGGTCGCACGGACCGATCAGCCATCCTCCGACGCCAGCATTCTCGGCCTCGTCTCCTGGGACTCCGATGGGGGGTGTGAGCGATTTCGCCTCGACTTCGAGACCAACGAAGGCGCCCCGGCCACCACTCCGCCTTCGGCTGCGGTCGAGTTCCTGGATTCGGGCCGCATCCTCCGCATCCACCTCGACCTGGAGCAAACCGTGCTCACCGACCAGCTGGTCGAAACCACGCTCGTCGACCGGCTCTACGTGGTGAGGGCACTAGACGGCGGGTTGTTCGTCGATCTCCATCTGGCGGCACCGAGCCAAGCGCGGGCCTCGGTGAGAAACTCGCCGGCTGGTCTGACGATCGAGCTTCAGATGGGCCTCAGTCCTATCACCGGAGAGGCAACGATCTCGGATCGTGTTGTGGTCGTTGAGCCGTCTCCGGGCGCGGCGACTGTCTCCCCTGTGGAGGTCGCTGGCTATGCCCGCACCTTCGAGGCAACGGTATTGCTGATTGCCACCAGCGCCGGGCAGACCTTCGCCGAGACCAACACCCAGGCGGCTGATTGGACCGAGACCTGGGGCGAGTTCCGCACCTCGATCGACGTGCCGCCCGGTGCGATCTCGCTCTTCGTCGGCGAGGAAAGTCCCGACGATGGTGCCCTGGTGGGTGCGGTTGTCGAAATCACGGCTCAGTGAGACCGGGCACAGGCACGATCTCGACGTAGCGTTTTTCGAGGTCGACAACCGGGACCAGGTCGTCGACGAAAGGCACCTCGAAGGTCGACCCGTCACCGTCCACCACCAGGCGGTCCTGGGCGAGACCGGCGACGACTCCGACCACCACGCCGAGTCGATCCCCGTCGACGCTGCGTGCTTCGAGACCGACCAGATCCTCAGGCCAGAACTCACCTTCCTCAAGGGCTCGCCGCCCCTCGACCATGACTTCGGCGCCCCTGATCTCTTCGGCGGCTTCCCGGTCCTCGATCCCTTCGAAAGCGACCTGGAATCCCTTGTCCACGCGACGAACCGCCCTCACCCGGTGGGGGCGGTCCTTGATCCAAACGGTGGCTCCGGGGTCGAAGTGGACCACGTCTTCGGGCTCTATGTAGAGGCCGAGGAACCCCCCAAGACCGTGGGGCCGTCCGAGTCTTCCAACTCGGTGACCGGCGCTTTCAGTCGACGAACTCGACGTCAGCTGTGATTCCCTCCTCGTCGGCGGCGGCCCCGGCAGCGGCGCGGATCGCCTTCGCCACCCTGCCTCGCCGCCCGATGACCCGACCCATGTCGGCCTTGGCGGTTCTCACCTCGGCAATCACCTCGTCGGGGCCCTGCTCCACCATGGTGACCGAGACCTCGTCCGGCTCCTCGACGATGCTCTTCACCACGTAGGTGACGACTCTTTCGACGATTTCACCCTTGGCCACGGTCATTCCTCCTCGGAGGATTCGGCTGCTGGCGATTCCTCTGGCACGGCCTCTGAGATCTCTTCGACAACCGCCTCGAGGGGAGCCTCCGGCTCCTCGACGACCGGTTCTTCGACAGGGGCCACAGGCTCCTCGACGACCGGTTCTTCGACAGGGGCCACAGGCTCCTCGACGACCGGTGCTTCGACAGCGGCCACAGGCTCCTCGACGACAACTTGGGCCGTGGCTTCCTCATGGGTCGGCGCC
>CAZSMJ010000152.1:0-2258 GCA_964608055.1 uncultured Acidimicrobiaceae bacterium | reverse complement strand
GGCCACAGGCTCCTCGACGACAACTTGGGCCGTGGCTTCCTCATGGGTCGGCGCCAGCGGTGTCGACTCCGGCTCTTCCTCCTGGCTCTGGGCGGCAGCGGCCACGACGTGAATCTGCCCCCTCTTCACCTTCATGGTGGTCAGGGCGCCGGAGATGTTGAGCAACTTCTCAACGGCTTCGGTGGGCTGGGCTCCCTTGGCCAGCCATGCGGTGGCCTTGTCGTTGTCGATCTCGACCAACGAGGGCTCCTGGCGCGGGTCGTAACGCCCGATCTGCTCGATATACCGACCGTCCCGTGGGGAACGGCCGTCCACGACCACGACCCGATATACGGGCGACTTCTTCTTGCCCATCCGGATCAGTCTCATCTTCACGGCCATCGACTCACCTCTTAGTTCGCTGCGCCGACAGGAGTCCCTGAAGGGAAGGGGCTCCCTTTCCTCCGGCCAGCGTCTTCATCATCTTTTGTGCATCGGTGAATTGCTTCAAGAGGCGATTCACGTCCTGGGGCCTGCTGCCCGAACCGGACGCGATTCGCCGCTTTCGGCTCCCGCCGATGACTTTCGGGTTCCGGCGCTCCTCGGGGGTCATTGACTGGATGATTGCCTCGACCCTTCTCAGATCGCGGTCATCGACATCGATGTCGCGAAGGAGCGATCCGGAGCCGGGAAGCATAGCAAGGATGTCCTTCACCGGTCCCATCCGCTTCATCTGCTGGAACTGGGCCAGAAAGTCCTCCAGGGTGAACTGGCCCTTCTCCAGTTTGCGCGCTGTCTTCTCGGCTTCGGCCTGGTCGAAAGTCGATTCCGCCTTCTCGATGAGAGTGAGAACGTCACCCATCCCCAATATCCGGGAGGCCATCCGGTCCGGATGAAACGGCTCCAGGTCATCGAGACCCTCGCCGACCCCTGCAAACTTGACCGGGGCCCCGGTGACCTCACGCACCGAGATCGCCGCCCCGCCACGGGCGTCACCGTCGAGCTTGGAAAGGATCACACCGGTAAGGCCAATCTGCTGTTGGAAGCCGTTTGCGACATTGACCGCGTCCTGGCCGGTCATTGCGTCGACCACGAGCAGCACCTCGTCGGGATCGGCGGCCCGGCGCACGTCAGCTAGTTCCTTCATGAGCTGGGAGTCGATCTGGAGCCGTCCGGCGGTGTCGACGATCACAACGTCCCGTCCGGTGCGAACGGCTTCCTTGAGTGCAGCCTTGACCAGCTTATCGGGCTTCCCTTTGCGATCTGAGAAGACCGGGACGTCGACACGGCTACCCAAAGTCTCCAGTTGGTCGATAGCTGCAGGACGTTGCAGATCGGCAGCGACCAAAAGGGGCTTCTTGCCCTGAGAGCGAAGGTGTCGGGCCAACTTGGCGGCGGTGGTCGTCTTGCCAGACCCTTGGAGCCCGACCATGAGAATCGTGAGCGGCGGTGGCGCTTTGACAAGACCGGTCGAATCCGAGCCGAGGGTGATGACCAGCTGCTCGTGCACGATCTTTATCACCTGCTGGCCTGGCGTCAGGGACTTGGCAACCTCTTCACCCTGGGCACGTTCCTTGACCCGCGCCAAGAAGGCCTTGACCACGCCGACGTTGACGTCAGCCTCGAGAAGGGCGAGCCTGACTTCGCGAAGGGCCGCGTCGATGTCTTTCTCCGAGAGCCGACCCTTGCCCCGCAAGGAACTGAAGACGCCCTCGAACCGCTTGGTGAGTGTGTCAAACACGGAGGATCACGGTACCGGTCTCGGTGTGACTGTGAACAGTCCCGGTGGTTACGCTCGCCGCCGATGCACCCCCTGCTTTCGGTTTTCCTGTCAGCCGCCGAGGGCGTTTTCCCACCAGTCGATGGGGCCGTGACCTATCTCTCGCCGTTGGAGCACAGTCTGGAGGCCGTGGTCTCTTTCTCGGGTCACGCGTTCGTCGCCAGTCGTCTCCCTGGAAGCGAGTTCGCCGACCTCGAGCCTGACGGGTTTGGCACCGTTCTCCATCCCAAGGTCCTGCTCCGGATGGCCGGCGAAGCGGGGAGCGTCGGCATCATCGACGCCACACTCGTTGCCCGAGGCACTGGTGGTGGCTCGCTCCAGGAGCGGACTGACCTCGATGACCATCCCCGGGTCCGATACGCCCGCTCCATCCGGCAGGAAATCCGGGTCTTCGGTGACGAGAGCGGTCTGATCACACTGGGAAAAGGCCTTGCCGGGCGCACCGAGATGAGCATCGAAACCTTCCAGCCGACCGGCGTTCCATCTGCCGGCGAGGTCG
>CAZSMJ010000151.1:0-4409 GCA_964608055.1 uncultured Acidimicrobiaceae bacterium | reverse complement strand
GAGCAGCGGGCTTTTAACCCGTTGGTTGTGGGTTCGAGTCCCACGGGACCCACCTTAGAAAACTCTTGTTTGACCTGTGCTTTCGAGTTGAATTGGCTTAACCCTACGAGCCGAGAGCGATAACGAAGCGACCTTTTGAACGAGCTGGACGGTTGGATTCCACTGATCCTTGTACGGGTGCTCGAAGTGTGGGCCTCCCGAGGTCCTAGGTACCAGCCAACACCGACGTGAAACACCCTCGTCCAGTGTGCTCAACCGAGGGCTAGCTCAGGTCTGACGCCACCGACCTCTACGACCAGCCCGCGCCGACGTGGGCGGCGGGCGGGCGGGCTCATCGAGTTCAGGCGGGTGGGATAGCGGCTGCGTTGGGGCAGAGGGCGAGAAGGCATCCCGACCCGCCGCAGCCCCTGGTCTCGACGACCTCACCGCGTCTGAGACGGGTCACGCCGAACCCACCGGCTACCAGTGCCATCCCGAGCAGGACTAGCGGCCGTGTCTCGATGCCCGTGAAGGGGAGCAACTCGATCCCGCTCATCTCGTCGGCCGCTTCCGGGGTGGCCGCTGCGGAACGCGGGGTCTCCTCGGCAGGCGGCGGCTCGATGGCCGGCCGCGGCTCGGTGCCCGGCGGGACCTCTGTAACCGCCATCCCGATCGCAGGGGAGGTGGCGGCGGACCCGGAGAGCAAGGTCCCGAGCGACGCCTCGTCGGCGGTGGTTAACGACCAGCCGGCGAGAGCGCCCTCGGCAAGACCCACGGCGAGATCACCCGGCATCGTGTCGAACCGGTAGTTGCCGACACTGTCGGTAACGCTGTCTGCGATAACCGATCCGTCAGCCGCCCGCAGCTCGACGATGACCCCGGCGATTCCAGCCTCTCCTGGGTCGGGCGTGCCGTCTCGGTCGACGTCCTCGAACACGAGCCCTTGGACCACCACCGGCCTGACATATCCGAAGTCGAGCCCACCGACCGCACTCCCTTCGGCCAGGGCCGTGGCGGAGGGGAGTGTGGTGGTGGAAGCCATGCCGGCCGGGATCGTGGCTTCCGCCACGGTCACCGCATAGGTGCCCGGCGCCAGCCCGATGAAGGAGTACTCGCCGGCGACAGGGTTGGCGACGGTATCGGTCCCCACGGAGTCGGTCAGGGTGACGTCGGCGCCGTCGATGCCGGGCTCACCGGCGTCGCGAGCTCCGTCCCCGTCGAGGTCCTCGAAGACTGAGCCCGAGATGGCTGCGGTCTCGACGATGTCGACGATGTGGCTCGCTCCTGCGGTGATCACGTCACCGTCGCCGTCCGTCCCGGTGGCCGTGGCCACGATCTCGAGGGGGTCGGCGACCTCATCATCTGCGACGACGTCGGACTCGAAGACCCAGGTCTCTGTGGCGTCGAGGGCGCCGTCGCCGTCGTCGTCCCCGGAGACGTAGTTCGCGGTGCAGACATCGCAGTCCAAAGTGAGCCCGGCGACAGGAGACCCATCGGTCCCGGTGGCATGAGCGACCGTGAGCTCGACCGAGACCGTCCCACCCCGCAGAACCGATGCAGGACCTGTGGCCTCCACCTCGATCACGGGTGCGAACACCACGTCGTCGCTGTCCGAGGAGGCCTCCTCGACAATTGCGTTCCCCAGGTGGTCTTCATAGGCGACGGTGGCTGTGTTAGCCACGGCAGCCGTGGCATCTGCGCCCACCCGAGCGGTCACGTCGATGGTGAACGACTCCCCGGGCCGGAGCACCCCGTCGAAGGCCGCGGTGACCACACCGGCGTCTTCGGCGCAATTGACGCCGGCCGGAGCGAGGCAGGAGACGAAGGTGAGGCCGGTGGGAAGCTCGTCGACCACGACGACCGCGTGGGCGTCACCGGGGCGAGGATCCTCGTCGGAGACGTTCTCGACTCTTATCGAGTATGTGGTGTCGTCCCCGACGGCCACAGACGCCACCCCGTCGTCTTTGCCGATCGCCAGGCGCGCCGCGGCCTGGGGAACTGCGAACGTGGGGCTGACACCGGGTGCCTCGAAGACGTACTGGTTGCCGCTCGAGATGCATACCGTTGCTGTCCACCAGCCGTTGACGTCGGCGAGGACGTCGCCGACCCGGTTCGCGTCGCTGCTGTTGTTCCAGGCGGCGTTGGTGGAGATTGTCCCGGCGTAAGCGGTGCCCGAGGGTGCGGTGTAGGTGACCGACCCCGAGCCGTCCATATCGAAGTTGTGGGCGCGCAGGGGGCGGGGAGTCCCAGGCCCCACATGGAAGACGTGGTCCTGGCACTGGTTGCCCCCTACTCCGTGCTGATAGGAGGTGCGAAGTACTCCCAGCCCGAGCGGGCCCGACCCGCCGGGGGCGGTGTCGGTCTCGTTCCCGTCGACTACTCCGGCGCATGTGTCGGGGCCTCCGACGATACAGTCCGGGTCGTGGGAGGCGTCCACCCGCCAGGAATTGTCGTCGTCACCGGTGGCGGCGACCCGGATCCGGTATGAGCCGGTCCCGCTGACGCCCGGGTCGAGCGTGCCGAGATGTGCCCACACGCCGTTGGTCGTGGCGTCCGAGTAGGAGCGGGTTGCCAGGGTGGCGCCGGTCGGTGACTCGATCGTGAACGTCGTCGTGTCGGCCGCTCCCCTCTGCTCGTCGATGGCGCTGGGTGATGCCGGGTCGGGTCCTGCCACCTCGGGGTCGTATAGGGACACCGTGACAGGGACGCCGGCCGGCCAGTCGGCGGGGACACGGAGCACGAAAAGGTGGTCGGTATCGCCACCGGCCGGTGACGTGTAGTAGTCGCCGATGCCGAGCCCGGCATCAGGGCCAGACGTCTGCAGGTAGAGGTTGGACCCGGGAGCGGGAAGCTGGGCCGCCGTGGCGGCGAGCACCGGGACGACGAGAACACACACCGCGACGGGCAAGGTCAGCCATCGCCTCGGCTTGATCTCGAGCTGTCCGATCCTCATGCTTCCCAGATCGGCGGGGTCGGTTCAGGGGTTCATAGGTCCACAGACAGGGGGCCGCGTCATTCTCGATCTGCCAGGCGGACTAGTCCCAAGGGCGGGAGACGTCGGAAACGGAGACAGTAAGGGTGCAAATCCTTCAATTGTGAAAAGCGTTGAGCCCCGGGACAAACCGGGGCTCAACTACTCGAATCGAGTTGTGCTTACAGAGAGTCGCGCAGGTTACGAACCTCATCGTGGGCCCGACGAACTTCTGTCGCCTGACGCTCGATCACGGAGCGGACCTCGGTCGGAAGCTCCCTTTCGAGAGCCTGCTCGTACTCGGAGACCGCGTGGTCCTCGCCGGTCTCAGCAGCACCGAGAACCGCCGAAGCGTCATCGCCGGTGAGGGCGTCCTTGAGCCCCATCCAGCCACGGTGCATCGTCCCCGTCAAAGAGCCTTCTTCACTGATCGTGAATCCGTGCTGGGTGGCCAGCGAGCGGAGTTCGGTCGAAAAGCTCGCCCGCTGCTGGGCAAACAGACGCATCTTCTCGGTGACGGACCTATCGGCCTGCGTCTCCAAATGATCGGCGGTCTGCTCAAAGCCCTTCTTGCCGTCTTCGAGCGTCTGGATCAGATCCTCGAGCACGGCTGTGGTATCGGTCTGCATGATGTCCCTCCTTGGGATCGACTGTTACCTATGTCTTTCCCATTTGGGAGGACCCGCAAACGCCGACGACCTGAGGGAACCTGGCATCAATGACCCGCCGCTCACATGATGTCGAGGGCCTCGGCCACCTCGACCGTTCCGCCAGACGCCAACTGCGGACTGGTCTTGGCAAGGGCCAGAGCGGCATCGAGGCTGTCGGCGCTGATGATTGAGTACCCGGTGACGGGGTTGGCGCCACCACCTTGGGAGGTTGAGCCATCAGAACCGACCGTGGCCGATGCCCCGGTCGGGTGACCGGCGTCCACCACTGCGGACCCCAGACTGTCGAACCAATCGTTCCACGCCTGCATCACCGCGGCACCCACCTCCTCGGACTCCGGAGCACCACCACCGTGGTACACGAACACGTACTTGGCCATTGCTTCTCCTTTCGCACGAACACCCATTTGTGGACCGCGCGGACTCCTGCCGAACGGTGCCGGGAGTGTTTCGACCTATTAGACGAGATTCACGCCCGAAGTCTCGCGCGGGAGGTCAGGTAGGTCGTCGGGGACATCAAGTGCAGTCCGAAGAGACAAATGCCGATAGGTACTCTCGCCTAATGCCACGCCCGAACCCAGGAGATCCACGATGACCGACCGACTTCGCGGGCCAGGACCGATCCTGGGTCTCTGGTCGGTGACTGGCGATCCCAAGCTGCTCGAGGTGTCGGCCGCACTTCTCCCCGATTTTCTGGTGATCGACACCCAACATGGGCTCCACCTGTCGCGACTCACCACCGAGACCTTTGGGGCGATCGCCTACTACGGAGTGCCGGCCATCGTCCGGGT
>CAZSMJ010000150.1:0-4414 GCA_964608055.1 uncultured Acidimicrobiaceae bacterium | reverse complement strand
GCGGAAGGACTTCTCGCCAATGCTCTCGGTGCTGCCGGTAGTCGGCTCGCCTTTGCCGTTCCTGAGTCGAGAGGTTGGCGGGGCTTCCTGAACACCGTCGGATGGGGGGCCGAGAATGCCTGGAAGACGATTGTTCGTCGGCAATCGTGTCGTGGGTATGTGCACGACGTGAATGCCATTGAACAAATATTGAACGATGCCGGATTCAGGATTGTTCGGCACAGCCGCCGCGGTCTTTGGTACGCGGCAGTATTCGATCGCTGAGGCCAACGTAGCTCTGGCAGGTCGAGTTCATGCAACCCGTTGGCAACTTCTTTCAAACGGCGCCTGAAGTTACGGTCGACTCAGCCAGCAGATGAACAACCACGACCACCACGCCCACAGGGCGGAATACCCCAACCCGATCGACACCGGCGCAGCCGGGATCAGCGCCTCCAAGGTTTCCCTGGTCGTCCTTGGGCTAACCGCAGCCATCCAACTGGTCATCGCTTGGGCGAGTGGCTCGGTGGCTCTCTATTCCGACACCCTGCACAACCTCACCGATGCGCTAACGGCGGTGCCTCTGTGGATCGCCTTCAGTGTCGGGCGACGACAGCCAACCAAGCGCTACACATACGGATACCACCGAGCGGAAGACCTGGTCGCAGTCCTCATCCTCGTAGTCGTGGTCGGCTCCGCTCTGTTCGTGATCGTGGAATCGTTCCGACGATTGTTCGACCCCCGAACGATTGATCACATACCTTGGGTGATCGCTGCCGGTCTGATTGGAGCGGCGAGCAACGAATTCGTTGCCCGCTACCGGATGCGAGTGGGACGTGCCATCGGCTCAGAAGCCCTTACCGCAGATGGCCAGCACGCACGAGCCGACGCCTTGACCTCGCTTGCGGTAGTCGCCGCGGGGGTCGGTTCAGCCCTCGGAGCCGATCTGGTCGACCCTATTGCTGGTCTTGTGGTCGGGGTCGCCATCCTGTGGCTCTTCGCCGGATCCGCTCGACGGATAATGCGGCGTCTCCTTGACGGCATCGATCCAGGAATCATTGACCGAGCTCAAAACACCATCCTTGCGGTTCAGGGCGTGGAGGGCCTTTCCGACCTCCGGGCCCGCTGGCATGGCCATCAACTCCAAGTGACAGCATCGATCGTCGTGGAATCCGAAATGTCGGTAGAGGCTGGACACCACATCGCAGAAGCCGTCGCCCACGAGCTCGACCACGAGTTCGAGATCCCTGTGGTGGCTGTGATCCACGTTGACCCTCAGGGACTCCAGCACTCTCACTGACAAGGCTTACCGTGTGGCGATGACTGAGCACGTGACACCCTCCCAACCCGAGCAGCGTGGGGCCTACTGGGATGACCGATACGAGCGGATCGGCTCCAAACAGGTCTCCTGGTACCAGACGCGGCCACAAATGTCGCTCGACTTGATCGACGCGCTCCAGGTCGGTGCTTCGACGGCGGTGATTGATGTCGGGGGTGGCACCTCGATGCTCGTCGACGAACTGCTCCGACGCGACTTCAAAGACATCACGGTCCTCGACGTCTCAGCCTCGGCACTCGCCACCGCACGCCAGCAGCTCGGCGACCCCGACCATGTCACGTGGCTCCACGCTGACTTGCTCACATGGGAGCCTGCTCGCAACTGGGACCTGTGGCATGACCGAGCCATGTTTCACTTCCTTACCTCATCCGACGGCCAAGCCGCCTATCTGCAACGGCTCCATAGGGCACTAAATCCTGGCGGGATCTTCATCATCGGAACGTTCGCCGCCGACGGTCCCGACCACTGTTCAGGCTTACCCGTCGAGCGGTACGACGCACCGGGCCTCATCGACAGGCTCAGCACCGTTCTGACCGACGTGAGCATTCTCGAGCAGCGCCGCGAGATCCACACGACCCCGAACGGCGTCTCACAACCGTTCGTGTGGATTGCCGGCACCGTCGGCAAATCCAAAGCGGCACCATGACTCCCGATCCGCGCCTCGGGCTCAGTGCCCGCGACTACGGCGAGAAGTCGGTGTTCACCCCGGAGAACCTGATGCGCGAGGCGCGTCGACAACGCCATCTGCCAGACATGCCGGTGCCGACGGTGTGCCTCCTCGATCCTGACGGCGATGTCGTCCGCCACCTCGCCGAGAGCGGCGCCGCCTATCGGCACAAAGGATGGGCGTGCTACCACTCCGAGCTATGGGTCACCGACCTTGACGGCCGAGATGTCGGAATCGTGCCGTGCGCCGTCGGCGGCCCTTACGCCGTGCTGGTCGCCGAACAACTCGCCGTATCCGGCTGCGCCCTGCTGATCTCCGTCACCTCGGCCGGCGTCATCACCCCGCTCGCCGGACCCCCATACTTCGTTGTCATCGAACGGGCCTGGCGCGATGAGGGCACCAGCGGCCACTACCTCCCGCCCGCCGAGTGGGCCCATCTCGACCCCGATCTGTCCGAAGCCCTCATTGGGGCGTTCGACGAACTCGATGAGCCGGTCCACCGCGGAACATCGTGGACGACCGACGCTCCATTCCGAGAAACACCATCAGCGATCGCATCCGCCACCGCAGCCGGAGTACACGCCGTTGAGATGGAAGCAGCCTCTCTCTACGCGTACGCCACCGCGACTGGGGAGCGGGTCGTGTGCGTCGCCCATGTCACCAACGCCATGGCGGTCGAAGGGGAGGACTTCGAGAAGGGGGAGGACGCCGGGACGCAGCGAATCCTCAGACTCACCGGAGCTATCGCCTCCCGGCTCCTACACGAACCGGTCCCGAGCTAGGCCCTGCGAGTCGGAACTGTTTCGATTTGAGTGGGGCTGTTCTCCGCACGCCCCAAAAGCAGGAATGGGACAATTTGCCCTTTCCCTTTGATCTCTACCGCCTCGCGAGGCTGGAAGCGGTAACGATTCTTCAACCGCTGATAGGCGCGGGGTGTCACTTGGATCTGGCCGGGGATTCCGTGTGACTCCATCCGACTGGCGGTATTGACCGTGTCGCCCCACAGGTCGTATGTGAATTTCTTCTGTCCGATCACGCCGGCAACCACCGGCCCTATGTCGATGCCTATTCGAAGGTTGAGTGCGCCCCCAGGAGAGGTGGGGTATGCCGCCACGACTTCCAGCATCTCCAAGGCCATGTCAGCCACCGCCTCGGCCGCATCCGGACGGGGTTCAGGAAGGCCGCCGACCACTACGTATGCATCACCAACGGTCTTGATCTTCTCCAACTGGCGCTTCTCAGCGATCGAATCGAAGTCCGAAAAGAGCCCATCGAGGATGGCCACAACCTCCTCAGCCGTGAGCTTTTCCGACATCGGAGTAAAACCGACCAGATCGGCGAAAAGCACCGACACCTCCTCGAAGCGATCAGCGAGGGGCCGCTCCCCAGCCTTCAACCGGCGGGCGATTGACGCCGGCAACACATTGAGAAGCAATCTTTCTGACTTCTCCCGCTCCGCAGCCAGCCCTCTCATGAAATAGCGAAGCAGGAAATAGACCACGGTTGACACTCCTCCGATGTTCAGCACAAAGAACACAACCTTGACTGGCGCCGGTATGGGCGCGGGAGTCAGCAAAGGCTCAATCAGCCCGGAAGCCACGATCAACGCCAGATAAGTCAAGAACCACGGCAAGGCCCTGGGCGAAAGGATCAACGCACCGAGAGGGCAAATCAGGGCCCACAGAATCACGCCGCTCGACACTGCAAAGCCACCAAGGCTCCATTGAAGAAACACCGGTAAGAGGAGCATCAGTGCCAATTGGCTGGTTCTGAAGAACGCGAAACGCCCTGTTCGGGCCAGAACAACGATGCTGCCAATCGAGATGGTCTGATATACGAGGGGGATCGCCGCAGAAACGTAGAGCCCGAGCATGAAATAGGTCACGACCCAAATGACGGCCAGAGCCGTAATCATGCTTGCCGTTAGGACCAGCGAAGCCTTTCGAAGACGCTCCTCCTCGTCGTCTTCTGCCAGCGTTCCGATCGTGACCAGGCGTTTGGCCCAAGAGGGAAGTCGCTCCAGCCAGGCACGCCGCGGAGTGGCTGGGCTGATCGTCATGGGGCAGCCTCGCCCGACACCATTGGATGACTCTCCGCGATTAGCGCCTGAAACCCACCGATGAGATCCGTGGCTCGGGCAAGGCCCAATTCCTGCAGGGTCGCCGCCGCCAGGCTCGAGCTGTAACCCTCATTGCATACAACGATCACACGCTGGTACCTATCCAGGTCCAGGAGCCGAGACTGACTTGAAGGTGCCAACCGCCACTCGAGAATGTTCCTGTCGACTACCAAAGCACCGAGCAGCGAGCCATCCCGCTGACGCTGTTCTAGTGGCCGGATATCAATGACAACGGCCCCGGCCGCGATTTCGTTGCTCAGTTCACGAACATCAACTCGCTCGAGGCCAATTCGAGCGTTCGCTAGGAGCT
>CAZSMJ010000149.1:0-4582 GCA_964608055.1 uncultured Acidimicrobiaceae bacterium | reverse complement strand
TCCGCGATTGGCATATCGAACGGGATGCGGCTGAGCTCGGCGAGGGCGGCGATCATGAAGATGACGAAGCCGACGAATTGGAAGATGACGAACGGGTAGCCGGCTTCGATCTGCGCACGGACGATCCCTTCCATGCTCATTGTCCCCGCCAGGATGACCGACCCGACCACTGCGAGGATCAGGGGCAGTTCATAGGCGATGAGCTGGCCGGCGGCGCGGATGCCGCCCATCAGCGAGTACTTGTTGGCCGAGGACCATCCGGCCATGAGGATCCCGATGGTGCTCAACGAGGAGACGGCAAGGGCGAAGAAGATGCCCACCGAGAGGTCTCGGAAGATCAGCCCCGGGCCAAAAGGGACAACCACGAACAGCGAGACCGTGCCCACCAGCACCAGGACCGGCGCGAACTTGAACACCGGTCGGTCGGCGGCCTCGGGAATCAGATCCTCCTTCTGGAAGAACTTCACGCCGTCGGCGATGAGCTGCGCCCATCCCCAACGTCCACCGGCGAAGTAGGGGCCGACCCGGGCCTGCATCTTGGCCGAGAGCTTCATCTCGGCGAAGCCGATAGCCATCCCGATCATGGGGATCATGAGAGCGACGAGCATCAGCTTTCCGGCGAGAGAGACGTAGAAATTGGAGAAAAGAGAGGTCAAGAAATCCATTTCTTGACCTCTCCGTTGACCGTTATGCGTAAAGCGTTAACCGTTTCGGCCGAGTCTCGAACGGTGAACGCCGAACGCTCAACGCTGAACGGATGACGAGCGCAGCGAGTCATCGATCCACGTCTCCAAGCACGAAGTCGAGACTTCCCATGATCGCAATTATGTCTGGCACCAACACGCCCTCGAGGATCCAGGGGAGAATCGAGAGGTTGGAGAAACTCGCCGAGCGGATCTTCAACCGATAGGGGACCTGGCCACCGTCAGAGACCAGGTAGTAGCCCATTTCCCCCTTTGGATTCTCAGCCCGCACATAGGTCTCTCCTTTGGGGACCTTGATCACCTTGGGCACCTTCGCCTGCAAAGGGCCGGAGGGGATCCCATCGATCGCTTGTTGGATGATCCGAGCCGACTGCCTGATCTCAGCTAGACGCACCGACCACCGATCCCAGCAGTCGCCGTTCTGTCCAACCGGGATCTCGAAGTCGAATCGGTCGTAGGGCAGGTAGCTCTCCACCTTCCGAAGGTCGAAAGCCACACCCGACGCTCGAAGGTTGGGTCCTGACACGCCATAGGCGGCGGCGACATCGACGGGGAGGAGTCCGATCCCCTTGGTCCGGGCGAGGATGATCTCATTGCCTGCGACCAGCGATTCGATCTCGTCGGCGACGCCGAGCACATGGCCCACGGCTTCCCGGGTCTCGGCAAAAAACCCAGCGGGGAGGTCCTGAACGACCTTGCGGGTCTGCGAGCCGGAGCCGTAGGCCGGTTTCACCCCACCGATCCGATTGAAGTTCGGATGAAAGCGGCCACCGGTGACACTTTCCAGGAGGTCGAGCACCCGCTCCCGCTCGCGCAGTGCGAAAAAGAGGGGGGTGGCTGCGCCCAGCTCCAACGGGTATGACGCCATGAATATCAGGTGCGAGGAGATCCGGGCCATCTCGGTGAGGATCAACCGGATGTACTGGGCGCGCTCGGGAACCTCGATCTGCATCAGCTTCTCGGCGGCGACGATGAACGGCACCTCGTTGGCGTACCCCGATACCCAGTCGATGCGATTGACCAGCGTGGTGATCTGGGGGTAGGTGCGGACCTCGGACAATTTCTCATAGCCGCGATGCATGTATCCGATCACCGGGTGAACGTCGTAGGCCCGCTCCCCGTCGACTCTGGCCACGAGTCGGAGGACGCCATGGGTGGAAGGGTGTTGCGGCCCGATGTTCAGCGTCATGTCCGGGGTCTCCAGCGACACCGAGACCGACGCTTCGGAAAGGTGGCGGACCAGGTCCTGATCGGCGACCACGTCAGGCTTCCGGATTCTCTTCAGACGGCTCGGTGGGCTCGGGTCCTGACCCCGGCATTCCCTCCACGTCCACCGTCCCCGGCCAGGGCTTGACCTCTCGACTGAGTAGCGGGTAGTTCTTGCGCAAAGGGTTCCCGATGAAGGAATCGACCAGATAGAGATGGGTTAGATCGGGGTGGCCCTCGAATCGAATGCCGAACATCTCTGCCGCCTCGCGCTCATGCCAGTTGGCGCCCGAGTAGACGTCGACCAGGCTGGCGATCACCGGGTTCTCCTTGGAGAGATCCGCGGTGAAGGTGACCCGCTTTCCTTCGCTGATATCGCCAACGGTGGTGAGCATCTCGAACCGATCCACCACCTCGCCACTCGGAGGATCCCCAACCGCCACATCGACCGTCCAGTCGACCGCGGACAACCAGGAGAAGAAGACAAGCCCGAGATCGTCCCGGGCCTGGCGATGGATTTCCACCCAGCGTTCTACAGGCACTTTCACCTTCACGGTGTCGAAGGTGATCTCAGCCACCCCTCCGACCACCTCCGCCACCCGATCGGCGAACTCCTGGAGAGGGTGAACCGTGGTCTCGGTCTCAGACGGGCTCGAGGTCACGCTGATTCCACTTCTCTTTGATGTCCTCGCCCTGGATCTTCTTTTGGAGGAGGACGATCCCGTCCATCAACGCCTCGGGTCGGGGCGGACAACCCGGAACGTAGACATCGACCGGAATCACCTGGTCGACGCCCTTGGTCACCGAGTACGAATCCCAATACGGGCCGCCACAGTTGGAACAGGAGCCCATCGAGATCACGTATTTGGGCTCCGGCATCTGGTCATAGAGACGACGCACCGAAGGCGCCATCTTGTCAGTGACCGTGCCGGCCACCACCATCAGATCGGCCTGTCTCGGCGATGCAGGCAGCGGGATGATCCCAAATCGCATGAAGTCATAACGCGGCCCGGAAGCCGCCATGAGCTCGATGGCGCAACAGGCGAGCCCGAACTGGAAGAGCCATAGGGAGTACTTCCTCGACCAGTTCAGCAGCCAGGTCACCGGCTTTGGCATGCCGAACTTCTGGGCTACTCCCACCTCAGGACTCCCTTGCGAACGGCATAGACCAGGCCCAAGACCAGGATCACGATGAAGATCAACATCTCGACGAGACCGAACACTCCGAGGCGCTCGAGGATGATGGCCCAAGGGAAGATGAAGACCGCCTCTACGTCGAAGATGATGAACAGCAAGCCGTACACGTAGTAGCGGACGTAGGTCTGACTCCACCCAACACCGACCGGGTCGACCCCGCATTCATAAGTCATCTCTTTGGCGGAGGTGGGGTTGTTGGGCCGGAGAACCGAGGCCACGCCCAACATGACCATCACCAGGATCGCACCTAGCGCGGCGAAGGCGCCGACCGTCAGATAGCTCTCGAAGTACGGAGTCATGCCCTTTTTCTGTCGAGTTGCGACCGGCGGCGAGTATACGCAGGGCGGCTAGAACCCCGAAGTCGGTCTCGAAACGAGGGCGATACCTGGCTAATTGGGACCCACAGGGCCGGATGTGGCACCTGTGGGTCCCAATTACGGGAGTGGTCAGCTGCCGGTGAGGAGGTCCCAGCCGTCGGCATCGTTCCACAGAATGGGGACAGTGACCACATCGGAGGGTGACCCGTCCTCTGCCGAGTGCCAGAAGACCCGGACCGTTTCGTCTCCGGTGAAGTCATATTGCACCTCGAAGGAGAACCCGCCCCAGCAGCCGGTGCCGCAGTTGGCCATGGTGAAGCCCTCTTCCACGACGGTGCCGTCGCCCTCCAAGACCTCGTAGCTCACGTTGGCTTCGAACACATTGGCGAGGCCGGAGACCGCCAACGGGAGGTCGTCCTCGCCGTTCACCGGGCTGGTAACGAGGACCGAGTTGAGCTGGTCGATGTAGGTCTCGAGGCTGACCGGCTCGGTGAGGTCGAGCCCCTCACTACCAAAGGCGGTGACCGGTTCGCCACCGACCGTGAACATGACAGTTTCGGTCTCCCCGAAATGAGCCGTGGTGTAGATCAGTTGGTTGAGCATGGTGTAGTCGGCCAACAAACCGCCGGCGCCATCGAGAAAGGCAGGGTTCATGTCGAGGGTGATCTGGTGCTCGCCGAAGGTGAGGCCGAGGACTTCCACATCCGAGGGCACCGAATTTGTGAAACCGGTAGGCAACGCCATGTCGCTTGTGAGGAGTTGGAGGCTGGCCAACACCTCGCTGGTCGAGGCCGGAACCGAATACTGGGTCCGGAACGGCACTAATGCCGGGTTTCCGGTGAACGAGTTCTCCGGAGTTGTGACCAGGAACACAACAGCCCCTCGAACTTCCGTCGGCTCACCAACGGTGGTCGTGGTTTCGATGGTGGTTGTAGTTCCCTGCGTGGTCGACGTCACCGGCGTACTTCCCTCGGTCGACGGCACACTCGAGGTTGTCGTGGTTGCCACGGGGTCGACCTCGCCGCCACCCCGAGCCAGGAAGAGTGGGATGGCGGCCAGGATCAGCACCAGCGCGGCCGCTCCGGCGAAGATCAGGACAGGATTTCTCTTAGATCTTGTTGGTTGGGTCACAATGAACTCCTCTGGGAATGGCGGCGG
>CAZSMJ010000148.1:0-4646 GCA_964608055.1 uncultured Acidimicrobiaceae bacterium | reverse complement strand
ACGAGTTGGACGTCATCGAGGGATCGGACTTCGAGGCGGTCGACGTGTCGTCGCTAATGGTCGACCCCAACAGCGGGCAGGCAGCGCCCTAGGTTTCAGCGCCGAGGAGCAGGTGATTCCTCAGCCCGAGCCGCGTGGGGTCAGTTGAATTACGCGCACCTCATCGCTGACCTGGTGTCGTGGTCCACGTGGAAGCCGAGCCGGTCCGCGTAGAACGCCTTAGCCCGATCCAGATCCGAGACGGGCACCACCACAACCTCGAGTGTCCAATTCATCAGGGCCTCCTATTCGATTCGTCGGGAACGTTGCGGAGAGGGAGGGATTTGAACCCTCGAGGAGGTTTGAAACCCCCTACTCGCTTAGCAGGCGAGCGCCTTCGACCACTCGGCCACCTCTCCGAAGTGTCGCAGCGACGGGCGCGACCGGATTCACGTTATACGTGATGGAGGGAGCACCGGCAAGCAAGGATGATGACGCCCGGGTGGGCAGGCCAGTGGTTCAGTCCCCGGAGAGGACTTTGGTTTTCCACTGGAGGGCCCGAGGGCGCCCGAACAGGTAACCCTGACCGAACTCGACCCCGAGCTCGAGAAGCTGATCTCGCTCCTCCCCGGTCTCGACCCCGACGGCCACTACCAGCACGCCGAGATCTTGGGCCATGGTGGAGAGCCCCCGAATCAATGCTCGGTTGCGCGGTGTCTGCCCGATCCCCCGAACCAAGGTGATGTCGATCTTGATGAAGGCCGGTTCCAGGCTCAGGATGTGCCAGAGGTCGATGTCACCGGAACCGACGTCGTCCACTGCGAGCCGAACCCCTCGCTCACGGAGACTGTCGACGGCCCTTCTGGTTTCTTCGTAGCTCTTGATCAAGGTCTCTTCTGAGAGCTCCAACACCACTCGTCCCGGGTCGATGCCATCCAATGCGGTGGCCAAACTCGACGAGACGAGGGTGGAATCCGAGATGTTCATACCCAAGAACTCGTCGCCGCTGGGCGAAAAGCCGATGATCGCATTCCTGATCGAGGCGAGTTCGAGTTCGGTGCGCAGACCGACGCCGCCGGCCACCTCGAACCATTCGGGGGGTGTCGCGAACGGGAACCGGGCAAGACTCTCGAATCCCACAGTCCTCACTTCCTCGCCGTGAGCACCACGCAGGTCGACGATCGGCTGATAGACGATCTCCGGGCCGCGAGCAGCCAGCAGACCGGCGATGGCGTCCTTGGTGGGCCTGCCCGCCATCGGATCGATCACCACGTCCGGGAGATCGAGGTCGTCGTAATCGCTCCGGTCGACAACCTTGGCCAATGAGAGCTCGAATACGTTCTCGCCCGCCTCCTGGTAGTAACGAAGGTCTCCGCCCATGGCCCTTGCCAACCGATGGGCCACCGAAAGGGCGAGGCCCAGCGGCGGCGTCACGTCATCTGCACTGCGACGTGTGTTATACAGCTCGAAGACTTTGTCCTGATCGGTCACGGCCATCCCGTCGCCGTCATCGGCGACTTCGATGATCACCATGTTGAACCCGACCCTGATCCGGACCCAGATGTTCTCTCCTCCGAACGACTCCGCGTTCCTCAAGAGGTTGCGAACGATCTGGATGACCCATTTGCCGTCACCCTTGGCCACGGCGTTGCCGCTCACCGACAGTTTCGACCGCTGATTGCTGGCCCAATCGTGGGTTGCCGATTCGACAACATCCCTCAGATTGACTTCGTCGTCGGCGACCACCGTCCCGCCGAGATCGAACCGAGCTGCGATGAGGAGGTCGTCAACGATGTGCGTGGTCTCCCGGGCCTGGATGGCGAGCAACTCGATGAACTGATTGCGGACCCCAGCGTTGAAGTCCCGACTCCGGTCACCAAGCAACTCGGCATATCCCAGGACAGCTGAAAGAGGAGTGGTTATGTAGTGGGAGGCGGCTGCGAGGAAATCGTCTTTGCTCTGACGCAGCTCGATTTCCTTCTTGAGCTCTGCCTCTAGGTCCCTCTTCGGCTGTCGCGTGGCGGTTGCCTTAGAGATTGACACAAATTGCTATCGACATAAGAAGCGTGCTCCTTGAGGTATGGAGTCCGAGGCGGACAGGCCTGACCCCTCGATTCAAGTTTGTCATGGGCATGGTCGATTAGCAGGAGGTGGGAACCCGTCTGATAACCACACTCGAATACCGGGCCGCGCCAGCCGATTTGATGGCTCGAGCCCGGGTCTGGGAGTGGGAGAGAACCGTCCGCCAGCTTCTTCCCGGGGTGATCTCCAACGGAGAGATGATCTGCTTGTTCCAGCCCATCTACGAGCTCCGGGCCGGAGTTCCCCTGTCACGTGGCTACGAGGCTCTGGCGCGGTTCCCGAATGCACCCCGAATCCCGATCGAGCTCTGGTTCCGGATCGCCCATGCCACCGGCCAGGGCGTCGAACTCGAACTGGCCGCCGCCAACAAGGCCATCGATTCGCTGATTCGATTTCCCCACAGTGCCTTCCTCTTTCTCAACGCGTCGCTCGCCACGGCCGCTGTCCTGGCGGGATCACTGACCCGTGGCGTGGCGTCGCGGCTGGTGATCGACATCCCCTACAGCTCTGGCCTCGAGTTGAGATCCCGGCAGGTCTTCGAAGACCTTCACGCGATCGGCGCCAAGGTCTCGATCGACGACGTTCCGGTCTACGACCTCGAGTACGTGACCCAGCAGCTGCACGGGCTCCGACCCAACTACATGAAAGTGGATGTCAACGCCGGGCTATCGGACAACACGACCCGGATGGCGCAACTCGCCAAGGGATCGGCGTGGTGTCACGAGGCAGGAATCAACCTCGTTGCAGAGCGTGTCGAGACCGCACGAGATCTGTTGACACTCGCCGAGGTCGGGATCGAATGGGCCCAGGGTTACAGCCTGGCCCGGCCAACCGAGCTCTAGAACACCACGGGCGGCCCTGATGGGACTTAGTTCGAACCCCGACTCGACCGCCTGACAATCATGCCACGGACCTACATCCGGCGGTAGCGCGACTGGATCATGGCGAACAGGCCGAAGGCGACAAATCCGAAAGCCAGCACCGTGAGCAGGAACCTCCCGAACGGTTGCGTCAGGATCGTCTGTAGCGCACCGTCCAGGCCCTGCATCTGTGGGTCGAAGGTCACTGTTGTATATGTGAGCAAACCCCCCACTGTTCCAATGGCAACCCCCTTGGCGATATACCCGATCTGGCCCAGGCGGGTCGTGCCTTGGCGGGCGACCGGGGACATCGTCGAGGTGACGATCTCCTTAAGGAAGGACTTCTTCACGCCCTTGACTACGTGGGATATGCCAATCCCGATGATGATCATGCCCGCGACGACCACCATCACCCGTCCCGCGGGCAGCGAGAGCAGACCCGACGTGGCATCCTGCTGTTGCGCTGCGCTTGACGACCCCGAGCCGAACGCGACCCTGGCAGCGCTGATCCCCAGCGCGGCGTAGACCACGGCTTTGGTGCCGCCGGCCACTCTCTTGCCCTTGGCGCCGTCTCGCTTGCGATAACCCCATATGGACTCACTGATCTGCCATAGCGCCAGTGCCACCAAGCCTCCCGCAACCAGCCACAACATGATCTTGCCAAAGGGCTGTTCAGCTATGGTCCGCAGGGCTCCGGAAAGGTCGGAGCTCTCCGCGACGGACCCACTCCACGCCATCAGCAGCGCCAACCACCCGACCAGAATGTGGATGATTCCGTAGGCGACCAACCCGGCGCGGGCTAGTAGCTCCAGCGACGTGCTGTCGCCGACCTCTTTGGCCACACTCTTAGCAGCTGGCATCGTGGCGTCGCCTGACCCTCAGTCCCACACTCTGATGGCCACCCTATCCCAAACCCCAGCCGGTGTGCTCTGCTGTTCACAGCGTCTAAGCATCTGCATCGGAAGGCCAAGGTGCCAGCGTTTGATAGGTCGGGATTCCGATGGATACCAGGCGGAGGGGGTGGGATTCGAACCCACGAGACCCTATTGGGCCCAACGGTTTTCAAGACCGTCTCCTTAGACCACTCGGACACCCCTCCAATTGTCTAGACCCCCTGGTCAGAGGCTTGTGACAGCTTCCGCTCGGAGAGCTCGACAACGTTTGGGCCGCTCTTGGGCCGCACCAGATCGCGGTGAACCACATTAAGGCGGTCCATCACAGAGTCGTAGGCGTCCTCGAAGAGGTGGGTGTAGACACTCAGGGTAACCACCGGGGAGCGGTGTCCCAGCTGAGCCTGAATCTGTTTCACGTCCGCGCCGGCGGCGCGCATCAGCGAGGCACAAGTGTGTCTGAGGGCGTGTGGTGTGATCCCTTCGAGTCCCGCTTCCACAATCGCCTTGTCCCACACTCGGCTGCGGTACGGGTTGTATCGCAGAGGTCCTCCCTTGGGTGCCACCCACACCAGGTCGTCTGGGTCAGAGGGTCGGTCGGCGAGATGCCGGCTGATGAGGTCGGAAACGAATTCGGGTACGTGGACGAGCCGCCGACGATGGGTCTTTGGTTCACCGAAGACGAGACGCCCGGACACCTCGGTCGCCGCCGCGTCGATGGCAATTCGTCGGCGGAGGATGTCGACCCGCCCGATGCGCAGTGCGACCGCTTCCCCCCAACGCAGACCCCCGTAGGCCAGTGTGAGTATCAGGGTCCGGTCGGCGAGCGAGGACG
>CAZSMJ010000147.1:0-4875 GCA_964608055.1 uncultured Acidimicrobiaceae bacterium | reverse complement strand
GGATGGTGCGGCTCTTGTCGGCGATGGCACGGGTGATCGCCTGACGGATCCACCACGTGGCATAGGTTGAGAATTTGAATCCCTTGCGATATTCGAACTTCTCGACCGCACGGATCAATCCCAGGTTGCCCTCTTGAACCAGGTCGAGGAAGGGGAGCTTGGCGTGCCCGTATCGTTTGGCGATGGAGACGACGAGACGGAGGTTGCAGCGTATGAAAGTTTGCCTGGCCTCTTCGCCGGCATGAACCATCTCGTGGAGCGTGCGTCTCTTGACAGGATCTCGCTCCGATTCGAGGGCGATCTCGGCCTTGCGGCCATTCTCGATGGCCTTGGCGAGACTTACCTCGTCCTCGGCAGTGAGAAGGTGATACGTGCCAATTCCGTCCAGATACTGGCGGATTGCCTCGTCGCTTACTTCTCGTTCGATGGCGTTTCCTCTACCCATAGTCCTTCGAGCCTCCAGCCAGCGTAGGTACACATCTGGTCAGTCCTGGGGATTGTCAACAGGGATATCGACCGATTATCCACAACGGGTAAATAGGTCTAGCGACCTACTTGCCAAGGGTTTCCCCAGGCAGTGATTGGGGGTTTTGGACCGGATGACGGGTGCCTCGTTCTGGTCGAGGTTGGTGGCGTATCAGGCCCAGGGATTGGGGGTCCGTTGGGACACACTACACCCCTGCCGGGCCTTGGCCTGAAGGAGTCGAGGCTTCACGCCTGAATTCCGGGGTTCCTCGGGCTGTTTGGCTGCCTTAGGTCACGACCCGGTTTCGGGTCGGGTCATGATCTCCCACAGATGTGGATCGGAACCACCCGAGAAGTAGAGACCCCGTCCGCCTCGCCGGGTGTTGATGGTTCCGTCGTCAGGCGAACCTGGCTCGCTGCCGAAGCTGACCGCCTCGACCTGAATCCGGCCGAAGATTGCGTCGAACTCGTCCTCGCTGACCAGGAATGCGTAGTGGAGCTCGTCGACGTTGCTGGCGGAAGCGAAATCAAGAGTGAGCTCGTCATTCACCCTGACGGGGGCGAAGTAGCCACCAGCCGCTTCGTAGGGCAGGTCGAATATCCGAGCGAAAAAGCGGGCCGCCTCATGCTTGTCGTGGGAGGGAACGATGGTGTGGTCGAGCGTGATGGCCATCGGTGTCTCCAGTCAGACGTTGCGGGACGTCAGCATATCTGCAGCTACCGAGAGCCCTGAAGTTGCGGCCAGGTCAGGCGGGCCTTCGGATCAGGTCCCTGCCGAATCCCGAGAAAAAGGTCACCCAGGTGACCAAACCGAGGAACTTGGCCACGTCTTCTATCACCGCCGAGTAAGGCGGTGTTGGCAGGTCGGCTTCTCCGGCGGCGTCGAGGATCACCGAAACGGCGAAAAGGCCAACTGCGAGGATGAAGACAATCAGGTCTGGTCGGGTCTTGAGGTAAGGCCAAGCCCTCCAGAACAGGATCACGGCAATAACCCCATAAGCGCCGATGGTGAGCGGGGAGGGGATCCCGATGCCGTTCTTGATCGCCTCGTGGAGCAGGAAGGCGTCATCGGCGCCGAGGATGATGCTGGTGACCGCCCCGGCCAAGAGAAGGGAGCGTTCTCCCGGCGTTGTCTCGGCGCCCAGGCAAAGAAGACAGATGGCGGCCGCCGCCGCCCACAAAGCCACCCCGGCGATCGAGACCAGTCCCACATACCAGGCGCCGTCCAGGGTGGCACTGGGGTCACGAAGGAGGTCGGTAACCGGCACGTCGCTGCTGTAGGCGACGCCGAGGATGATGACGAGCACTGCACTCACCGGCAGCAAGACCCGGAACACGAGACGACTCACGGCAGACGTTCGCTCAGGGTTGGAAATGCTCTCCGCCATCAAACCTCCCAGGTCCACCGAGAATGCTAAACCCCGGGGTCGGGGTGTCCAGGCCCGTTCCTGGGTTATCGCAGCGGGTATGACAACATGGCCCCATCACACATCGTCCGATTTCCGGGGGTGGGTTGAGATCGACTCCTTCCATCCTCGCCCTGGCCCTGCTTCTGGCTGCGTGCACCGCAGACCCGGGCTCGACCACGTCGACCGGGGCAGGTTCGACCACGGTTCATGATCAAGTCACCACTACCTCGGGCACGGGAGTGATCGAGAGGACCCCGGTCATGGTGTCGGGCAACCAGAGCTACCCCGAGGGGTTCACGATCCCCGCTGACGAGTCATGGGTGTTCGACCCCGAGGTCGACACCACAGTGACCGTCTCGGCCAACGTGGTGGTTCTGGGGGAGTTGGTGATGCAGCCGGCATCCGAAGACGTGGAGCACGTGCTGGTGTTCGAAGGAGTCGACGAGTCGGCCTTCGTCGGGGGAGGGATGGACCCGGTGGCCTCCGATGTGGGGCTGTGGGTGATGGGCGACGGCCAGCTCCTCATCGAGGGCGCCGAGAAGTCGGCCTGGGGCTATGAATACGACGCGGCTTGGGAGGGCGACGAGGTGGTGGCAGCACCGAACAGCCCCGAGAACTACGTCGACTTCGTCCCGGTCACTGCCACGCCACCGGCCAACGAACTCGGATACCCGACCGAGTTGCTCAACCTCACCCGGAATGTTCGGATAGAGGGCACACCCGAGGGCTACACCCACGTCTTTGTCAGGTCGGCGCAGCCCCAAACCATCCGCTTCGCCCAGATCAGGTATGTCGCTCCCACCTTCGGCGAAACCGACGCCACCGGGCGCTATGGGCTCCATATCCACATGTCGATGGACGGGAGCAGGGGATCGGTGATCGAAGGAGTGGTCATCCGAGATGCGGGGAACCACGCATTCGTTCCCCACGCCTCACACGGGATCACCTTCAGGGACACAATCGCCTACAACGTCCTCAACGAGGCCTACTGGTGGGACGAGCCCCCGGAGCCCGATGGGGACGACACAGATCCGGTCAACAACACCGACGACCTGATCTGGGACCGTGCCGTCGCGGCGGGAGTGGATCTCGGGATTCCGGGCAACAGGTTCCGTCTCGCCGGCTTTTACCTCGGCAACGGGGAGAACGTCACCCTCACCAACTCGGTGGCAGTGGGGGTGCAGGGCGAGAGTGGCGCCGACCGCTCCGGATTCATCTGGCCCGAGTCCTCAGAAAGCGTTTGGCTCTTCGAGGACAACATCGCCCACAACAACGCGGCCAATGGGATCTTTGTCTGGCAGAACAACTCGGATCGTCACGATGTCGATCGGTTCACCGCCTACTACAACGACGGGGCGGGGGTGAACCACGGCGCCTACGAGAACTCGTACCAATACACGGATCTGGCGCTGCTCGAGAACGGTCTCGGGGTGATCTCTCATGCCTTAGGCGACGCCAGCGAGGGGACCGACACCCAGATCTGGGCCAACATCGTCACCGGTGGAGACGTCTTGTACATCGACGAGCACGCCACGGAGTCCGAGGTGCCGGTGCGATTCGTCAACTGTGACTTCGAGCGGGTGGTGGTAGCCGACCAAGAGGCCGAACCCAGCGAATACGACTTTGTCGACTGTGGGCTGGAGCCCGACCAGTTCGACCTGTCAGATGCCAACCCCGATGCAGTGTTCAGGGTGCAACGCGAGGATGGCAGCGCCTACGAGTTGAGCGGTAGCGGCACGGTGAGTGAGATCCCGGCGTTCTACGACTGATCGGCGGCCCGGCTGAATTCTCTGCGACGGGCCAGTGCGGAGCGGGAGAACCACAATGCATCGCTGGGACGATTTGGGAATCGCTTGCGGGCCATTCCCACCGCTCGTCTCATCTCGAAGAGCGCGATCAACGCATGGTCACCGACGCCAAGAGGCTCCTCATGCCAGACCGCGGAGTAGCCGTCGATGAATGACGAGCGAAGCTGTTCGAAGCGCCCGGTCACCGGGCGACTCCGGGTAAAGCCACGCCCTGCCAGCTGACGTCTCAATTCGAATAGGAAGTTGGCGAGGTCACGGTGGATGAGTGCGGTGGGTGAGACATCCGGTGGGTCGAGCAGATACAGGACACCCTCCGGAGTCCCGAGGAGATTGCCGGGTCCGAAGTCCCCGAAGGATCGTGCGCAGCGATGACGCCAATCAACTTGATTGAGGACGCGATCCACGGTGGTGCTCTCGATCCGGTAGCGGGCGGCGAGACCGCGAGCCTCTTCCCCGGCCGTTGAGATGTCCTGCAGGGGTGAGGTCAGATATCGGGCGTGGTAGGCGGCGAGCATGCCTCCAGCGCTCTTCATCCAGGTGGGGACGTGGTCCCAGCCCAGGTGGTCCGGCTGGCGAAGGATGGAGACCAGATCGGTGCCGTCCGTGTAAGGCATCACCAGGGCCGGAGGGTCATCGCCCCAGGCCAGGGGACGGATGGCGGCTCCACCCTCGATCTGGGCGGCATCGATTGTCTCGGCGAGTTCGACCATCGCCTGGAAGGTGCGCTCGGCATCTTCTGGCTCCCAAATGGTGAGGGTCTTGACGACGATGTCTTGCCCCGACGGTCGTCCGGTCATCCGATAGAACGCCGAGCCGGAGCGCTCACGGACCCAGGCCGCGGTCGGGTGGTAGTCGTCGGCCTGATCCAGCCAATGGAAGGAAGCCTGCAATGTGCGGAGAAGGTCCGTCATGCCTGCCGGAACCGGTGGCTGAGGGACCGATTGGTTAGCCATCACACGCTCCCTCTCGGAATGAGCGCATTTTCGGAGTTTGGCTCAGAGATGCTAGGTGGTGGCTTCGTGGTGCCAATTCATCAGAAGTTGCCTCCGAAGGGTTGCATGCCGGTTCCCACCGCAACGGTGTGGTCGGCGCTTCCGGTGCTGTTGGCGTTGCGGAGGTACATATTCCCGTTGGAGGGCCGGTAGAGGCCGAGGGTGTCGTCTCCGTCTCCGTCCCAGTCTCCGGTGAACACC
>CAZSMJ010000146.1:0-4884 GCA_964608055.1 uncultured Acidimicrobiaceae bacterium | reverse complement strand
GGGGCTCCCCGCGGTCCCCAAAAAGATTCTTCGATTTCTTGGGTCGAACCCCTTGAAATCTGTCGTGGGGGGAACGTATGTTCGGGGGTATGGAGTGGGAGAGAGTTTCGAATGATGAGGTGGATTCGGGGATCGGCCATTTCTTGGGTTTGGTTTCTGCCGGGTTGGCGGCGGCTTGTGAATGGTTGATGGTGGCGGATCATCGTCAACAGTTCTTGGCGGATGGGGCTCGGGATCTGACCCAGTGGGTTTCAGCTCGTTTTGAGTTGCGGTATTCGACTGCGGGCCAGTTGGTGGGGGTGGCCCGCCGGTTGGAAGATCTACCTCTGCTTCGGGACAGGTTCGCTGCTGGGGAATTGTCTTTGGATCAGGTGGATGCGATCTCTCGGATCGCAACCCCTGCCACTGAGGAAGCGTTGATCGAAGAGGCGTTGGGATTGTCGAATGCGGCGTTGGATCGGGCCGCCCGCCGGGCCAATCCGCCTTCGGTTGAGGATGAGCGGGCGGTCTGGGAGAAGCGTTGGTTGATGATCCAACCCAGTTTGGATGGGACCGAGGGTCGTCTCCACGCCCGACTGCCCGGTGCGGAACTGCATCTGGTGGAAACCGCGATCCGTTCCCGTGCTGACCGGATCCCGGTTAACCCTGAAACCGGGATGTTCGACCCGTATCCGGTCCGGCTGGCGGATGGTCTGGTCGAATTGTGCGCCACCAGTGGTGATGAGTCTTCTCCTTCGGTTCAGGTGACGGTCCACGCCGACCTCGAAGCCTTGACCTTGACTACTGAAACCGGCGGGGTGGCTGAGTTGCAGGCGGGTCCGGTACTAGCCAATGAGACGGCACGTCGCCTGGCGTGTGACGCCATCGTGGAGGCTGCGGTCTACGACGACTGTCGGATCCTGGGGGTGGGACGGTTGACCCGGATGATTCCCGGCTGGCTACGACGGCAACTCTGGCATCGCGACGGAGGATGCATTTTCCCGGGATGTACTGATAGGGGCTGGATCCATGGGCACCACATTCAACATTGGGCCGATGGAGGCCCCACCAACCTGAACAATCTGGTCCTGTTATGCGGGTTCCACCACCGTTTCCTACATGAAAACAGCTGGACCATCGAAGGCGACCCCACCGGAAAGCTGACATTCAGGAAACCCGACGGACGCATCTACCCGCCGGTGCGACCCGAACTCCACCCCCGACTACGAGAACTCATCCAAACCTAGGGCCAACGCCCCCACCACCGCCGATCAGTCTCAATCATCCCTAACCCACTGACCCACGTGGTGCTGCGGAATGCGGTTCGAGCAGTTCCAGGCGGTTGCCGAACGGGTCGTAGATGTAAAAGCGTTCGAAACCAGGCAAGGGCTGGTCCACAACGATCTCGATGCCAGCGGTCTCGAGGTACTCCTTCATCGCAGCCAGGTCGTTCACCAACATTGCCGGATGCGCCTTTCGCGCTGGTGTGAAGTTCTCCTCCACCCCGAGATGGATTCGAGTGGACTCGGTCTCAAACCAGCAACCACCCCGTCCCGCCAGATTCTCAGGCTTGTCCACTTCGGGGATCCCAAGCAAACCCTCGTAGAAAGCAACGGCTGTGGCCTCCTCGCCCTGTGGCATCGCAAGTTGGACGTGGTGAAGGCCGATGAGCGTCATCGCGGCAACTATCGCAGCATCGGCCTGATCGTTCGCTCGAACTCTTGCCTGCCATCATCGACTCCAATGATGATCGATCGGTTTCTGGCGACATATCAGACGAGCGAGCATCACCAGATCACGGTGAGGGCGGATGCTGTCCGGGCCTATCGAGCAGTCCGCGAGGTCGACCTGTCCGGATCTCTTATCGTTCGTTTGCTCTTCGGACTCAGAGGACTTCCGCGTCGGCAACCGTTGCAACTCGAAGACATGGTGAATGCGGGGTTCGTAATCCTGGGAGAGGAGCCGGGAAGCGAGATCGTGTTGGGTGTGACGGGACGATTCTGGAGGGTCGGGGGCGAGCTGCGGCGTGTCGGGCCAGACGAATTCTCCTCTTTCTCCGAGCCCGGCTATGCCAAGGCAGTCTGGAACTTCAGAGTCGAGGCGTTGGAGGGAGGGTTATCGCAGGTGTCGACTGAGACCCGAGTAGCAACCACCGACCCGGCGGCACACCGTGCGTTTCGACGTTATTGGCTTGTGGTGGGCCCGTTCAGTGGGCTGATCCGACGCCGCGCCCTCGGTCTCATCAAGAAGCGGGCGGAGTAAATGAAATGATTTACGCCACCTTCATCAGCACTTTCAAAGACGAAGGGTCATGGACCAACTCGAATGCTTTTGCCGCCTCCTCCAACTCCAGCACATGGGTGACTATCGGCTCAAGGTTGAGGGCGCCCTTGGCGGCGAGAGCTACACCATCGGCGTAGTCACCTACGAGTGCGGCCCGGGGATTGTGCAGGGTCAGTTCCTTGTGATAGAGCTGGTAATAAGGCAGGCCCTGATTGCCTCCTGTGAGGGTTCCATAGACCACGACCTGACCTCCGGTGGCAGCCAGCTCGATTGCCTCTGCCAGCGTTGCTTCGGTGCCGACAGCCTCCACCACCAAATCAGGGCCGCGGCCCCCGGTGACCTCAGCCAACGTGGCCGCCGCCTGATCCGGGGCGGCGACGTGTTGGGCTCCCAACTCGGCTGCAAGCTCTCGTTTCCACTCCGATCGGGTGATGCCGACCACGGTCAACCCCCTCAATGCAAGGAGTTGTGAGAGCAGTTGCCCGGCTACACCGAGACCCACGACCGCAGCCACTTGTCCCGGAAACGGGGTGACGCTCTTCATCGCGTGAATGCAGGTCCCCAAAACCTGGAGGACACCCGACGCCCGGTCGGACACGGTCGACGGAACGGCAACGAGCCGGTTGACCGGCACGACTGCGAACTCGGTGAACACTCCGTCTACGTCCCTCCCCATCAGACCGCCGTTGGTGCAGATGTTGAAACGGCCTGCCAGACACATGGGGCACCACCCACAAGAGACCCCGGGGTCAACCAACACCCGGGTGCCTGGTGGGAACGGCGAGCCCGAAGGTCCCGAAACGACTTCGCCGACCATCTCATGCCCCATGATCCGGGGATAAGTCACCGGGATCTTGCCTTCCAAGATCTTGATGTCCGTGCCGCATATGCCGACCTGGCCGCATCTGACCAGAATCGAATCACCGGCATCCGGCTCAGAGACATCTGTCACCTCGAGCGCTCCCGGCTCCACGACACATACGGCTCTCACGTTTCTCCTGGGTAAGGGATCAGATGGTAAATCACCTGTGTGCCGGGGTCGTCCAGCCACCATCGACCCGATCGACGCCCGGGCGGCCCATCGGCGCCAAACCCGCCGACCTAACATGCGGAGCATGGAGCAGATGCCGGAGCTGAAGATCTCTCCTCCCGAAGACGGCTTCTCCGCCACGAGGCAGACCACACACGAGTACGTGCGCGGGGTACTGCGGAGGGCGATCCTCAACGGCGAGTTGGCGAGTGGGAGTCGCCTGGTCCAGGCCGAATTGGCAGCAATGCTCGAGGTGAGCACCACTCCGGTCCGCGAGGCGCTCCGTGACCTCGCCACCGAAGGACTGGTCCAGTTCGACCCCCACCGGGGGGCGATCGTGTCCGAGCTCAGCTCCGAGGATGTGCACGACATCTACGCAATCCGTAGCGTGCTCGAGCCCTTGGCGATGCGCCAGGCCGTCCCTGCCATTAGCGATGCCCTTTTGGAGCGATTGCGCAAGCTCCATCAGCGGATGCTCGACGAACCTCACTCCGCCGAGTGGGTGGACCGCAATCGTGTGTTCCACATGGCGATCTACGAGACAGCCGTCTCACCCCGGCTGGCCGGAATCATCCGCAATCTCCAGGACGCGTCGGTGATGTACATCGGAGCATCGCTAACCAGCAACCCGGAGCTGAGGGCGGAGGCGAACCACGGTCATGCCGACATCCTCGATGCGTTGGAGAAACGGGACGCTGAAGCGGCGGTCAAGGCGCTGACCGAGCATCTCAGGACGTCGATCACGGCCTACGACAGCTCCCATTGACCAAGACTGTCAGCTGACACCGCCCTCGACGACGGGCGGCCCCAACTCCTGTTTGTCTTTGTCGGTGAGGAGGTTGACGGCGACACCTATCACCACCAGCACCAGACCGATTGCAAGTGCCACCGTTACTTGCTCTCCGAGCAAAATGGCCGATGAGACGACTCCAACCACCGGAACGGCCATCAGGGTCAAGTTGGTCGAGACCGCCGACAGGTTTCTCAGAATCACGATTTGGGCCCAGAAGGCTATCCCTGTCGCAAGGACGCCCTGATAGAGAACGACCAGTACCAGTTGCGGTGTCCAGTCGATCACCGGAATGCCGTCAACGAGCAAGCCCAGGGCAATGAGGAGCACCGCAGCACCCATCAGCTGCCAGGGGATAGCCTCGAGGGGGGTGATGGTCCAGTGGTGACGCCTGATGTGCACGGAGGTGGCAGCGTTGGTGATGGCTGCGAGTACGAGGAGCGCATGACCGAGAGCCACCCCGGGACTGTTCCAATCGAAAGCCCAAGGTTCGAAGACAACGATCACCCCGGCGATGCCGAGCACAAGACCGACCCATCTCCGCCCACTCATCCGCTCTCCGAGGAAGATCGCGGCGATGGGAACCGTCCAAAGGCTGGTCGTCCAAACGACGACCGACGACCTGCCGGGCGGCACCAGTTGGAGGGCAGTGAAGACGAGGACGAAAACGGCGGCGAGGCGAAACACAGCCATCGAGATCATTACCGGAAGGTCGGCTCTCGGCGGTAAGGCGAGCTTGCCTCGCGCCACACCGATCGTGATCACGACGATCGCGGCGCCGACAACTCTGAACACACCCATC
>CAZSMJ010000145.1:0-4950 GCA_964608055.1 uncultured Acidimicrobiaceae bacterium | reverse complement strand
GAACTGCCCAACCCTGCTGAAGGCGACGGTGATGTCATCGTCGTCGGGGGTGACCTGGCCCCGGGGACGCTGCTCCAGGCCTATCGCAAGGGGATGTTCCCGATGAATCTCCCGGACGGGCATCTCGGATGGTGGTCACCGGTGGAGAGGGCAATCATCCCGCTGAAGGGACTCCATATCAGCCGGTCCTTGCGGCAGTCGTGTAGGCGCTACCGGGTGTCGGTGGATGCGGATTTCGAAGGCGTCATCTACGGATGCGCCGACCCCGATCGCCGCGAGGAAGGGTGGATCACCGAGGACTTCGTCAACGCCTACATCGAGTTGCACCGCCTGGGATGGGCCCATTCCATCGAAGTATGGGATGACGAAGGGGCCATGGCCGGAGGTCTCTACGGGGTGGCCATCGGGGGGCTCTTCGCCGGCGAGTCGATGTTCCATGATGCCCGCGACGCGTCGAAGGTGGCCCTCGTTCATCTGGTGGTGGTGATGAGCCAGGGTGGAGGCCGTCTGCTCGATGTCCAGTGGCAGACTCCCCACCTCCAGAGTCTGGGAGCGACGGTCATCGGGCGAAATGCATACATCGACCTGCTCCGCGAGGCTCTCGACGGCCCTGACCCCTTCGTTTCTGCGCACTATGCGGACAGTCTGTAAAGTCGCCTTCGCTTCCCCGGGAGGAGTGCATTGCGGCCCGTCGTAGCGGGAATCGACCTGACAGCCATGGGCCGGCGTGTAGCCGACAGAGCCCGGATGATCGCCGAGTCCACGGGAGTGGACCTCAACCTGATCCATGTTCTCGAGCCTTTCGGCGAGGCGATGATCGAGCCTGGTCTCGCCAAGTTGATGCGGGACCACCAGACCACCGAGGCCGGGCGGTTGGCCGAGTGGGTGCGTGAGCGCAGCGGGGTTCCGGTCAACCTGGAGGTGGTCAAGGGGTCGCCGTCCTGGGAGCTCGCCGCTCGAGGCAAGAACGCCGGACTCGTAGTTGTGGGCTCCTCTTCGATCGATGCCTTTGCGGTGGGCCCGGTGGCGAAACGAGTCGCACGGAAAACCACGTCGGACACATTGGTGGTGCGACGCCATCCACGGGTTCCCTATCGGAGGATCATCGCAGCGGTCGACTTCTCCGAGCAGTCGCGTCTGGCCGTAACCCGGGCCCTCGATGTCTTTCCCGGGGCGGACCTCACCGTTCTCTTCTCGCTCCCGTCCCGATTCGACCCGATCCTCTCCGACGCCGGCCTGTACCGCGAGGAGTTGGAGGCGTCGAGAGGCTCCCGGCTCGTGCTGGCCGAGAAACGGATGGAGGAGTTCACGGCCGCATGGAATGGGAAGATCCGAACCCTCGTCGTCGACGGCCCGCCAACAGAGACCATCGAAGAGATAGTGCGGCGGAGAAGCGCCGACCTCGTGGTCGTTTCCAGTCGCGGGGCCTCTGCAACCCGGATGGTCCTATTGGGGACCATCGCTGAGGGACTGGTCGCCGAGGCGCCATGTGATGTGTTGGTGGCCAGGGCCAAGAATCTGTTCCGGCGTCCCTGAAAATCGAGAGGGCGGCCGATGGCCGCCCTCCCAGTATCTAATGGGTTGCGGTCAGCCGGCGTTCGCCAGAGCCGCCTTCAGCGCTCTGGCCACGAAGACCTTGGCGAGATGCCCCTTGTACTCGACCGACCCGTAGAGGTCCTCGAGGACGGTGACACCTTCCAATGCCTTCTCGGCGGCGGCCTTGATGGCGGCGTCCGACCCGTCGGTCCCGATGATCGCCTGACCTACTCCTTCGGCCAGCATGGCACGGGTCCCGACACCGGTGAGGGCCACTCGGGCGTCGTCGACGCTCCCGTTCGACTTCTTGACCCACGCCGCGGCCCCGGCCACTGCGTAGTCGGAATGCCCGCCCCGTCGTCCCAGCTTGTCGTAGGCCGATCCCTCGCCGGGCCCGGCCTTGGGGATCTTGATCGCAACCAGGATCTCGTCGGAGCGGAGGTCGGAGGTCAAAGCGTCGACACAGAAATTCTCCGAGCCGATCTCCCGGGTACCGGAAGCTGATTGGGCCACCATCGTCGCCCGGCAGGCGATCGCCGCCGCCGGCTGGTCGGCGGCTACGTCGGCGTGAGCCAACGAGCCACAGGTAGTTCCCCGGTTCCGGACCTGGACATCACCCGTAAGCGAAGCCGCCATGCCCAAGGCTGCGGCATGGGTCGCGATCAGGGCATCCGATGCTGTGGTGGCGTGACGGACCAATGCGCCTATCGAGATGTGATCACCAGCGTCCTCGACGGTGTCGAGGCCGCTGATCCTCCCGATGTCCACCACCGTTCCCGGGGAAAACAGCCTCATCTTCATGAGGGGGATGAGACTCATCCCTCCCGCCATCACTTTCGAGTCGTCACCTAGTGCGGAGAAGGCCTCTTCCAGGCTGGCCGGAGCCACGTATTCGAAACTTCTCGAGTACATGTCAAGCCCTCGCTTCCTGCATGGCTTCCCAAACCCGTCTTGGTCGCAACGGCATGTCGATGTGTTTGACGCCCATGGGAGTCAAGGCGTCGACCACCGCATTCACCATGGTGTGGGCTGAGCCGATCGTGCCTGCCTCACCGATTCCTTTGACACCCATTGGGTTGACTGGTGAAGGCGTCACTGTGCGATGGAGGTCGAAGGAGGGAAGGTCGACGGCGGTCGGCAGCGGGTAGTCGAGAAGCGACCCGGTGAGCATGTTGCCCTCCTGGTCGTAGATGGCAGCCTCGAACATCGCCTGTCCGATCCCCTGGGCGATCCCGCCGTGGACCTGGCCGCTGACGATCATTGGGCTGATCACATTGCCGCAGTCGTCCACGGAGTGATACTCCAGAATTTCGACGTCCCCGGTGTCGGGGTCGACCTCGACCATCGCCAGGTGGGTACCGAACGGCCAGGTGGCGTTGCCCGGGCTGAACGCGGTGTGGGCCTCGAGGCCGCTCTCGACGTCATCCGGGCTGGTGTGCGCCTGGTATGCGGACTTGGCGATCGCAGCCCACTCGACCCTCTTGTCAGGTGAGCCGGCCACATAGGCGCCACCGTCGGCGAAGACCATGTCCTCGGCCGACGCCTCGAGGAGGTTGGCGGCGATCTTGGCCGCCTTCTCCTTGACCTTCTTGGTCGCTTCGAAGGTGGCCGCGCCGTCGACTGAGATCGACCGGCTGCCGAAGGTGCCGATCCCCATCGGGTGCTCCCGGGTGTCGCCGTGGAGGACTCGTATGTCCTCCACCGGGATCCCGAGGCCATCGCCCACGATCTGTGCCCATGTGGTCTGATGACCCTGACCGGTGGGACCGGTCCCGATGACCACGGTGGCCGTCGCATCCGGGTTCACCCGCACCAGGCCGGAGCCGTTGAACGACGCCGGAAGGCCATAATTTGACCAGGAGAACCCGATTTCAGCGAGCACCGCCGGGCCAAAGCCACAGACCTCGACGTAGGACCCAACCCCGACCCCGACGAGGCGGCCCTCGGCGCGTGCCTGTTCCTGCCGCTGGCGCATCCCTGCGTAGTCGCTGACCTCGATCAGCTTGTCGACGGCGGCGCCGTAGTTGCCCGAGTCGAGCGAGAAGCCACAGCCCATCTGGGCCGGGAACTCGTCGGGTTGCCAGAAGTTCTTCTTCCGCACCTCCAAGGGATCCATCCCGATCTCGTGGGCGAAGGCGTCGATCACGCGCTCCAGGTAGTAGATGGCCTCCGGACGCCCGGCGCCTCGGTAGGCGTCAGTGGTCATGGTGTTGGTGACCACACAGGCCACCGTCCACGAGACCGGCATCTTGTATTGCCCGGATGCGATCCACAGCCCGAGGAGGGGGATGGCCACCGTGAAGTTCTGGGTATAGGCGCCCATGTCGGCGATGGCGTCGAGCTTGTAACCGAGGAACTGACCGTCCTTGGTCCCGACCAAGGTGGCAGTCCCGATCCAGCCCCGCCCGTGGATGGTCGATCCAGCCGCCTCGCGGCGGGTCTCGGTCCATTTCACCGGGCGTCCCAGGTCCTTGGCAGCGAAGGCGACCAGGATTTCATCGCTGTAGACGTTGAGCTTGCTGCCGAATCCACCGCCCACTTCGGGAGCGATTACCCGAACCTCGGTTGACTTCATCCCGAAGGTCTTCGAAATTGCGCCTCCGAGAGCGTGAGGGACTTGGGTCGAGCTATGCACTGTGAAACAGCTGTACCCGGGGTTGTACTCGGCCAGCACGGATCTCGGCTCGATGGCAACGGGGATGAGCCGCTGGTTGATCATCTCCAGGGAGACCACCACCGCGTCGTCCCGCTCCATGGCGGCATCCACCTGTGGGGTCTGGTCCTCGAGACCGAGGGCAGCCCAGTATCCGTGGTAGGTCCAGGTGTGGATGATGTTGGAATCCAACTCGTCGTGGACCTTGACCTCGTCGGAGGCCGCCTTTTTCAGGTCGATGACAGCGGGGAGGACGTCGTAGTCGACATCGATGGCCTCGGCAGCGTCCTGGGCCTGGTAGCGGTCCTCGGCCACCACCATTGCCACAGCCTCGCCGACGTGATTCACCTCGCCTTCGGCAAGTAGCGGACGCAGCTTGCCGATCGGCACCTGCGCCAGCAGCGGGCCGAGATGGGACACATCCTCATGGGTGTAGACGGCGATCACGCCCGGCATCTTCTTGGCGGCCGAGGTGTCCAGCTTGGTGATCTTGGCCCTGGCCACGGGTGATCGGAGGAAGGCAACCTGGAGCAGACTGGTGCGGGTCAGATCGTCGACGTACTCGCCGTAGCCTTGGATAAGGGCGGGGTCCTCACGGCGGCGCACGGAGCCGCCCATGACACTTGTGGTAGCCATCAGCTCACCTCCTCCCAATCCGGCGGTGCAGGCTCTTCACCACGCATTTTTGCTCCGGCGTACTCGACGGCGCGGACGATGTTGTGATAACCGGTGCAGCGACAGAGATTGCCTTCGATGCCGTG
>CAZSMJ010000144.1:0-4969 GCA_964608055.1 uncultured Acidimicrobiaceae bacterium | reverse complement strand
GGCGGCGCCGGTGGCCACCCCGTGCTGGCCGGCCCCGGTCTCCGCGATCACCCGGCCCGCTCTCATTTCCCTCGCCAGGAGGGCCTGGCCTATGGCGTTGTTGATCTTGTGTGCCCCAGTGTGAGCCAGATCCTCCCGCTTCAGCCAGATCTCGCCGCCCCAGGCCTCCCCAAGACGGGAGGCGCGGGTCAGAGGCGTGGGCCGTCCCACCCACGAGTTGAGCTCGAAGTCGAGGGTTGACAGAAAGCCGGGATCGTTCAGGAACCGGGTTGCAGCCTCCTCCAAACGTGCCAGGGCGGGGACCAGGATCTCGGGCACGTAGCGGCCGCCGAACTCCCCGAATCGGCCCCTCTCGTCGGGGAAGACATCGGATTTCTTGCTGGTCATGCGGTCACCTCATCCTGAAACTTCACCGACCGAGCCGCGGTCACAAACGCCCTCATCAGTTGGTGGTCCTTGATGCCGGGCGCCTGCTCGACACCAGAGCTGACATCGACCCCACCAGGGCCAACCGACCGGACCGCGTCTGCCACATTTCGCGGAGTGAGCCCACCGGCGAGCACGAGTCTGCTTCGAGAAGGAAGGCCGCCGAGCCCTTCCCAGGCGACCATTCGCCCCGTGCCTCCTCGGGCGGCGCTGTCGACCAAGACCCAACCCACCCCGGATACCTCGAGGGCGGCCTCGACCCGATACAAGAAACCAGGGCCATCAGCGACGACCGGGAGGATCCTCGATCGAGGCAGGCCCTGGAGGTGATCAGGCTCCGCCTGCAACAGATCTGGGGCCACCTCGCGCTCCACCTGTTCGACGAGACGGCGAGAAGGATCATGAAACACGGCCACTGCCAAGACTCCGCTGGGCAGCAAGGAGCGCAAATGGGCCGCCTGAGCCACGGAGACGCGGCGCGGTGACTCGGTCATCACCAGCCCGACGGCACCGGCCCCGGCGTCGACAGCTGTTTCCACGTCCTCAGGTGTTCTCAGACCACAAAGCTTGATGAAGAGGCTCAAGAGGCGGACACCTTGGCCGTCTCCCGCCCTGTCGCCAGCATTGCCGCAGCCAGCCCGGCGGGATCATGCACTCTCATCAGAGCCGAGCCGACCAGGGCGCCGCGATAGCCGAGAGCAGCCACCCGGCGAATGTCGGCTGTGTCGAGCATCCCGCTTTCCGCAACCGCCGGCGGGTGGGTGAGAAGACCCGCAGCGAGCCGCTCGTGGATCGACGGTTCGGTGCGCAACGTCTCCAGGTCACGGCAGTTGACACCCACCAGAAGCCCGCTCCGAGCCTCCGCGATTGAGGTGATCCGACCCAGGTCGGCGGTGTCGAATGCTTCGACCAGGGCAAACATGCCGGTCTGCTCCACGGCGTCCAACACGATGTTCATCGCCTCGTCGCTGAGGATGCGGGCGATGATGAGGACCCCGTCGGCGGCGGCGGCTCTCGCCTCGAACACCTGATAGGGATCGACGAGAAAGTCCTTGCGCAACACCGGCACTCCGGCACCTGCGGAAATGGCTTGGAGCAGTTCGAGAGATCCGCCAAAGGCGTCCGGCTCGGTCAACACCGACAACATCCCCGCCCCGCCCTCCTGATAGGCGGCGGCCCGTTCCACCAGGTCGGCCGTGCCCAACTCGCCCTCGGCCGGCGACCTGGGCTTGATCTCGGCGACCAGGTCGAAGACTTCCGCGAAGTTCCCCAGGCCGCGTGGTGCCGGGGCCGCCATCGCCTGCTCGACGACGACCGCCAGCGGGCGCCTGGCGCGAGCCGCTTGAAGCCTGGCCCGAGACGATTGCTCCATCGATTGGAGAAACCTGCTCATGCTCGCTCCCCTTCTCCGAATTCTCGGAGACCCTGGAGCAGGGCCATGGCCCGACCGTCGTCGAGGGCCGAAGCCGCCATCGCGACAGCAGTCTCCGGGCCCGAAGCTGTCCCGGTCACTTCCAGGGCGAGGGCGGCACCCAGGACGATTGAGTCGCGATGGGGCCCGGTCTCGCCGCTGAACACAGAGATCATCTGGCTGGCGTTGTGACCCGGATCACCGCCGGCCAGGTCTGCTGGATCACACCGCTCCATGCCCAGATCGGCTGGGTCGCGGCTCGAGCGAACGACCGATCCGGGTCGCACGTCGTAGAGGAGGAACTCGCCGATCGGGCTGGGTTCATCCCATCCGGCGGCGCCATGAAGCACGAATGCGCGATCGATCTCGAGTCCGGAGAGGGCGCCGGCCATGAGCTCTGCAGCCCGGGCGTCGAAGGCCCCCACCACCAGGTGGCGCGGCCCCGCCGGATTCGTCAAAGGGCCCAGCATGTTGAAGACCGTACGAACCCCGAGAGACCTTCGGATCGGGCCCACAGCCGCCATCGCCGGGTGGTAGTGGGGGGCAAACAGATAGGTGAAGCCCAGACTCTCGAAGCATCTTCTGGCCTGATCTGCCTCGAGGGGGATGGGAAGCCCGATCGCCTCGAGGATGTCGGCGCTTCCGCATTGGCTGGTCATGGACCGGTTGCCGTGCTTGACGACAGGAACTCCGGCCGCTGCGGTGAGCAGGGCCGCCCCAGTGGAGAGATTGAGCGACCCCGAACGGTCGCCGCCGGTCCCAACCACGTCCACCGCCTCTGAGGCGTCGATCCCGGGATCGCTGGAGAGCCGTCTCATCGCGGAGGCAAACCCCCGGACCTCCTCAGGTGTCTCTCCCTTCGCCCGCAACGCGATCAGAAGAGCGCCTGCCATCGCGGGGTCGACCTCGCCACCGGTGAGAGTGACCAGCAACTCATCGGCCGCCGCCGCCGAGAGGTCGGTGCCCGCGAGCAGATCGTCGAGCGCCTCCCTCATGCCGGCCGCCCCGTCAGGTCGAGGAAATTGCGGAGGAGGAGGTCACCGTGCGGAGTGAGGACGCTCTCCGGGTGGAATTGGACCCCTTCCACCGGGTACTCACGATGCCGAACTCCCATGATCACCCCGTCAGAGGTGAACGAGGTCACCACCAGGTCCTGGGGAAGATCCTCCTCTTGCACCGCCAACGAGTGATACCGGCCTGCCTCGAAGGGGTTGGGGAGCCCGGCGTAGATCGTGGCCGAGTCGTGATACACCGGCGACGACTTGCCGTGACGCAGCTCTTCGGCCCGTTCCACCTTCCCTCCGAGCGCCGCGGCCAGAGCCTGATGACCGAGGCAGACCCCGAGGATCGGAACTTCGGTGAGCAGCCCGGCGATGACGCTCATGGACTCCCCCGCCGACTCGGGACCGCCCGGTCCCGGCGACACAACCAGATGGGTCGGCTCCAACTCCCGGGCGCTCTCGACGTCGATGTCGTCGTTGGTGCGGACGATGACCTCCGCGCCCAGGATGCGCAGCGCCTGGACCACGTTGTAGGTGAAAGAGTCGTAGTTGTCGACCAACAGCACCCGACTCATAGGCCACCCGCAGCACTCTCGAGGGCGCCCCGCATCGCCCCGCTCTTGGATAGGACTTCCTCCCATTCCGTCGCCGGGACGCTGTCGGCGACGATCCCGGCGCCCGCCTGATACGAGTAGGAGCCTTCCGACATGACAAGAGTCCTGATGGCGATGGCCTGGTCCATGCTTCCGCCATGCCCGAAATACCCGACCGTCCCGGCATAGATGCCCCGGGGCACAGGCTCCAGCTCCTGAAGCAGCTCGAGCGCCCTCACCTTGGGGGCCCCGACCACGGTCCCGGCCGGGAAGGCCGCTGCGAACAGGTCGAATGCATCGGCGCCTGGCTCCAGGATCCCGGTGACCCCGCTCACCAGGTGCATGACGTGGCTGTAACGCTCGATCGCCCGGTACGGATCGACACGTATCGTGCCTGGCACCGCCACCCGCCCCAGGTCGTTGCGGGCCAGGTCGACGAGCATCACGTGCTCGGCGGCCTCCTTGGCATCGTCCAACAACTCGGTCTCCGCCCGCCGATCGTGCTCGTCGTCGTTGAAGCGGGGCCGGGTTCCGGCAATGGGGCGCAGCTCGGCTGCGGTGCCTCGGAGCCGCACCAGAGCCTCGGGTGAGGAGCCGATTACCCGGGTTTCACCCAGTTCACAGAAGTACATATATGGGGAAGGGTTGAGCAGGCGGAGCCCCCGGTAGACGTCGAAGGGGTCGAGGTCGGACTGGCCCGAGAAGCAGACCGAGACCACAAGTTGATAGACGTCACCGGCCGCGATGTGCTCACGGGTCTGCGCCACGGCGTCCATGTATCGGCCCTTCTCCATCGAGGGGAGTGGGTCGCTGAAGGACCCGCCTTCGTTCCTGGCGCCGGGGACTCCGCCGGCGAGAAGGGAGATGACCTCCCGGCGAAGGGCGAGGCGGTCGGTCTCCGATCCGTCGTGAAGCAGGGCGGCCCGCCGGCTCAGGTGGTCGAAGACGATCACACTTGGCGGTCCGTAGAGCAGGATCTCAGGTGCCGGCGATGGCGGGGGAATGGTCCCCGCGAGTCGGTGGGCTACATCGAAGCCCACCGCGCCGACCAGGCCTCCGGCAAAGGGAATGGCCCCGGACAGAGGGCCAGGCCGGGGAGCGGCGGCAAGCGCCTTGCGCAAGGCGTCCATGAGGCCGCCGACCGTCCCATCGGTTTCGATCCGGACCTCTCCGACGTCGAGGGAGTGCCCGTCGCTACGGACCTCGAGGCCCTCACCAAACCCGATGAAGGAGAACCGGCCGATGCGATCGCCGTGCTCGACACTTTCCAAGAGGAAGCGCGGGCGCAGAGGGCCGAGCTTGAGGTACACCGAGGTCGGGGTGTCCAGGTCGGCTGGGATGTCGAAGGGCTGGTTCAACTAGGGCTCCTCTCACCGGGCCGGAAGATGAGCTCCGAGAACGAAGAACCCACCGTCCGGAGCCGGAGGTGGGTCTGAATGATCAGAAATCCTGGGGGATTATCCGACCGAAGCCACCTCCGGCGCGGGCCAACGCCACCACCAGGTGGTCGCGGTCGACGAGGTGATCGATCGGGTCAT
>CAZSMJ010000143.1:0-5072 GCA_964608055.1 uncultured Acidimicrobiaceae bacterium | reverse complement strand
TCCCGCGCTTAGGTTCGCTGCTCAGCTGGTGCGTGCGACCCGTCCGGCGGAGCCCGATGCGGGCGAGATGATCAAGAAGTACGTGCGGTGGGGTGCGGGCCCTCGCGCGGGGCAGGCGCTCATACTCGGCGCCAAGGCGCACGCGCTGCTCGCCGGGCGCTTCGCGGTTTCGCCCGCGGATATTTTGCGCGTCGCCCGTCCTGTTCTCCGCCATCGCATCCTCCCCAACTTTGCCGCCGAGGCCAAGGGCGTGACCGCCGAACAGATCATCGATCGATTGCTCGAGGACGTGAAGCCGCCCAAGAGCGACATCAAACTCTAAGGCTGCGAACTGCGGACGGGGAGAGCGATGGGTGCCGGCGCGATTGAATCTTACGACGAATACGCCGTGCTCCTCGACGCGGTGCGTGGAATCCGCTGGCCCGCGCGCTCGGCCGTTCGCGGGGGAATTCCCGGCGCGCACACGTCGAGGCTCCGCGGGATCTCGGCCGAGTTCACCGAGTACCGGCCGTATCGCCAGGGCGACGATCTCCGTCGAATAGACTGGAAGCTGTTCGCGCGGAGCGACCGCGCGTTCATCCGGCTCTCCAACGACCGCGCGATTCTGCCGACGATGATCGTGCTCGACGCCAGCGCCTCGATGGCGTTTCCTGTCGCTACGAACGCGAAATGGAAGCTGGCCGCGCAGATCGGGATCGGGCTCGGCGCCGTCGCGCGCAACAGCGGTGATCCGGTCGGCCTTGTGGTCGCGCACGGTGACGACCCGCTGATGCTGGCGCCGCGCATGCGGCGGAGCGTGACGCACGAGATCATTCGCGCCGTTGCGGCGACCAGCCCTGGCGGGAGTGCGCCGCTCGCACCATCGGTGTCGATCGCCGCGCAATCCGGCGGCCGGCTGGTGATCGTCACCGATTTTCTTGGCGACGCCGCGGAGTTGCTCGCGGTTGCGAGCAGATGGGTGGCAGCGGGACGCGAGGTGCACACGGTACACGTGATCGCGCGGGAAGAGATCGATCCGCCGCGGGAAGCGGCGATGGTTTCCGATCCTGAAGCATCTTCGGTGCGTCGTGCGCTCACGGGAGACACTCGTGATTCGTATTTGACCGCGTTTGCGGCGTGGCGTGATCGCATTGCGCAGGACTTCACCGAAGCCGGGGTCGCCTACGCCACGGCCATTGTTGGCGAGGAGACGCCGGACCATCTGATCCGCCGCATCACCGCGCCGCGTGGGATGTCGGCGAAGGCATGACGTTCCTCGCGCCCGGGTTCCTGTTCGCCTCCATGGCGGTCGCGGCGGCGATCGTCGCGTTGCATTTCATCGTGACGCGTCAGCCGCGCGCGGCGGTGCTGCCCACGGCGCGATTCGTTCCCGACACGCGTGCGACCACCGTGGCGCCCGCACCGCGTCCGTCGGATCTGCTGTTGATGTTTCTGCGCGTGTTGCTGGTGCTGGCCGCTGGTGCGGGCCTGGCGAAACCGGTTCTCACGCCGTCTCGCGCAGGCGAGGCGCGCGTGATCCTCGTAGATGTCTCCCGCTCGGCGCGCGACTCGATCGCGATTCGCGACAGCGTCAGCGCTCTTTATCGGGACAACGATGCAGTGGTCCTGTTCGATTCCTCGACGCGTCTGCTGGCCGGGAATATCGGAGATTCGCTCGGCGCTTTGCGGCCGAGTGGGCGGCGTGGAAATGTGAGCGCGGCGCTGATCGCCGCGCTGCGAGCGGGAAGCAGTCTTCGCGAGCGAGCTGACAGCCTCGAGCTGGTGATAGTATCGCCTTTCGCAAGGGAAGAACTGGATGCGGCGACTGATACTATTCGAGCATTGTGGCCGGGGAAGGCCAGGCTCGTGAGAGTCGGTGCTGTTGTTCCGGATACTTCGAATCGCCCAAACCGGTTGGAGATCCGCGCCGATGCGAGCGATCCGTTTCAGGTGACGGTTGAGTTGGCGCGAGGCCGTTCGAGGTTCGACGCGCTCATCGACCGCGCGAATGCGCTTCCGCGACAATCAAGCTCCACCGGCGGAGCATTGATCGAGTGGCCCGCATCCGCCTGCCCTCGATTCGCGGTTCCGCGAGCGGCGAGAGATACTATCGGTGGAGTGATGGCCGGAGAAGCCATCGTCATCGCCACGTTCGATCGACAATGGTCGTTTCCGCCGGATTCTTTGCGCGGCGCCGAGGTGATCGCGCGATGGGCTGACGGTGATCCGGCGGCGATCGAAAGGCCAGACGGTGCCGGATGCACGCGATCGGTGGCGATTCCGGTGACGCCTGTCGGCGACTTCGTGATCAGGCGGGAGTTCGTGCGCCTGATGGCGTCGCTGTCGGGGCCGTGCGCAGGAATCACCTCGTTGATTCCCGCTGATCCTGGAGTCGTCGCCAAGCTGGAAGGTAAAGGCGGCCTCGCTCCACGCGAAGCATTTCAGCCGCTCAAGGATGGCCGCTCCGAGCTGGCGCCGTGGCTGTTCGCGCTGGCATTGGCGGCGGCGATCGCCGAGCTGTTTGTGCGGCGTCGTGGAAGAAGCACGAAGGCGCTCGGCGAAACCCGTTCGGCCTCGAGTGAGGCGCGCGCAGCGTGACCGCGGTCGAGAGGGTCCGGCGCACTCAGCGGATACTTGGCGCGGCCGCGGTGACGCGAGCTTTCGCCTGGGGATTGGCGGCGACGCTCGCAATCCTGGCAGTGATTGCCTTCGCTTCACTCGCGATCACCGCCCTTCGAAACGACGCCGCGCTGCACATGGTGGTTGCGCTCCTGTTCGGCGCGGCGGTGATGCTGGTTCTGCTGTGGCGGTCGCGGCACTTTGCGTCGACCAGTCGCGTAGCTCTCTGGATCGAAGAGCGCATACCCGAGCTCCACTACTCGCTCGTTACGGCGGTGGAGCACGCGGGATCTCCCTTCGCGGAAGGGATGGAGTCAGCCGTGGCGCGGCAGGACGTCGGCGGCGTGACGCTCAGGGCGCTTGGCCGAGGCCTCTTGATTGCGGCCGCGGCGCTCGTTGTAGCGGCGCTCATACTATATGTATCGCCGTCACCCGCTTTCGGTCGCGCGGGTGCGCTTTCGGGGGTCGGACGCTTCGGAGACGAGCCGGGCATCCCCGCGGGGAGCAGGCTCGAGGACATTCAAGTGCGTGTGACTCCCCCTGCGTACGCCGGTGGGGGAACGACTACACTCGACGATCCTTCCTCCGTTGCGGCTCTCACGGGGAGCACCGTTTCAGTTCAGGGACGAGGTCCAGTTGCGGGCGTGACTGCGGCTGTCTCGGGCCCGGTGAGAGTTTCCGCCGCCGATCGGGGATGGGCTGTTTCGCTGCTGATGCCGGCCAAGCCCGCGGCTCTCACGCTCAGGGATCGGAGCTACGAGCGGATAATAGTTCTCGATCCACGCGCAGACGCTCCGCCCAAGGTTGTGCTCACCACCCCGGTCCGGGACACCACGCTTCGTGTGCCGCGCCTGATGGTGCAGCTCAACGCGACGGTGAGCGACGATGTGGGGCTCGTCGCCGGGCACTTCGAGTATCTGATCTCCACCGGCTCGGGCGAAGTCTTCACGGCGCGCACAGTGACGACGCCGGTGGTGCAGTTCGGCCGCAATCGCAGCGGCTCGCTGTCGGCGACCCTCGATCTCGCTTCGCTCAAGCTCGGTGAAGGAGACGTTGTGTCGATGCGCGCGATCGCGCAGGACGGCAACACCCTGAGCGGTCCTGGTGTCGGGACGTCGGATACGCGGACGATCAGGATCGCCCGCGCCGGCGAGTACGACTCTCTGTCGGTGGAGGCAGCCGCGCCCCCGCCGCTCGACAGCTCGGCGGTCAGCCAGCGGATGCTCATCGCGATGACCGAGCAGCTCGTTCGCGATCAGCCCAGGCTCACGCGCGAGGAGCTGGTGAAGCGCTCCACCGAGATCGGTGACCTGGAAGACCGCATCCGAAAGAAGGTCGAGGAGATTCTCGAGGCGGGAGCGGATCACCCTCACGCGGAGGAGGAGGCCGGCGAGCCGCCCCCGACTGTCGAGGAGATGGAGCCCGTTGACGGAGACGCGGGGCCGAGAAGTCCGGATCTGGTGATTGCGCACAACGCGCTTTGGGAAGCCGTCAGGTCGTTGCTGATCGCCGAGCCCGGCCCGGCGTTGCCGCCGATGCGTGTGGCGCTGGTGGCGCTCGACAAAGTGCGTCTCTCCAATCGCCTGTACCTGCGTGGCATGCCACCCAGGATCATCGTCAACATCGAGCGCGTTCGACTCTCCGGAAAAGAGAAGGGAAGTTCCAACATTCGCACCCCACGCTCGTTCGCCGACTCGGCGCGCGTTCGACTGTCGGCGCGATTCAGCGCCGCGCTCGAGTTGATCGAGAAACAGCCCGCACGCGCGATGTCCGAGTTTGCGCTAATGCGTGTCGAAGCGCTTCCGAACTTTCCCGATTTCGCTGCTGCGCTCGGCCAGGCGACCGATGCCATTCGCGGGGGTCGAGATGCGACGCTGCCGCTGCTGCGCGCGCGCCGTGCGATCGACGGCGCGCCTCAGGCGACACCCGGACTTCCGTTGTGGTCCAGCGGTGGCGGCTGATGAGCGACTTCGTTTTCTGCACCGGCCAGTACGACTCAGGTGACTGGGACAGCGCGCCGAGTCTCCCCGCGAACATCATCGACTCGATTGCGCGCTACACCTCGATTGCGGTGGCGCCGACAGGTGCGAACGTCGCGCTCTCGTCGGAGGCTATCTTCGAGTATCCGTTCGTGTATCTCACCGGCCACCTGCCGTTCCGCTTCAGCGAAGCCGAGCGACGGAATGCGCGGAAGCTGGTCGAGCGCGGCGGAATGATCTTCATCGACGACCACAACCACGACGTCGGCGGGATCTTTCACAAGACAGCGATGGAGGAGATCACGCGCACCTTCTCCAAGCCGAGTGACCTGCCCAACGATCACCAGATCTATCGCAGCTTCTTCAAGTTCTCCGACGGCCCGCCAACGACGAGCCATGAGCTCAACGGCTGGGGCGACAATCTGGTCCACAAGAATCTCCAGGCCGTGATGCAGGGCGACCGCATCGCCGTTCTTTACAGCAGCAAGGATTACA
>CAZSMJ010000142.1:0-5102 GCA_964608055.1 uncultured Acidimicrobiaceae bacterium | reverse complement strand
GGCCGGGCTTGCTCTGGGCCAGGTAGGCGGCAGTCAGCAGTGGATAGGCGCCGACCAGCTTCGGCTCGCGCTTGAGGACTTGCTCCAGGTCGTCGATCGCCGGTTGGTACGCCCCGGACTGCACGTTGACCCGGGCCAGCGCCAGCGTGGCCTCCGTGAAGGTGGGAGCGATGATGACGGCTTCCTTCAGCTCGGCCTTGCCTTGCTGCGCATCGCCAGCCTGGAGCAGAGCCAGACCGAGCTGGTAGTGAGCCGGGGCAAAGCGCGGTTCCGCCTTGAGCACCGTTCGGAACTCCTGGATGGCCGCGGCGGAGTCGCGCCGCGCGAGGTGGACGCGTCCGAGCAGAAGATGGGCATCGACGTCCGCCGGGTTCTTCTTGAAGACTGGAGCGAGCGCGTTCTTCGCGTCGTCCAACCGCCCCTCCGCGAAGGCGATCTCCGCCATCCGGCGCCAGGCCGGCAAGGACTCGGGTGCCTTCGCGGTGATCTCCCCCAGCAGCCGCTTGCTCTCGTCGGGGCGCCCGACCGAGAGGTAGAAGTCCGCCAGCCGGAGCTGCATCAGGGACCCGGGAGGCGACAGACTGGCGGCTGTCTTGAATTCTCGCTCGGCCTCGGTCAAGTCTCCCTTCTGGCGGTAGAAGTCTGCCAGAGTCAGGTGTACCGCCGGGGAGTTCGGCTCGAGGGCCAGCGCCGCCTGAAGCTCGCGTTCGGTCGCTCCCGCGTCCCTCTTTCGTCCGTGGAGGCCGGCAAGGGTCAGGTGGAATCGAGCTTCCTTGCTCAAGTGCGGCCGGAGGGTCTCCAGGTGACGAATAGCCACATCGATCTCTGCCGGGGTGGTGGCCGTACCTGCCCACACGATGAGCGCCTCGATGTTCTTCGGGTCTTTCTGAAGAAGTCGTTCGGCTTGCTGCCGGGCGTCGTCCAGCTTTCCGCCGAGCAGGTAGATGGTAGCGAGCTTGAGAGGAATCTCGGTATTGTCGGGCTCCAGCTCCTGGGCCTTGAGCAAAAAGCGGAACGACTGTGCGGCCTCGCCGAGCTGGAAGTGTGCCAGGGCCAACTGGCGAACGGCCTGCGCGTTGTTGCCATCGATACGGAGCGCGTTGCGATACTCGAGCACCGCCTCACGATATTGCTGCCGCTGGAAGTATCGATCGCCTCGCTCGAGATAGCGCGCCTTCTTCGCTTCCGGCGAGCGGGAGCACCCCGCGGTCAGCATCAGGGCGACGGACACGAGAACGATGACGCAGCGTCGGTTCATGGCGCTAGTTCGGCAGATACTCGGGGAGAACTGGATACATCGCCTGTACGTACGCCACCATCCGCTCCGTGGTCTCCTCGACCCCGCCCTGGACCGGGCTGGACAGCCGTACAAGGGCTCCGTCCGTCCGATTCTTCAGGAGAGCGTTTCGCACCAGCTCGATCTTCGCGCCCAGCTCGCCCGCGACGGCCTTGCCTTGGGTCTGAAACCAGTAGAGGGTCACCTGCATCTGATTGTCCTTTTGGATGAGATATCGGTTCACGGAAATGGGCGTGGTCAGTCCCGGGATCGGAATGCTGAGCCGCGAGGCTTCGATGGGCTCCCAACCACCCCCGGGCAGACAATTTTTGGGTGAATGGATGTCGCCGCCTTTGCGCTGGGACTGCCAGTAGCCGATATAGAGCCACACCGGGCGCCCGCTCGAATCGACATAGCGGCGCATGACGTAGTCGGACATCTTCAGCATGCCCAGAGTGTCCCGATCGAGGATCGTCTCCTCCTCACCCTTCCAGCCGCCAAGCACTGCCGGAAAGGTGCTGAAGGGCTTGCGGAGCTGAACGGCTTCGCTCGACGGCCGAAACTGGACGGCCAGCAGGGCCCCCAGCAGGAGAGCGACCGATATCGCCAGCCGGACGGTCTGACTCACGACGCGCGGCGCCACCAGCGCGGGACAGCGCGGAGGAGAGAATGGGTCGCCAGGAGACACAGGAAGGCGAAGATGTAGATCGCAAAGCCGGCAAATTCGTGGAAGAAGCCGGACGCATATTCGACGCCAAATTGCCGGCCGATGAGGCCGGTCAGCACGACACGTGCGGCATTGGCCAAGATCGTGATCGGCACCGTCGCCGTGACGAAGATGACCATTGCCCAGCCGGGCGGAAGAAGCAGATAGGCCCAGGCGGCGGCTCCGGCGAAAAGCGAGATGAGCGAGCGAATCCCGCTGCAGGCTTCCGTCACGCCGAGGCTCAATTGGGCCAGGTGGATGATGTTCCCATCAAGCAGCACCGGGATGCCGAGGGCATCGAGCGTCCAGGCGGCCTGCTCGGCCGCGAGGCGCTGCAGGGGAAAGGTTATCGCGTAGAAGACCACCCCAGGCAGCGGCACCATGAAGAACAAGAAGGCGAGTGGGAACAACACGGCACGGAACACCCGGGTGCCCAGATGGAACAGGATGAGCCCGGCGATGATGACGATGAGCGAGCTTCGCATGAGGAAGTTCTCAGCTCCCAGGTCGCCGATGAGGAGCGCGGCAATCCCCGCGAGCACGACCAGGATCCCCATAGGATTGCCCGCGCGTGGCAATGTCCGTAGGAAGGCGCGCTGTTGCCAGACGAGGTAGAGGCTGAAGAGCGGGACGAGGAAGCCGTGTGAGTAGTTGGCATCGTCCCACCACTGGATGGCGAGGGCGTGAAGGATCTTCCAGTACACGGCGCCAAGCAGAACGGCCAGGATCAGAACGTAGCTGACCGCCTGAAGCCGGGGCTGGCCGCCCTCACGTGGCACTTCGGTTGCTGACACCTGGGCATTCGACATGGGTTCAAATAGGAGAGATAACTACCTTAAACGTAAGAGGGTTCTCCATGCAAGTACAAGGTTGAGGCTTGGTCGTGCTGTATGCAAACCCTTTCACAGGCATTGAGAGCTCCCGGCGGAGAGGATGCGGTTCCATCGTGCTATAGGTAGATCATGCGTTTGATCCTGCCCGGTTGAGGCCTTCCGGCGTCTCCTCGCGCATGAGAGTCCTGATCGTCTCGAACTACTACCCGCCCTCGTATATCGGTGGTTATGAGCTGGGCTGCAGCGAGGTAGTTGAAACTCTGAAAGCACGAGGGCACACCGTAGTGGTCTTGACCAGCACATATCGAATCGAAGACGCGCCGAACGACGAGGCGGTCTCGAGATGCCTGGAGTTGACGACGCCTTCGAGTGGGGGAGACGGGATGCGGAGCAGTATCCGTCTGCTGGCCGTCGAGCTTGGTAATCGGAGGGCTTTTAAGAGGGCGTGTGACCGGATTAGGCCGGACATTGTGTACTTCTGGAACATGCGCCACCTGTCTGTGTCGCTCGTGTGGGTCGCACAGGGTCGCGGCCTGCCGGTGTCGCTTTACGTGTCAGATCCTTGGTTGTCGAAGTGGGAGGTAGATCGGTGGTACAGCTTCATGTGGGCGGAGCCGACAAGGAGATGGTGGCGCAACCTGTGGGCGTTGATTCGAGTCGGGGTGAGAATGGGCGGCTTGCTTCAATCATCGAGCTGGCTGCGCGCGGCCCAGACGCAGTTCTGTAGCGAATTCCTCAAGAGGGCAGCCGTTGAGGCGGGCTTGCCAGTCGACGACGCGAGGGTAATCCACTGGGGCACGAGGATGGCGGTGGGAAGGCGCGACGGGCCGGTAGATGTACCGCCGCGCCGATTGCTCTATGTCGGGCAGATCATACCGTTCAAGGATGTCCATATCGCAGTCGAGTGCCTGCACCTATTGATCCAGCAGGGTTTTGATCTCAGTCTTACCATTGTGGGCGGCAGTGTGGTTCCGGAGTATGAGGCCTTTGTGCGGAACCGGGTCCGTGAGCTCGACGTGGAGCGGTTCGCCGACTTCAAGGGGGCACTTGGTCGGCAGGAAGTGCTGCAAATGTATTTGAAGCACGACATCCTCGTGTTCCCGTCCTCCTACGATGAGCCATTCGCCCTGACTCCGCTAGAGGCCATGATGGCCGGTATGGCTGTGGTCGGTACCACTACCGGGGGGAGCCGTGAGATTTTCAACGATGGCGACAACGCTTTGACCTTTCCAAAAGGGGACTCCGCGGCCTGCGCCCGGCAGGTCAAGCGGTTGCTGGAGGACGTGAGCTTGTTCGAAAGAGTGCGGCGGAGTGGCCAGCGAACGGTACAGGACAACTTCGGGCTCGAGACGATGGTCGACAAGATCGAAGGGGCCTTGCAGGAAGGGATAAGTCAGAGCTCTCGATGACGTTGTTCGACGACGAGTACAATCGGGAGCGCGAGACTCCGAAGCGCGGGGATCGGCTCTATCTGCACCTCAGCGATCTGCGCGATGCCATCGTGCCCGTCCTTACGGAGGCTGCCGAAGGCGTATGGCTCGACTATGGATCGGGCACGAGTCCCTACCGTGCACATGTACGTGGGCGACTCTTGACGGCCGAGGTGCCATCCAGTCTCGGGGAGGTTGGTCCCGACTTCGTGTTGGATGCCGAAGGCCGGTGTCCGGCTGCAGACGAGACTTTCGACGGCGTCCTCTCGACGCAGGTTCTGGAGCATGTCCGCGATCCGGACGCCTATCTCCGCGAGGCGTTACGGGTTCTGCGACCAGGAGGCCGTCTGATACTCACCACGCATGGCGTGTGGGAGGATCATCCGTGCCCGCTCGACCTCTGGCGTTGGACCGCTCAGGGATTGAAGGCGGCAGCAGCGAGCGCCGGCTTCGAGATTGAGCGGTGCAGCGCCGTGACGATAGGACCACGTGCCGCAGTAGTTTTGATGGAGCATCTTCTTACGGATAGTCCAGTATCTCTACGAGCATCGCGAGGCGTGGTTGATGTGGTCGCGTCGCTGTCATTCCGAGCGTTGCGCTGGCTGGTCCAACACAGACGACCCGCCTTCCACGAGTATGTGGACACCCGGTTCCCCAGACAAGAACGTGACCCCAAGCCGGGTGATGTGTACCTGACTCTCGTGCTGGTCGCACGGCGAGCGTCTCGATGAAGGTCTCGACTGATGCAAGTACGGGAGTGTTTCTCTGTGTCAGATACACTCGAGTGAGCTAACGTGGCCGAGGATAGCGAATGGACCGTGTGGACGGCAGAGAACAACTCTCGCCGGGTTCGAGCC
>CAZSMJ010000141.1:0-5171 GCA_964608055.1 uncultured Acidimicrobiaceae bacterium | reverse complement strand
GAGAACGTCATGCTCGGCCACGAACCCCGCAAGGGTGGGCGGATCGACTGGAAGGCCGTGCATCGAATGGCAGCCGAGCACCTCGAAGGCCTGGGGATATCGATTGACACCCGATCGTTGCTCGCCAACCACTCGATCGCCATTCAGCAGCTCGTCGCGATCAGCCGTGCGATGGTGCTGGACGCCAAGGTCTTCATTCTTGACGAGCCGACGTCCAGCCTGGATCGTGGCGAGGTCGAGCAGCTCTTCACGGTGATCCGCGATCTACGGAAGAAGGGTGCGGCCATTCTCTTTGTGAGCCACTTCCTCGACCAGGTCTACGAGATCTCCGACCGCATAACGGTTCTGCGCAACGGAAAGCTCGTGGGCGAGTACCTCGTCAAGGACCTGCCGCGCGAGGACCTCGTGACCAAGATGATCGGTCGCGTGCTCGATGACCTCGCGGCCATCTCCTCGACCGCGGCGCGCGTGATCGACCGCACAGAAACACCGATCCTCAAAGTGACCGACGTCGGCAGGCGCGGCGTGCTCGAGCCCGCAGATCTCGACGTGTTCGAGGGTGAGATCGTCGGCATCGCCGGTCTTCTGGGCTCCGGGCGCACCGAGCTGGTCCGACTGCTGTACGGCGCTGACCGGGCCGACTCGGGCCACATCGAGGTTGGCGGCACGCCAGTGAAGATGACCTCACCGCGCCACGCAATCGACCACCGTATCGCCTTCTCTTCTGAGGATCGGCGTGCAGAGGGCATCGTGTCCGACCTGACCGTCGCCGAGAACATCGTGCTTGGCATCCAGGCGCGCAAGGGATTCCGGAGGATCCGCCGTGCGAAGCAGGAGTCGGTGGTGTCCGAATACTTGGCGGCGCTCGACGTGCGACCGGCCGACCCGAACATGATCGCTGGCAACCTGTCTGGAGGCAACCAGCAGAAGGTCCTAATCGCGCGCTGGCTCGCCACGGCACCCGAGCTCCTGATCCTGGACGAGCCGACACGTGGCATCGATGTCGGCACCAAAGCCGAGCTTCAGCGCAAGGTCGCCGAATTGTCGGAGAAGGGCCTGTCCGTGATCTTCATTTCGTCCGAGCTCGAAGAGGTGCTGCGAATTGCCCAGCGGGTCGTCGTCATGAGAGATCGCAAGTGCATCGGTGAACTCGACTCGCAAAAGTTCGAGCTGGACGGCCTGATCGACTTCATAGCCAATGAGGGCAAGGGGAGCGCAGCTTGAGGAGAGTCATGAAGCACCGGCTCTTCTGGCCGGTTGCCGCGTTGGTCTCGCTCATCCTGATCAACACTGTCGCTCGTTCGCAGTTCGCCAGTATCACCGTTCGGGACGGCCGCCTCTATGGCGCCTTGATCGACATCCTGCGCCAGAGCACCCCACTGATGTTGGTGTCGCTGGGGATGACGATTGTCATCGCCACGCGCGGCATCGATCTGTCGGTCGGAGCGATCATGGCCGTGTCCGGAGCAGTGGCGCTCACGATCATCGATGGCTCGGCCGATCCCAATGACCTCAGCGTGGTCATGCTCGCCGTGGTGGTCGCGATCCTGGTCTCGCTCCTGCTCGGCGCCTGGAACGGGTTTCTCGTCTCCCTGCTGGGGATACAGCCCATCATCGCCACGCTGGTGCTCATGCTCGCCGGCCGCGGAATGGCACTCCTCATCACAGAGGGTTTCATCACGACCGTCAACAGCACGCCGTTCGAGTACATCTCGACCGGATACCTTCTCCTGCTGCCGTTCGCATTCTTCATCTGGGTCGCGGCGGTCACGGCAGTCGGGCTGACCGAGCGACGTACGGCACTCGGCGTCCTCACGGAGGCAGTTGGCATCAACCCCGAGGCGAGCCGTCTCGCGGGGGTCCGCTCGCGGGGCATCATCTGGAGCGCCTACGCCGCCAGCGGTGTGCTCGCGGGCATCGCGGGCATCATCTATGCGTCGAACATCAAGGCGGCCGATGCAAACGCGGCGGGCCAATTCATAGAGCTCTATGCGATCCTCGCGGTCGTGCTGGGCGGCACTTCGCTCATGGGGGGCAAATTCAGCATCGCGGGCACCGTCGTGGGCGTGTTGACCATCCAGACACTCGAGTCCACCATCCTCTTCCTCGGGGTGCCGTCGGCGGAAAGCCCGGTGTTCTTTGCCGTTGTCGTCGTGGTCGTGGTAGTCATCCAGTCGCCGCGCCTGCATCGCTTCGCGCGCGATGTCGCCCGTTCGGCGCGCTCTCGCGGGGCCGCCGAATCCACCGATGATGCTGAGGTTGCAGGATGACGAGCCTCGAGGCCGCTGGCACGACGACTCGAAAACAGGCCGGGTACTTCGAAACCTTCATGAGCCGCCGTGCATCGCTTCTCCCGACGCTGGCGGCGGTCGCCATCCTGATCCTGCTCTTCATCGGCGGGGAGATCCTGCTCCGGGGCGACTTCATCACTCCGAGAAACATCTCCTCGCTGCTGCTGGACAACGCATACCTGCTGATCCTTGCCGTCGGCATGACTTTCGTCATCGTCACCGGGGGCATCGACCTTTCTGTGGGCTCCGTGATGGCCTTCACCGGCATCTGGCTGGCGAAGCTGCTCGAGGCTGGCACGTCGCTAGCGATCGCCATACCAGTGATCCTCCTCGCTGGAGCATTGGTCGGCCTGCTCATCGGAGCACTGGTCCAATTCTTCGACGTCCAGCCGTTCATCGCGTCGCTAGCCGGCCTGTTCCTCGCCCGCGGTCTCGCTTTCGTCGTGAGTCTTTCGTCGATCAAAGTCGAGACCCCGGCCGTGTTGTGGTTGCAGTCGAACCGAATCCGGTTTGGCGATTGGTACATCACACCCACCGGCATCCTTGCGCTACTGGTGGTATTGGCCGGAGCCTGGGTGATGCAATACACCCGCTTCGGGCGGACGACCTACGCGGTCGGCGGTAACGATCAGGCAGCGCTGATGGGCCTCAAGGTGGCACGCACCAAGGTGGCCGTATACGTGATATCGGGTGTGTGTGGCGGTCTCGCCGGCCTGGTGCTGACCGCATATTCGGGTGCCGGCTATCCCCGCAACGGCGTGGGCACAGAGCTGGACGCGATCGCTGCCGTCGTCATCGGTGGGACTGTCCTCGCGGGAGGCCGCGGCTATGTGCTGGGCTCATTGGTCGGTGTGTTCGTATACGGCACGATCAAGACCATCATCTCGTTCATGGGCGCCGAGCAGTCGTGGATGCAGATCATCATCGGAGCGCTGCTCCTGCTGTTCATTGTGGTCCAGCGTGCGATCGTCGCCCGCTCGGAACGTCGGACCTAACCAGGAATCGAATCCGCAGTCGCATTTCCTAGGATCTGTGGGTGGGAGAGTTCGTCGTAGAAATCGATGATCCCAGAGCCGATGATGTTCAAGGGCTCCTCGCTGCCCATATCGCCTATTCCAATAAACACAGCCCACTCGAGGACATCCACGTGCTCGACATCGCCCGTCTGCTGGTCCCGACCATCTCGTTCTTCGGCATCCGCGAGGAGGGTGAGCTGCTTGGAGTGGGCGCCCTGAAGCAATTGGATGAGCTTCACGCCGAGATCAAGTCAATGCACACCGCAGAGGCCGCGAGGGGAAGAGGGGTCGCCCGGGCCATGGTCGGCCACCTCGTTTCCGTGGCCCGCTCTCGTGGGTGCAACCGGGCGAGTCTGGAGACCGGGTCGATGGAGGCCTTCGCCCCGGCGCGAACGCTCTACGAATCAATCGGGTTCGAGAGTTGCGAGCCCTTCGCCGAGTACCGGCCGAGCCCGTTCAGCATTTGTATGACGATGGAGCTGGAGCCCCTGGGGAACTCATCTGGCGCCTGAGGCACCAAACGGCGGATGCAGCGAATCATCCCCGCGCCCGTCGACGATGACCAATCGGGGGATGTGTAACCGGCCCTGATTCGACATGCTGATGGCTGTTGTCAATCGAGACGAGGATGCCCGATGCCTGTCATAGAAGTTGAGAATCTGGTCAAGCGTTACGACGACGTTGCCGTCGTCGACGATGTGAGTTTTTCCGTGGAGAAGGGCGAGGTGTTCGGCATCCTCGGGCCCAACGGGGCGGGCAAGACCACAACCGTGGAGTCCATCGCCGGGCTGCGACGCCCGGACAGCGGTCGAATAAGCGTTCTCGGGCTCGACCCGCAACGTGACCAACCCGAGTTGCGCCAACGTCTCGGCATGCAACTCCAGGAGAGTCGGCTCCCCGACCGGATCAAGGTGTGGGAGGCGCTCGATCTCTACAGCTCCTTCTATCGGACCCCTGTCGATTGGTCCGATCTGCTCGAACGGCTGGGGCTGGCCGACAAGAGAAACACCACCTTTGCCAAGCTCTCCGGGGGTCAACAGCAGCGTCTGTCGATCGCTCTCGCCCTCGTCGGGAACCCTGAGGTCACGATCCTCGACGAGCTCACGACGGGTCTCGATCCTCAAGCGAGGCGAGACACATGGGAGCTGATCGAGGGGCTCAGAGAGCGAGGGACGACAATCATTCTGGTGACCCATTTCATGGAGGAAGCCGAGCGCCTCGCCGATCGCATCGCTCTCATCGACTCGGGACGGCTCATCGCACTCGACACCCCGGCCGGCCTCATCGCCCGCGCCAACGACGAGCAGCGAATCAGGTTCCGCCCTTCAACACCATTCGACCCGGCACTCCTCTCCAGCCTGCCCGAGGTGACCGGTGTCAGCCAGTCCGGGAATCAGATCTTGGTCACCGGTGTGGGGAACGTCCTGCATGCGGTCACTTCGGTCCTGGCCCGCAATCAGATAATCGCCGAGGAGCTGCGGGTCGAACAGGTGACCCTCGATGACGCGTTCATCGCCTTGACCGGTCGCTCACTCCAAACTCACGAGAACTAGGAGCCCTCAAATGTCCACACTGACCAAACTGACGACCGTTGAAGCCAAGTTGTTCGCACGTGAACCACTTGCGATGTTCTGGGGTCTTGCCTTCCCCGCGCTGTTGCTCTTCGCCCTCGGCCAATTCTTCCCCGGTTTCCGAGACCCGAGCCCCGACCTCGAGGGATATCGCCTCGTGGATCTCTACGCGCCCATCATCCTCAGTCTGGGTCTGGCCACGCTGGCCTTCACCACCCTCCCCGCCACCCTGGCCACTTACCGGGAAAGAGGTGTCTTGCGCCGGCTCTCGACGACGCCGGTGCATCCCGCCA
>CAZSMJ010000140.1:0-5314 GCA_964608055.1 uncultured Acidimicrobiaceae bacterium | reverse complement strand
CTGTTCGGCGAGGTGAACGCGGTTGACGGCGTGAGCCTCGACATCGCCGACGGCGAGTTCTTCTCGTTGTTGGGCCCTTCTGGAAGCGGCAAGACCACCTGCCTGCGGATGATCGCCGGATTCGAGATCCCGAGCAATGGACGGGTCTTGCTGCATGGGGAGGACGTCTCGGGGCTTCCCCCCTACGACCGTGATGTGAACACGGTATTCCAGGACTACGCCCTCTTTCCCCATATGACGGTGGAGCAGAACGTCGGTTATGGGCCGATGGTGCGCAAGGTCGACGAAAAGGAGCGCTCAAAGCAGGTCAGCGAAGCGCTGGCGATGGTCCACCTGACCGACTTCTCGCAACGCAAGCCCAGCCAATTGTCCGGAGGCCAAAGACAACGTGTCGCCCTGGCCAGGGCACTCATCAACCGGCCATCGGTGCTTCTCCTCGACGAGCCGCTTGGTGCGCTCGATCTCAAACTTCGCCAGGCCATGCAACTCGAGCTGAAGACCCTGCAGCGGGAGGTCGGGATCACCTTCATCTACGTCACGCACGATCAAGAAGAAGCGCTGACCATGAGTGACCGGTTGGCAGTTTTCAATCATGGGAAGGTCGAGCAGGTCGGCACACCGACCGAGGTCTACGAGAACCCGCGCAATGCGTTCGTTGCGGGGTTCGTCGGGACCTCGAACGTGATCTCGGGACCCGTCGCCCAGCGCATCATGGGATCGAGCAAGCCATTCACGGTGCGACCCGAGAAGATCAGCATCGGAGAGCCCGCCTCCGCGCTCGCCTCGAACATGGTGGGTGTCGAAGGTGTGGTGACCGAGGCCATCTACCTGGGGATGTACACCAAGTTCCGGATCCAGATCGACGGTGCGATTCTCGAAGTCGCAAGTCAGAACGCAGCCGTCGACCACTCCGAAGCGGCCCGCCAGGTGGGGCGTCAGGTGGGTTTGAGATGGGACAAGAGTTCGTGTCGACCCTTGGAGGAGGGCCCTCCCGGGGTCGAGACGAGTATGGCCACGGCCTACGCCGGGGCCGGCAACAACAACTACGAGGAGGAGACCAACATATGAGAGCTCGCGCAGTTCTCCTGTTGACCGCGTTCGCCGTCTTGGCGGCAGCGTGTACGGGCGCAGGCGACGACGAAACCATCGATCTTCCCAGCGAGGTCGGGGAAGGTGAAGGAACGGTAGTGATCGTCGCCTGGGCCGGATATATCGAGCGTGGCGAGACCGATCCTGCCTATGACTGGGTCACCCAATTCGAGGCGGACACGGGATGCGCGGTCGAAGTGAAGACCGCCGGAACCTCGGACGAGATGGTCGCCCTGATGACCGACTCAGAGGAGTACGACCTGGTGACGGCATCCGGCGACTCCAGTCTCCGCTTGATCGCGGGTGGATCGGTGCAGCCAATCAACATCGAGCTGATCCCGAGTTGGGACACGATCGACGAACGACTGCAAGACGCGCCATGGCACACCGTTGATGACAACCACTATGGAACGCCATATTCCTCGGGATTCAATGTGCTCGGTTACAACACCGAAGTGTTCGGCGACACGCCCCCCGACTCCTGGAGCGTGGTATTCGAGGAGACGACTCTCCCCGACGGTGAGTCGAACTCTGGGAGAATTCAGGCCTACGACGGTCCTATCTATGTGGCCGACGCCGCCTTGTACCTGATGAGTGTGCAACCGGAGCTTGGTATCGAAGATCCCTATCAGCTCAACGAGGAGCAATACCAGGCGGCTCTCACCGTCCTGCGCGCCCAGCGTCAGCTGATTGGCCGGTACTGGCACGATGCGTTCATCCAGATGGACGACTTCACCAATGAGGGTGTCGCCGCCTCGTCCACCTGGCCGTTCATGACCAACGTCCTGGCCGCCTCGGGTGAGCCGATCGCCAAGGTCATCCCGGTCGAGGGTGCGACCGGATGGGCCGACACCACGATGATGAACGTGAACGCCCCACACCCCAACTGCGCCTACATGTGGATGGAGTGGTCGCTCAACCCGAAGCTCCAGGGCGACCTGGCCGCGTGGTTCGGGACCGTTCCCGCAGTGCCTGCGGCCTGCGAAGGAAACGACCTGTTGGGCCCTGATGGATGCGCCGGCAACGGCAGTGAGGACTTCGACAAGATCCTCTTCTGGAAGACCCCGACAGATGACTGCAATGGCACCGCTGAGCCGGGGACATGTGTTCCCTACTACCGATGGGTGACTGACTATCTGGCCGTGATCGGCGGACGGTAGGCATGTGTTGTGGGGAGCGGTCTCGACCGCTCCCCACACATCCATCCTCGAAATGACCGACACCTCGACACGCCCGCCCACCCTGCACCGGGTCTCTACTTATCTCCACAAGCGACCGCGGCTGCGCCTGCTCCTGTTGCTCGGGCTGCCAGTGCTCTGGCTGGTGGTGGTGTACGGAGGCAGCCTCCTGGCCCTGTTGCTCCAGAGCTTCTTCCGACTCAACCCATTCTCCGGGGTGTTGGAGAGGGTCATCTCCCTAGACACCTGGAAAACACTGTTCACCAGTGCCAACACCGCCGTGATGATCCGCACGATTGGCATGGCGGCGGCGGTGACCATCGCCTCCGTCGTCATCGCGTTTCCGCTCGCCTATTTCATGGCTCTCTACGCCCGCCCCAAGACGAAATCGATCCTGGTGTTGGCGGTCCTGGTTCCTCTTTGGTCTTCGTACCTGGTTCGGGTCTATTCATGGAAACTCATCCTTGCCGCCGACGGCATCATCAATTGGTTCGTCGAGCGGCTGGGTATGGATGCGGTCTTTCAGGCCCTGCTCGACGCCCCAGGGATCGGCGGACCTTCCCTCTCCATCTCCTATCTCGGCCAATTCATGGTGTTCGTCTACATCTGGCTGCCCTTCATGATTCTCCCAATACACGCCTCGCTGGAAAGGGTGCCGAAGTCTCTTCTCGAGGCGTCGGCCGATTTGGGAGCACAGCCGGCGTTCACGCTTCGGAAGGTGACCTGGCCCATGGCCATTCCCGGTGTGGCTGCCGGATCGATATTCACCTTTTCACTGACCTTGGGGGACTACATCATCCCCACGATCATCGGTGACTCGAGCCCCTTCATCGGACTCGCCATCTACTCATATCAGGGCGTGGCCGGCAACCTCCCACTGGCTGCCGCTTTCTCGTTCGTCCCGATCGCGGTCATGGCCGTTTACCTCACGGTGGCCCGCAGGCTCGGGGCGTTCGAGGCACTATGAGAAAGCGGGCAGGGCTCGGGTTGAAGGTGGCGGCCGGATTGACCCTCGCCTATCTCCATATCCCGATCCTCTTCGTATTCCTCTATGCCTTCACCACCGAGGAAGCGAGTTTCAAATTCCCCCCACCATCCTTGACCACTCGATGGTTTGGATTGGCGGCGGAAAACGCCGACATCCGCTCTGCCGTGAGCTTGTCGCTTCGAGTGGCCCTCATCTCGATGATCATCGCCTTGATCCTCGGCACGTTGGTCGCAGCCGCGGTGTGGAGGACGCCCTTCTTCGGGCGCGACACGCTGAGCCTGTTCATCATCCTTCCCATCGCGCTTCCTGGCATCATCACCGGGATCGCCCTGCGCTCGGCGATCAACCTCGGCGACTTCCCCTTCTCCTACTGGACAGTGGTGATCGGACATGCGACGTTTTGTGTCGCCGTCGTCTACAACAACGTCATCGCCCGAATGCGCCGGACCTCGCCGTCGTTGCTGGAGGCTTCGATGGATCTCGGGGCGCGTGGCTGGCAGACCTTCCGACATGTCCTGCTCCCCCTGCTTGCTCCTGCGATGGTGGTTGGAGGGATGCTCGCCTTCGCCCTTTCGTTCGACGAGATCATCGTTACGACGTTCACAGCCGGAAATCAGCAGACCCTCCCCATCTGGATCTTCTCCTCGCTGGTTCGCCCCCGGAACCGCCCCGTGACCAATGTCGTGGCAGTCTTCGTCGTCCTGATCACTTTCATACCGATCGTCCTGGCCCAGAGGTTTGCCCAACGGGCCGAGGAGAACTGAGCAGATAGGAGCACCCATGGCATGGGACCTGTGGATCAACGGGAAGTGGACACCGAGCCGTGGTGGCCAGCCACTCAAGATCGAGAACCCCGCAACCGGGGAGGTGGTCGACGAGGTCGTCGACGCCTCAGGAGAGGATGTGAACGCTGCAGTCGAAGCAGCACGCGACGCATTCTTCGACGGACGTTGGTCCCGCTTGACCCCCGGGGAAAGGGCGCTGGCGATCCACAAGCTGGGGGATCTCTTGGAGTCGAAAGCCGAGGACTTCGCTCGGGTGGAATCCGAGGACACGGGCAAGCCCTACGCCCAGGGGTCGTTGGGAGCCGACCTCCCGTTCGGGGTCGACAACCTGCGCTTCTTTGCAGCAGCTGCCCGGAGCATCGCCGGCACCGCGGCCGGCGACTTCGCCGCCGGGTACACGTCAATGCTCCGACGACAGCCGGTGGGGCCGGTGGGCCAGATTGCCCCGTGGAACTACCCGCTGCTCATGGCGATTTGGAAAGTGGGGCCAGCCCTGGCCGCTGGCTGCACCACGGTCCTCAAACCTGCGCCCGGCACCCCCCGAACGGCATTGATGCTCGGCGAGCTCGCCTCTGAGGCCGGCATCCCCGATGGCGTGCTCAACGTGATCACCGGGGGCAACGAGACCGGACAGACTCTCGTCGAGCATCCGGATCTTCGGATGGTGTCTCTTACCGGCTCAACGGGCACCGGCAAGAAAGTGATGAAGACCGCAGCCGATACCCTGAAACGGGTTCACCTCGAGTTGGGAGGAAAGGCGCCCTTCATCGTGTTTGAGGATGCCGACCTCGAGGCGTTGGCCGAGGCTGCCATGGTTGGCGCCTGCTTTAACACCGGTCAGGACTGCACTGCCGCCACCCGGCTCTATGTTCAGAGCGACCGGTTCGACGACACGGTCGAAGCGGTAGTCGAGTCGTTCAAGGGGATCACCATCGGCGATCCCTGGGACGAGGAAACGTTCCTCGGGCCGTTGATTTCGGGGACACAACGAGACCGGGTCGCCGGCTTCGTGGATCGAGCTCGCAAGGATGGCGCCCGCGTCGTGCTCGGGGGCGACATCCCCGACGGCTTCGACCGTGGCTACTACTACTCGCCGACGGTGATAGTCGACGTGGACCAGAAGTCGGAGATCGTCCAACAGGAAGTGTTCGGGCCGGTGCTAGTGGTTCTTCCCTTCGACGGCGAGGAGCAGGCCATACATCTCGGCAACGACGTGCTTTACGGGTTGGCGGCTTCGGTGTGGACCAAGGACATCGGCCGAGCGATGCGGGTCT
>CAZSMJ010000139.1:0-5381 GCA_964608055.1 uncultured Acidimicrobiaceae bacterium | reverse complement strand
GAGCCAACCGATGAGCCGATCGGGGTGCTGTCCTCGGAATTGGGGATGGACGGCTCGGTCGGCCACATCCTCCAAACCCCCAGGGACGGGACCGAGGGAGACCGGGGGCCGCTCGATCCCTCCGTGTCGGCGATCACCATGGAAGGCCAGGAGGTCTTTCGCAGGGCGGTCACCACGATGGGTGATTCGACCGCTCGGGCCGTCGAAGAAGCCGGCCTCACTCTGGATGACATCGACCTGCTGATACCTCATCAGGCCAATGTGAGGATCATCGACGCCACTGCGCGGAGGCTTGGCTTCGACGAAGCCAAGGTCTACGTCAACATCCACTCGTACGGCAACACCTCGGCAGCGACTATCCCTGTGGCACTCGCTGAGGCTCTGGAAGAGGGCAGGATCCAGCCAGGCTCGACCATCGCATTCACCGCTTTCGGCGGCGGGCTCACCTGGGGATCGGCCATCTACAAATGGGGCTCGCGTGTCGAGCCGTTGGGGGAGAGCGACGCGCAGCTGCCACCAGCGGACCGGACCACGATGGAGCTCCTCCAACCCAACTTCGACTTCTTTGGCCTCCCGGAGAAGCTGACGTGAGCGAGTCTGTCGGGGGAAGAGTGGCCTTGGTCACAGGAGGGTCACGAGGGATTGGCCGGGCGATCTCCATCCGACTGGCCGGATCGGGCCACCAGGTCGCCGTGAACTACGCCAGCAACGCCGCAGCGGCCGAGGAAACAGTTGGGGCGATCGAGTCGGGAGGGGGGAGGGCCATTGCGCATGGCGCCGACGTCTCTCAGGAAGACCAGGTCGAGGAGATGTTCGCCAAGGTGGCGGCGGCCTTGGGACCGATCTCGATCCTGGTCAACAATGCCGGGATCACCAGGGACAACCTGCTGCTCCGGATGAGCCCCAAAGACTTCGACGCGGTGATCAACACCAACCTGCGCTCGACCTATCTCTGCACCAGGGCAGCCCTGCGGGGGATGCTCAAGATGCGCTGGGGGCGGATCGTGTCGATCGCCTCGGCGGCCGGGATCGGCGGGAATGCCGGTCAGGCCAACTATGCGGCGTCCAAAGCAGGGATGATCGGATTTTCGAAGTCGATCGCCAAGGAGATCGGGTCGAGAGGCATCACAGTCAACGTCGTGGCCCCTGGATTCATCACCACCGACATGACCGAGGACCTCGGTGACGGTGTCAAGCAGGGTCTGACCGACTCGATCTCACTCCGCCGCTTTGGGTCTCCTGACGAGGTGGCAGCGGTTGTCGATTTTCTCGCCTCAGAGGGCGCCTCGTACATCACGGGCCAGGTGCTGCCGGTGGATGGAGGCCTGGTTCTGTAACTTCCCCGTCACTCACGGACCAACGAAAAAGGAGCAAAGGAATGGAAAGAAGCGAAGTAGCGGAGCGTCTCGGAGGCGTGCTCGTTTCGGAGCTCGGGCTCGACGCGGCGAAGATCTCCGAGGAGGCCCACTTCGAGGAGGACCTCGATGTGGACAGTCTTGGGGTTGTCGAACTTCTGATGGCGCTCGAGGACGAGTTCGGGGTCAAGATCCCCGACGAGGAGGCCGAGTCGATCATGACAGTCGGCCAGGCCATAGACGTCGTCTACGGCAAGCTGGGAGGCTGATTCTTGATGCCACCCGAGCGGCGACGAGTCGTCGTCACCGGGCTCGGGGCGGTCACGCCGATCGGGGACGATGTCACCTCGACCTGGAAGGCGATGCTCTCGGGAACCTCGGGCATCGGGCAGATCACCCAGTTCGACACCACCGGATATCGGACCACCATCGCCGGCGAAGTCAAGGATTGGGACCCGGAGGCTCATTTCGACCGGCGCGAAGTGCGCCGTCTCGACCGCTACACCCAGTTTTTCCTGGTGGCGGTTCGCCAGGCTCTTCAGGAGGCGGGTCTTGCGTTCGACCAGGACGATGAAGCCGCGGCTCGGGCCGGGGTGATGGTCGGTGCGGGATTTGGGGGCATGGGCTCGTTCATCGACGAGATCGAGACTCTCATCGACCGGGGACCGGATCGAGTGAGTCCCACCGGCGTACCCAGGATCATCCCCAACATGGCGGCCGGACTGGCTTCGATCGAACACCACCTCCTGGGACCGGTCTCGTGTGTGGTCACCGCCTGCTCGGCTTCGGCCAACGCCATCGGTGACGGCGCCGAGTGGATTCGTCGCGGAGCCGCCGACGTGGTCGTGGCCGGCGGGGCCGAGGCTGCAATCACCACCTTCGGCATAGCCACCTTCGCCCAGGCGCGGGCGTTATCGCATCGGAATGACGAGCCAACCCGTGCCTCCCGCCCCTTCGATGCAGAGCGGGACGGCTTCGTGATGGGAGAGGGAGGTGCGGCGCTCATCCTCGAGAGCGAAGAACACGCACGGGCACGAGGGGCGACGATTCTCGCCGAGGTGACCGGTTACGGGATGTCGGCCGACGCATATCACATCACCCTGCCCCGACCGGGCGGGACCGGCGCGGCACGTGCGATGACTGCTGCTCTGGCCGACGCCTCCCTCGAGCCCTCCCAGGTCGGGTACATCAACGCCCACGGGACCTCGACCGAGGCCAACGATTCAACGGAGACTGCCGCAATTCGAATCGCTCTTGGCGAGGCAGCGGATCGGATCCCGGTGTCGTCTACCAAGTCGATGACCGGTCACATCCTCGGTGGGGCGGGAGCGGTTGAGGCGGTCGCCTGCATCATGGCCCTGCGTGACCAGATCCTTCCCCCCACGATCAACTACGAAGTGCCAGATCCTGAATGTGACCTCGACTACATCCCCAATGAGGCACGCCCCGCCTCGCTGGACCACGCGATGTCCAATTCGTTCGGATTCGGCGGGCACAACGTAAGTCTGATCTTCAGCAAGAGCTGACCGTTGTCGCGGCGGAGGTGCCCCCCTCGCCCGACCTAGCGGTCGGACGGTCCCCCCGCTCCGCAAGGGGACAACCGTGACCTCAGCCCTCGCGTTTCTCGTTCCACTCCGCCAGGCTCCGATACACCAGCGACAGGATCAGAACCACCCCGATGGTGACCACCAGGAAGGAGGCGATCGAGACCAGCGTCGCCCAGCCTCCACACGACGAGACGTTGCCGTCGGCGTCGGTGCCCCGACAACTGACATCAGTGACGATCCAACCCAGGACGCCGGCGAGGGCTCCGCTGACCAGCGCCGGAATGGCGATCCAGGGATTCGGCCGGCGTCTCATCGGGGCCGACCGCGCTCGTCGATCTCAGCAGCGTCGAGGACCTCCTTCGGCGCCAACTCTGGCGGGATCGGAAACACCCGCCCGCTCTCCCGCGGTGGGTGAAAGGCGACTTTTACCTCACGGTGCCAGGCCTCCACCAAGACCGCGAACGCGGTGACCACAGACACCACCGCAATGGGGAGGGCTTGAAATGGGGCCAATCCGACGGCAAGCAAGGGCCAGCCCAGCCTGACCGCGTAGAGGCCGCCAGGGAGAACCCTCGAATACCAGAGAGCGGCCAGGGAGGCGCTGAGCCCGACTACGAGGGTCGCCCCTGTGGGGTGATCCCAGGCGGCCAAGCCGATCGAGAACGGTGTGGCGGCGAGCAGGAGTGGAACCAGCACCGCGCGTGCGGGAGGGCCGGTGGCCGAGGGGAGTTTCCGGATGCCTTGGGTGACCATGGGTAGGAAGAGGAGTGCACCGGCACCGATCGACCCGATGAGCGCCACGAACCAAATCAGATCGATCGGCCTCACCACTGCAATGAGCAGACTGGCAACGACAACGGCCAACGCGGTGCGCAGGGCCCATCGTCCGCCAACCACGATCATCCCAACGATGGCGATCGTCGCCATCGTGAGCAGCCCCCATCCCACCAGCAACACCGACCCCGGAGCCAGCGGGCCCGGGTCGACCAACAAGGCCGCGACCCAGAGCAGAGCTGCCACGAGTGGGGAGGCGGAGGCCAGGAGAACCCTCACGGCCGGAGTCTCGCACCGAGGGCGGTCATGCCGAAGTCGGGTCCACCGATTCCTCGTGCTGGCTGAGCACCCTCAGACCTTGATGGTCGGCCACCCTGGTCGACTCTCCGGGCTCCCACACCGTTTCCTCACGCCAGACGTCGCCCGGGCGCAAGGTGACAACCGCTCCGTGACCTGGTTTCTCCTGATGAAGCCCGTGGAGCGAGGAGCCGATGAGCCGCAGTCGTCCCGCCTGAATCGGGTCCTGATGAGACACGATGACCACGTCGCCATGGGGGTGATCGGTGTCGAGCCGGCGGGCCGTTGCAGCCATCCGCTCCGCCAGGTCGTCGAGCGATTCCTCGGCGAACTCGAGGTTCTCCGGATGTTCGAGATAGGCCTCGAGCTCGCCCGGGAACGTGTCAGGGAGATCACTCCAGGTGTGGCCTCGCCAGCGACTTGTGACTCGCCACTCGGTGAGCCCGGGGTCGACCTTCACCGGGACCCCGGTCCGGCTTGCGATCTCCTCGGCGGTGCGCAGGGATCGCTCCAGGGGCGACGACCAGATGGCGACCACCGGCCGGGGCCCCAGATAGCGCCCCACCCGGCGCGCCTGCTCGAGCCCGCGCGGAGATAACCCAAACCCGGGCAGGTCGGAGTACACGAGGTGATTCGGATTGTCGACCTCGGCGTGACGGACCAGATGCATGAGGGCTGCCATTGCGCGTCAGTTTGGCCGTTCCTGTCACTTGTCACAGGTAACTTGGCCAGGGTGTGGACAGAACCGATCCTCCACGTCGACATGGATGCCTTCTTCGTCGAGGTGGAGCGGCTCGAGAACCCGGACTTGTTGGGCAAGCCGGTGGCGGTTGGTGGCGGTGGCAAAAGGGGAGTGATCGCCAGCGCCTCGTACGAGGCAAGACAGCTCGGAGTCCACTCTGCCCAGCCGACGGTCATCGCCCTCCGATTGTGCCCGGGGCTGGTCGTGGTCACCCCGGATCACCAACGTTACGGCGCTGCGTCCGAGCAGGTCTTCGACATCTTCAGATCGTTCACACCGTATGTGGAAGGCCTCAGTCTCGACGAGGCGTTTCTCGATGTCCTCGGCCTGCGATTCCACTATGAGTCTCCGGTGGCCGTCGGCCAGGAGATACGGTCCCGCATCAAGGGCGAACTGGGATTGCCGTCGTCTGTTGGGGTCGCGGCGACCAAGTTCATGGCGAAGCTCGCCTCCGCATCTGCCAAACCCGATGGCTGCCTCCACATTCCACGAGCCGAACAGCTCGCCTTTCTCCATGAGCTGCCGGTGGGCTCGTTGTGGGGAGTAGGCCCCGCCACGCTTGCGGGTTTGCAGCGATTGGGAGTAGAGACGGTTGGCGACCTCGCCGAGCTTCCCGAAACTGCGGTGACCTCGGCTCTGGGGCCCGCCAACGGGCGCCATCTACTT
>CAZSMJ010000138.1:0-5390 GCA_964608055.1 uncultured Acidimicrobiaceae bacterium | reverse complement strand
ACCGCCCTGCTTCCCATTTCCTCACCGACCCGTTCCTTCTGCCTGGCGAGGATCGGCATGACGATCAGAGACAACACCGTGAGGACGATGCCGACCCATGACGTCTCTGGCCGGTCACCGTTCAGCAGTGACGTCACGGCCTGATAGCCCACGAAGGCAGCCAGCGCGAAGAAAGTTAGACCGATCAACCTGAGGGCTTTCTCCTCGACTTCCTCAGCCCGATCGATGTCCTTCTCTTCGACCTTGAGCCGCCAGATCAAAACGAGAGCGGACAGCGATTCCACTCCGCTATCCAGCCCGAATCCCAAGAGGGCATCGCTCCCGGAGGCGACCGCAGCAACAATGGCGATGATCCCTTCGGCGACATTCCAGACCACCGTGAAGAAGGCCAGTTGTACTGCACGTGTGAGAAGTTGAGAGCGATCCACGGTCGGCGATAGTAGGAAATGGGGACGCATCCTCAACAACGAACGCGCTGACGTTCAACGTTGAGCGGCGAGCCCGGGGTGCTTATGGTGTGGGCATGGATGGACTGAAGATCTCACGGGCCGTAAACCCGGTCACGCTCGTCCACAAAAACCCGATCGAGATTGCCTGCAGTCTCGACAATGTCGAGCTTCGGGAAAGGCTCGACGACTGGAAGTCGCTCCTGGCCCAAGCGGTTGACCGTAGAACCCTGCTCGATGGGGTACGGGTGACATTCCCACGCAACGTCAACATTGGAGCACTCAGCGAACTAGCCGCCAGCGAACAGACCTGTTGTCGATTCTTCAACTTCGCGATCGGCATCACTACCGACATTGTCAGCCTCGACATCACCGGATCTGAAGAGGCCCAGCCGGTCATCGGATCGCTGTTCGGGGCCTCTGCAGATCGCCGATGACCACTCTGGGCTCTATCAGCCTGTTCGTGGTCGCAGCGATCGCCGAGATCGGGGGCGCCTATTTGATCTGGCAGGGAGTCCGCCAGAACCGGGGCATCCTTTTCGTGGCGGCCGGTGTCGTCGCCCTCGGACTCTACGGGTTTGTGGCCACCTTTCAGCCCAGCCCCCACTTCGGTCGCATACTCGCCGCCTACGGAGGTGTCTTCGTCGCCGGCTCCCTCGCGTGGGGTGTCGTCTTCGACGGCTTCCGGCCAGACCGTTACGACCTGATTGGCGCTGCGATCTGTCTGATCGGCGTCGGTGTAATCATGTATGCCCCTCGTGCTGGATGACTGCTGCCAAGCCGTCAAAGAGGCGGCGTTGGTTCTCTTACTCATTGTCCTGGTTTCGGCATGCGGGGTCGGTTCGGATTCAAGCGAACCGATAGACCAACAGCGGGTGGCCCAGGGCGAGGACCTCTATCAGGAAAACTGCGCCTCATGCCACCGCGCTGACCGCTCTGGAGATCCCGATTGGAAGACACCCAACGCCGACGGGTCTTATCCTCCGCCGCCACACGACTCGTCAGGCCATACCTGGCACCACTCCGATCAGGTACTCCTGGAAATCATCCAGGACGGATCCGACTTCCCGCAGTCACGGATGCCATCCTTCGGGGACAAGCTCACCGACGACGAAATCGGGGCCATCCTCGCTTATTTCAAGGCCAACTGGGGCCCCGAGGAGCGGGAGTGGCAACGAGAGGTCACCGAGCAGGAGACCCAACTCGGGGAATAGCTTGCAATCTCGAGAATCTGCCGAAGCCGGTGACGAGAACACCGCCGACCGGATGGCGACAGAGGCCACCAAGGCAATCGAGGGGCTGGTCTGCCCCTGAACTCGCCTCCGATTGGAGGGAACCGATGACACATCACGACCAGCACGAGCGCGACCACGACCACGACCAGTCAGGTGCCGATGCTCAGTTCTTGGTGCGGTAGCGGAGAAGCATCACCTTTCGTCAGGTGGGTATGCCTCGAAACCCTCGACCCGTTGACGTTCGCGAACGAAGGCGACGACGGCTTCGATGTTGTCTTCGTTGAGACCTTCCACAGGAGGCATGTCGCCGAAGGGCCAGTGATGGGCCCGAGATCCTCGCTGGATCGCAAAGAGGAAGGCGCCATCGGCGTGGTGGGCGGGCTCGTAGATGATCGACAAATGGGAGGGACCCCTTTCGGTTCCCCGGAGGTCGGACCCATGGCATTCGGCACAGTTGGCTGCGTAGAGTTCGGCGCCCGCCGCGACCAGCCCCGGATCTTGCGGCTCGATGACCGCACCGGATCCGGCAACGCATCCGGACACCAAGAACATCGCCGCCGCAGCGACAGAGGAGGTCATGCTCATGACGATGGCCTCAGTTCGAGCCCACGGAGGAGTTGGGCGTTGACGGCGACAATGACGGTTGATGCGCTCATGAGCACCGCGGCCGCTGCCGGTGCCAGCACGATCCCGGCCCAGGCGAAGGCGCCGGCGGCCAAGGGGATTGCCACCACGTTGTAGCCGGTGGCCCAGACCAGATTCTGGATCATCTTGCGGTACCCGGCCTGGGAGAGCCGACGGATTCCGACCACGCCCCGCGGGTCGTCGGAGGCGAGGACGATCCCGGCCGATTCGATCGCTACGTCGGTGCCCGCCCCGATCGCAATCCCCACGTCGGCCTGCGCCAGAGCAGGAGCATCGTTGACACCGTCGCCCACCATCGCCACCCGCAGGCCCCGTTCCTGAAGCTCGGCGACCTTGGAATGTTTGTCCTCGGGAAGTACTTCGGCCATGACTTCATCGATGTTCAGCTCTCTTGCCACGGCCCGAGCTACCTGATGAGCATCACCGGTGATCATCGCCACTCGTATCCCCAGCTGGTGGAGTTGGTCTATTGCCTCTTTGGATTCGGGGCGTATCTCATCTTCTAGCGATAACGCACCGGCCACGGCTCCGTCTCTGATGACATAGAGGACGGCGGCTCCTCGCTCGATCCAACCGTCTGTTGCACTAGTCACGGAAGTGGGCGCCTCGAGGTTCCGCTCACGGAGCAGGGCTGGTCCTCCAACAGCCACCTTGGAACTCTCAACATTGGCCTCAACGCCGCGGCCGCTCATCGATTTGAAGCCGGAAGCCAGCGGGACCTCGCCAAGATCTCGTGCCGCGGTGACTATGGCTCGGGCCAAAGGATGTTCTGAGTCGGCTTCAACGGCTGCAGCGCTTGCGAGCAGACCGTCCTTGTCCCCGTCGACGGCTGTGATGGCAGTGACCCGATGACTCCCTTTGGTCAGGGTGCCGGTCTTGTCGAAGAGGACCAGGTCGACGTTCCGCATCCGCTCCAAGGCGAGCCGGTCCTTGACCAGAATGCCGTTGCGAGCCGCCATTCCGGTGGAGATGGCGATGACGAGGGGTATTGCCAGTCCGAGAGCATGGGGACAGGCGATCACAAGCACCGCCACCGTGCTCACCACCGCCTGGTCCGGCTCGCCGGCGATCAGCCATGCCACCGCCGTGATTGCTGCAGCCCCGACCGCTACGTAGAAGAGGAGTGCTGCCGCCCGGTCGGCGAGGACCTGAGCCCGAGACCGGGACTGTTGGGCTTGGGCGACCAGACGTTGGATCCCGGCCAGGGCCGTGTCATCCCCGACCGCCTCCACCTTGACCCGGATCGAGGTGTCGGTCGCCACCGTGCCTGCTATCACTTGGTCGCCCGGTCCCTTTTCCACCGGCTTGGATTCGCCGGTGACCATCGACTCGTCGACCCCGACCTCACCTTCGGCGATTACCCCATCAGCTGGGACCCGGCCCCCCGGTCGGACCAGGACCAGATCACCAACCCGCAACGCAGAGACCGGCACCGTCTCGACGTCCCCATCCGCGATGCGCTCCGCCTCGTCCGGCAACAGTGCTGCCAAGGCAGCCAGAGCCCCTTGGGCCTGGCCGATGGCACGCATCTCCATCCAATGGCCGAGAAGCATGATGGTGATCAGCGCAGCCAACTCCCACCAGAATTCGAGGTCGAACCAGCCGAGGGTGGTGGCCAAGGAGGCGGCAAAGGCGACCGTGATCGCCATCCCGATTAGCAGCATCATCCCCGGTTGTCGGTCCCGGATCTCCCCGGCAGCTCCCTTGAGGAACGGTGACCCGCCGTAGAAGAAGATGACTGTGCCGAGAACTGGTGCGACCCATTCGGAGCCAGGGAAGGTGGGAGCTGTGTAGCCGAACCACTCCTGCATCATCTCGCTGAAGAAAATCACCGGCAGGGTGAGGATCAGTGAGAGCCAGAACCGGTCCCGGAACATGGCCACACTGTGACCGGCATGCTTGTCATGCCCCCCTTGGTGATCGGCATGGCTTCCGGCATCGCCCCCCGCAGCATGGCTGACTTCGGCCTGAGTTTCGGTGCCCATCGCGTGGCGTTCGTGATCGTGATCTGTCATCGCTTCCCACACAGTCGGATCAGGAGCGGACCAGTCGCTCGATCGCCTTGGTGGCTTCGGTCACCATCCGGTCGGCTGCAACCGCGTCGCCGGCTTCTGTGGCCTCACGTACGCAATGACGGACGTGCTCGTCGAGCAAACCGACCGCCACCCCCTTCAATGCTGCCGTTGCCGCATTGACCTGGGTGAGAACGTCGATGCAGTACTTGTCATCGTTGATCATCCGTTGCAGGCCACGCACCTGACCCTCGATCCGAGCAAGCCGCTTCAGGTAGTCGTCCCTATTCAATTCGTAACCACGCAAAGATACTCCTATACGGTAGGGGGGTATAGTGGCAGGCAGGTGAGAGTACTGTCAAGGAGCGATCCAGTCAGGAGCAACCATGTCCATCTCAAAGCGCTTAAGCGGGGTCGTTCTCGCAGCCGCCCTCTCCCTGGTCGGCTCCTCCTGCGGAGGGTCAGGCACCGAACCATCGACCACATTCACCACTGGCGAGATGGAATACAGCTTCGGATCACCGGCCGAACCAGCCGACGCCGACCACATCGTCGAGATCGCCGCCACCGACGACTTCGCCTTCGATCCCGCCGAACTGACGTTCACCCCAGGAGAGACGATCACCTTCCGCATCGTCAACCAGGGCAGCCTGGTCCACGACTTCACACTGGGCGATCAGGCCACCCAGGATGAGCACGAGGCCGAAATGGCCGAGATGAATGGAATGGTCCACGACCAGCCCAATGTGGTGACCGTTCCGGCCGGGGAAACCATGGAACTCACTTGGACCTTCACCGAAGCGGGAACCGTTCTCATCGGCTGTCACCAGCCCGGCCACTACGCCGGCGGAATGAAAGGCCAGATAACGGTCGAAGCATGAAACCTACGATCAGGGTCATAGCGGCGGCCGCTGCTGCCGCCCTGATCGTCGCCTGCAGCGGGGACGGGGATACAGGACAAACATTGGACTCGGACCGGGTCGCCCTCGGTGGCGCTCGCTACCAGCAGTACTGCGCCTCCTGTCACCGGCCCGACCTAACCGGCGATCCCG
>CAZSMJ010000137.1:0-5489 GCA_964608055.1 uncultured Acidimicrobiaceae bacterium | reverse complement strand
CGGCGTCGGACTGGTCCTTCACGATCTCTTGTCCGGATCGGAGAAGGAAACAGTCAGGGTGCCCCCGTCGAGGCGGGCGCGAGTCACCTCGCGTCGGTGCAACGCGTCGGGAAGAATGAACGATCTCCGATAGGGCCCGACCTGGATATAGATCTCATGCCCACTGCGGAGGACGTCAATCTCGGACTTGTCGACGAATGGAATGTCGACCTCCATCGAAACCCCGCCGTTGGCGTCGACGATCCGGAACGGTGTGGTCGCCACGAAGTCCTTGATCGGGTCCTGGTCCCCGTACAATTCCGACGCCATGAACCGGAGCCGATCGACCCCGACCATCTCGTCGTCGAAAAGCCGGAGCCAGAGCCGGGGAACCTCCGGGAAGGCGTCGTCGATGGTGTCGAGATGACCCTTCTGGATCGCCCGCCAGCGCTCGAAGTAAGGATCGGCGACGATATCGGGGAGAACCCGGTTGACCACCACCCCATCGACGCCGTAGCCGAACAGTCCCAGGTAGCTATAGGTGCGCCGCGCTTCGTCGATCACCATCTTCTCGGGGTTGACCACCAGTCGCGCCGATGTCACCTCGGGTGAGGACATCAGCGCCTTGACGTCCTCGATCGATTCGAACACCGATTGGGCCGCGGTGAACACCTCATCCGCAGGGAGGGGCAGGTCGGTGAGCCTGCTCAGAATCGGGCGTGCGGCGCGCATAAGCCGTCGTTCGGTGGGGAGAACCTTCTCGAAGTACCAACTGAGAACCTCGGGTAGGGACAGCAGCCGCAACGTCTCGGCGGTTGGCGCGCAATCCACAATGACCACGTCGTAGGCACCTGATCGGGCGTGGCGATTCACCTCGAGCAGCGCGAACAACTCGTCCATCCCGGGGAAGACCAAGAACTCCTCGGCCTCGATTCCGCCGGCGCCTCCCCAATCCAACACATCCATCAATTGGCGGCGAATCGAGCCCCAGTACTTGTCGAGTTGGCGTTGGGTATCGATCTGCTGTCCGTCGAGACCGGGGACGACTTTCGAAGGATCACTGCCCAGTCCGACCATGAGAGCGTCTGAAAGAGAATGGGCCGGGTCGGTAGAGGTGACCAGCGTCCGGTATCCGGCGTCCGCCGCAGCCAGGGCGGTGGAGGCGGCCACGGTGGTCTTGCCCACCCCTCCCTTGCCGGTGACGAGGACTATTCGCAAGATTCAGCCCGAGCCCGTGACCCTCTTGCGCAGCCCCCGGAGTGCAGTCGTCACGATCTGTTTCTCTGCCTGGCGCATCAGAAACCCTGGCATGGTGAACTTCAGCGCAACCTTGAGGCCATAGAGGACTTCGGTCGCTCCGTCATTTGGAGTGAAGGTGTACGAGCCTTCGAGCATCTCCAGATCGTCACTCTCCTCGGCCACCCAACTCAGACGAGTCGGCCGGTCGTGCTCATAGTGGAGCACGTACTCGATTTCCTTGACGAAGACTTCGATCACGAATCGGGCCCGGTCGACACGACCGTCAGGCCCACTCTCGAGGACCTCCACCTCTTTCACCCCAGTAGCCCATTCCGGGTACGAGGCGATGTCGGCTGCGGCGTCGTAGAGCATTTCGGGTGGAGCGTCGATTTCAAGTGTTTGAAAGGTTCCCTCGGCCATCTCTCACAGTCCTCGTCCGGCAGACGACACTAGCGAGATACCGACCTATACGGTCCAGGCGGGGTCGATGCGCAGCGCCCGCCCGGTCGCTCGGAAGTACCCCACGTTGCGGCAACGAGTCGGGCCGAGACGCCAGGTCGTGGCCTGAGGCTGATGCACGTCGCCGAAGAGATGAAGACGTGGCTTCTCCCGAAGCAGGTAGTCGAGGATTGGCTCGGAGCCGCGTTCCGCCCTGCCGGTGATCACATCTGTGCGCAAGGATTGGACTGCGGCCGGGACATGGGTGCAGAGAATGTCGACAGGGCCTATCTGTTCGAGCAGGCGTCTCATCTCGTCGTCTGTGATCTCTCCTTCGGCCTCGAGTGGAGTGGGAGCCCCGCCGCCGACAAACCCGAACCGGATGCCCTCGATTTCCACGGCCTGGCCATGGACGTAGCGGAAACTGTCCGGGAGGTTGGCGCGGAGGCTCCTCGGTCGATCCACGTTTCCGTGAATCACAAATCCCGTCCCCCCTTGGAGGGCAACCGCCACCTCACGGTATTGGGCGTCGATCGCCTCACCGATTTCCGCCCGCACTTCGTCGAATCTCCCGGCGGCTCGCCCCGACCACAGGTCTCTCATTCCCTGGTAGTCCCCGGCGGCTCGCGCTTCAGCCGTGGCTCGAGCGAACTCGAGTCCGAGAACCTCGGCCACCGCGCCCTCGCCAGTCCGATAGTCGGTGAGGTTGACGAGGTCTCCGAGGATCAGGACCGGCTTGCCCATCTCGACCACTCGCCGCAGAGCATCGAGTGCGAAATGCACGTCTGAGATCGCGAGGATCAAGTCTCGGCCACTCCTGCGCCGTAGAACGCCCAAATCGCCCCCGCAGCGGCGCCCACCAGGGCAAGTAGGAACGAGCTGGACCATCCCAAACCGAGCGATGAGAACTCGGCGGACATACCGGCCATTCCGAACCCGACCAGGCCTCCGATTACCGCCCGGCCTGGCCTGCCGAGCTTCTTGCCGGGATCCGCTCCCTGTCGCCCCAGATTCTCGACGAGAGAACCTCCGAGGATGATCACCAGGAGGCCGACGACCCCGATCACGAGGGCGACCGCATACACCTTCACCATGCCCGGTTGAGGGTAAACGGTCCCTGCTCGAGATCGCTTACCTGAGGTTGATCGCGCCATATATGGCGCTCATCAGACCAAGAACGAACGACGGCTTACCGGCTCAACCGTTCTCTGTCGTCGCAGCGCCATATCTGGCGCTGCGTACCTCAGGTAAGGGCTCAGCCCGTCTTCCGCTCCACCGGCACCAGACGAAGACGCGGGACCAGACCTTCACCGGCGAGATTGGCTAATGCCTCGCTCTCCGACTCGTCGAGCTCGAGCGGGCCTCCATCCAGGAGAAAAGTCACGACGCAATCGTCGCAAGCACTGGTGTCCCGCATCGCACATTGCTGGCAATCGATGATCATTACTCGACCTCCTGATCCGAGAAGGTACGAAACGGGTGTGACAGAAAGCAGAAACCCGAGCACAGCCCGGGTTTCCACTTCATTCGATCGGTTGGCTCAGCCTTTACAGCAATCCGTTCTCCGTCAGCCAGGCGGTTGCCACGTCTTCGGGATTCTCGGCATCGATCTCGACTCGTCCGTTGAGGTCCAACAGAACGTCGGTGGTGATCAACGCTGAGATCGAGTTGATCAAAGCGACGAAGTCGTCACCGTAGGCCTCGACTACCTCATTGCTCGCCACTGGGATGACGTTTTCCGGGGCGATTATTTCATCGGTTCCCTCGAGGGCCACAAAGCCCTTTTGCGTGATAACCGGCTGTGTCGAGAACAGGAGAGCGAGTTGGATCTCGCCCGACTCCAAAGCTGCCACTCGTGCCGCGCCCTCCGCTATTGCCTCGAAGGAGAGGTTGTCGAGTCCATATGTCTCGACCAAGCCTGCGTAACAGGTCTGGCGGTCCTCACACTCAGGTGGGCCACCGAGTGTGATCTCACCGGCGCCCGCCAGGTCGGCGACGGTCGCAACACCGTTCTCGGTGGCGAAGTCACCCGTGACAACGAACACATTCTTGTCCTGTCCCGGCGCCGGTTCGAGAACCGCGACTTCCTGAGCTGCGAAGAGATCGGCCAAAACCTGGACGGCCTCGTCCTGGTTGGTGGGCGCCTCTTCACCGAACCCAACCGCGATTGCTGATCCCAGATACTCAGGTAGGAAGTCAATGGCGCCGGACTCGATCTCGGGGAAGATCAACTCTCTCGCGCCCAGGTTCAAGTTTCTCTCGACCGCGTAGCCGTTGGCCTCCAGGGCCTGGGCGTAGATCTCGGCCAATATCACCGACTCCGGGAAGTTGAACGAGGCCACCGTGATGGCTGGCCCGTCAACCGGCCCTCCTACTGACGTGGAGCTGTCTCCACCGGCGGAGGATGTGGTAGTTGCGTCTCCACCCGACCCGTCGCCACACGCTGTCAAGACCAGCATGAGCGCCAATAGGGTCGCCCCGAAAACGCTTCTGCGGAATTTCCGCATGGGTCTTCCTTTCTCTTGTCAATGCCAAAGGCGCCTCGAAAGGCGCCATCTGGCCAGAGACGTTAACCCGATTCCGGAAATCGTCGAAAGCTCAAGACACCGAAGCCGCGGCCCTGACGTCATCGGACGAGGGCTTGCGAACGCCTTTGGGCAAAACCAAACGCTCTCCCCGAGACAAGAGCCAGTCGGCGCCCAAGGTGAGGACGGCGATCAGAAGTGCGCCGGCAAACACTTCCACCAGACCTCCCGGCCCTTGTGCAAAACCACGAACTACGTACTGACCGAGCCCTCCACCGGATGAGAGCACTGCCGCCAGGGGAACGGTTGCCAGAACCTGGATGAAGGAGATGCGGATCCCGGCAAGAATCAGCGGAGCGCCCATCGGCACCTCGATCCGCCACAGGACCTCAGTCTCAGTGAAACCCATGCCCCGCGCCGCTTCCACTGTCTGTCCAGGCACGGTGACGATCGCGGTGTAAGCATTGGTGAAGATCGGAGGGATGGCCAAGGCGAGAAGCGCGACGGCCGCCGGCCAGAATCTCAGGCTGACCCCGGCTCGGGCAAAGAAGACAGCGGCCAGGACGATCAACCCGAAGGAGGGGATGGCCCGCCCGATATTCACCACGGCATTTGCGGCGAAAGCACCGATCCTGCGGTGTCCGAGCCACACGGCGAACGGCAGAGCGAACAGCACCGCGAGCACCATTGGGAACACCGCCAGCCAGAGATGCTCGATGGTCCGTGCGATGATCCCGTCATCGTCCGTCCACCTTCCGGCCTCACCGAACCACGCTGCGACGTCGGACAGGAAATCCATCAGGTGCCGGTATCCCGCGCCGCCCACGGTGTGAGCACCCGTCCGAGGCCGAGCAGGGAGATATCGATGAGGGCAGCCAGAGCTACGGACAGCGCCACACCGACGATGATCTCGGTGGGAAAGATGATCGACCGACGCAGACCGTCGAGAATGAAGAAGCCGAGCCCTCCCAGCCCGAGCAAGGCTGTCACCGTGACCAACCCGATCACAGTGACCGTGGCGATCCTGATCCCTGCCATCACCGCAGGCAGGGCAAGGGGCAATTCGATCTGACGCACCCGCTCTCCGTCGCGGTAGCCCATTCCCGTGGCTGCCTCTCGGACGCCGGCGGGCACGCCGTTGATCCCGGTGACGATGTTGCGGGTGAGTATCAAGAGGGTGTAGCTGATGAGGGCGATCTCGGCGGTGATAAATCTCTGCGTGGCGGTGCCGATACCGACGATGGGCGCCACCAAAGCGAACACGGCGAGAGACGGAATGGTGTACAGAAGCCCGGTCGCGGCGGTGAT
>CAZSMJ010000136.1:0-5514 GCA_964608055.1 uncultured Acidimicrobiaceae bacterium | reverse complement strand
GTTGGGATCATGGCCGCCCAGTCGATCGGCGAGCCGGGAACCCAGCTCACCATGAGGACTTTCCACACCGGAGGTGTCGCGGGTGAGGACATCACCCACGGCCTCCCCCGCGTCGTGGAGCTCTTCGAGGCTCGCGCTCCAAAGGGGAAGGCAGTCATGGCCGAGGAGAAGGGTGTGATCACCGTCGTCGAAGACGAGCAAGGTCGCCGCATCGTTCTCGAAGCCGGTGATGACGAGCTCGTCTACCCGATCTCGCGCTACGCCAAGCTGAGGCCCGGCGTGTCCAGTGGCGCCACAATCGACGCCGGCACCCAGCTCACCGAAGGCCCGTTGGACCCCAAGGAGGTCCTCGAGATCCGCGGGGTGCGCGCCACCCAGCAGTATTTGGTCGACCAGGTGCAGGAGGTGTACCGCTCCCAGGGTGTGGAGATCCACGACAAGCACATCGAGATGATCGTGCGTCAGATGCTCCGCCGAGTGCGGGTTGTCTCCCCGAACGAGTCCGACTTCCTCCCGGCAGCCCTGGTCGACGACCAAAGCTTCCGCGACACCAACCGTGAGCTGGTCACCGAAGGCAAGCGACCTGCTGAGGGGAGGCCGGAGCTGATGGGCATCACCAAGGCATCACTGGCTACCGACTCATGGCTGTCCGCCGCCTCCTTCCAGGAGACGACGCGTGTCCTCACGGACGCGGCAATCCAGGGACGGTCCGACTTCATGCGGGGGCTCAAGGAGAACGTGATCATCGGCAAGCTGATCCCGGCGGGAACCGGAGCCCAGCAGTACCAGATGCTGCAGCCCTCCCTGCCGGGGGCGACCACGGTCGCCAGTCTCGGATTCCTCGACGGTGGCCCCACATCCTCCGGTGACGACGGGCTTCCCGACGACCCCGCAGAATGGCTGGCCAGCTTGGGTGGGAGCATTCGCCCCGACGACGAAGAGGAATAGGGCGGATTCGACTCTGTGACCTTTGAAGGGGCCGCCATCCGGCGGCCCCTTCGAAATTGACACCCACCGCTGCGGCTCGTAGCTTTTCGACGGCGGACTGGGGGACGGAGTGCGCCCCATCCCGACCCGAAGTCGCCGCAGCCTGATGGCAGCCATCGGACCCGTGGTCTGGGGTGCCTATCCTCGCTTGCCCCGGTGGCCATCTCATCGGGAGATATTCCGATGACTGCTAGCCAAAACCCACCTGGGCCCCGCAAGTCGAGACGTCTCGCTCCGGACGAGTTGGCCCGGGAGCTGGCCAATCGACTGAAATCGGCAGGCGGCCCTGACAGTGACCGGAAGCGGTTCCTGCCTCGTTTTGATCTGCTCAACGCCGGCCGCCTGATCATGGGGTTCGCAGCTCTTCTCGTAGGTGTCGGCCTCGTGGTCGGATTCTCCTGGCTCAGCGGGATGGCCGGGTACGAGACGACAGGCACGGTGTCCGAGACCACGCCTGCATATGCCTGCCCCGGGGAGCCCGAACTGGGCAAGGTGTTCGAGGGGGAGGCGATCACTTTGATCGGTCTCAGCCCTGACCAGATCTGGCTTGCGGTTCGGGACAATCGAGGGCCTGGCAACGCGGTGTATGTGCAGCGCTCCCTGGTGGCGGTGGACGGTGATGTCAGCCTGCTCTCGACGCGGGAATGTCAGCCGTCGGACGCTCAGCGGATCGCAGCCGGACAGACCAGTGCCGCGCCAGGGGAGGGTCCCTCCACCAGCCTGGGCGTTGTCACCACCGCCGACAACACGCTGAACGGAGTCACGGCCAGCACCGAGGGGTCCGGGCTCCCGGTGGCCTCGGGCACCATCCCGCGCGCCCCGACAACCACCACCCAACCCTATTCGGTCACGACCACCACCCGACCCAATTCCGTGACCACCCAGCCCGGAACCACGACTTCGCCCACATCGTCGACCTCTACCTCGACCTCGTCTTCGTCCTCCACCTCGTCAACTACTTCCTCGACTACCACCACGACCGTGGATACGACCACCACCACGACCGCGGATACAACGACTACGACTGAGGAAACCACCACCACTACCGTCCCCGAGACCACGACCACCACCACGATTCCCTGAGACGTGGTCAGGGAACCCCCATTGGCGTCCAATTCGACAACTGGTACCGTGTAACCAGCAGAGCCGGGGATTCCCGGCCGATTTGGTACGCACGCAGACGGATACATAGAATCCGGATGCGTTCGACGGCCCTTCATGGTGAGGGCCGATCAAGCGAGCCAGGCACCCAGCGTGCCCGGTACGCACGGTTTTCACAACAGGATCGGCATCTGGGCTGCGCCCATGCCGCTTCCTTGCGTTTAGGAGCAAAATGCCGACGATTGAGCAGCTTGTCCGCGAGGGCAGGAAGCCAAAGACCAAGAAGGCCAAGACCGCAGGTCTGGGCGGAGCGCCGCAGCGGCGCGGCGTCTGTACCCGTGTCTATACGGTGACGCCAAAGAAGCCGAACTCGGCGTTGCGCAAAGTGGCCCGAGTCCGTCTTTCGTCGCAGGTCGAAGTCACCGCCTACATCCCGGGTGAGGGTCACAACCTCCAGGAGCACAGCATCGTCCTGATCCGCGGGGGCCGGGTTCGCGATCTCCCTGGGGTTCGCTACAAGGTGATCCGGGGCGCACTCGACGCCTCCGGCGTCAGCGCCCGCAGGCAGGCCCGCAGCCGATATGGGACGAAGAAGGATTCCTGATGCGTCGCGCTCCCGCCCAAAAGCGAAAAATCGAGCCCGATCCGGTATTCCGCAGTGTCCTCGTGAGCAAGGTCATCAACAAGGTTCTGCTCAAGGGCAAGAAGAACACCGCCCGTGACATTGTCTACAGCGCGTTGGAGACGGTGGAGCAGCGCACCAGCCAGGACCCAGGCATCGTCCTCAAGCGGGCGATCGACAACATCAGGCCTCAGGTCGAAGTCCGCTCACGTCGCGTCGGGGGAAGCTCTTATCAGGTGCCGGTAGAGGTTTCGCCACGTCGTCAGGAGAGTCTGGCGATCCGTTGGTTGGTCAATTTCGCACGTCAGCGGCGAGAGCCAACCATGTCGATGCGTCTGGCCAACGAGATTCTCGACGCCTCCAACTACACGGGGGCGGCCGTGAAGCGGAAAGAAGATGTCCACAAGATGGCGGAGTCCAACAAGGCCTTCGCTCACTACCGCTGGTAAAGCCACCGGTCCCAACGGAGAAACTGCAAGAAGATTTACCCGAACGTTCCAGCAGGCGGGCTTGGCCACCGAACCAGCCCGAACCGCAGGACGTGGGACGTTCACAACCTCATAGCGAGTCGGAGTAGTAGGAAGAGATGAGCAACGGAAACGCTGCGCTTGAACATTTGCGGCAGGTACCGCTGAGCCGAACCCGGAACATCGGGATCATGGCTCACATCGACGCGGGCAAGACCACCCTCACCGAACGGATCCTCTACTACACCGGCCGCAACTACAAGATCGGTGAGGTCCATGAAGGCGCAGCCACCATGGACTGGATGGAGCAAGAGCAGGAGCGGGGCATCACCATCACCTCCGCCGCCACGACCTGCGTCTGGCACGAGCACCTGATCAACATCATCGACACTCCTGGCCACGTCGACTTCACCGTTGAGGTGGAGCGATCGCTTCGGGTCCTCGACGGCGCGGTCGCTGTATTCGACGGCGTCGCCGGTGTCGAGCCGCAGTCAGAGACCGTATGGCGTCAGGCCGACCGCTATCACGTGCCCCGAATCTGTTTCATCAACAAGCTCGATCGAACCGGTGCCGACTTCTATGCCGACATCGATTCGATCTCCAACCGTCTTGGCGCCCATCCCCTGGTGATGCAGCTGCCGGTCGGCACCGAAGGAGATTTCATCGGTGTCGTCGACCTCGTCGAGGAGAAGGCCCATCTCTGGCGGGGAGATGATGGGAAGCAGTGGGACACCACGGATATCCCTGAGGATCTCATCGTCCTGGCCGCCAAGTACCGCCATGCCCTCATCGAGAAGGTTGCCGAGACCTCAGAGGACCTTTTTGAGGCCTATCTCGAGCATGGGACGCTGAGCGTCGACCAGATCAAGGCCGGGGTCCGCTTGGGGACCCTCCAGGGAGACTTCAATCCTGTCTTCTGCGGATCTGCCTTCAGGAACAAGGGCGTCCAGTTGCTCCTCGACGCGGTGGTCGACTACCTGCCGAGCCCGGCCGACCTCCCCCCGATCAAGGGTTTCAAGCCAGGGGACGAGGAGGTGGTGATCGAGCGCAAACTCGAGGACACCGAGCCTTTCGCAGCCCTCGCCTTCAAGATCATGTCCGATCCTCATGTCGGCAAACTCACCTACTTCCGGGTCTACTCGGGACACGCCGCCAAGGGTGATTCGGTCTTGAACACCACGACCGGTAAGAAGGAGCGGTTCGGGCGCATCTTGCGGATGCATGCCAACTCACGGGAGGACGTCGAAGAGGTGTTCGCCGGTGACATCGTCGCCGGGATCGGGCTCAAGAACACCACGACTGGAGACACTCTCTCGTCAGAGCGGTCGCCGATCCAGCTCGAATCGATGGAGTTCCCAGCTCCGGTGATCTCGGTTGCGATCGAGCCCAAGACCAAGTCTGACGACGAGAAGCTCTCGGAATCCTTGCATCGACTCACCGAAGAGGATCCCACCTTCCTGGTCCGAACCGACGAGGAGACCGGGCAAACGATCATCTCCGGCATGGGAGAGCTCCACTTGGAGATCCTGGTCGATCGTCTGCTCCGCGAGTTCAAGGTCGACGCCACCGTCGGCAAGCCTCAGGTTGCCTATCGCGAGACCATCCGTCGGGCTATCGAGAAGGTCGACTACAGACATGTGAAGCAGACCGGAGGCAAGGGCCAGTACGCCCACGTCGTCATCAATCTCGAGCCGACCGGACCTGGCGGTGGCTACGAGTTCGTCGACCTGATCAAGGGCGGCAAGATCCCTCGGGAGTACATCCCGTCCGTCGATGCCGGCATCGAAGAGGCGCTGGAACAGGGCATCGTCGCCGGTTATCCGCTGGTGGACGTGCGGGCGATCCTGACCGATGGGTCATTCCACGATGTGGACTCGTCCGAGATGGCCTTCAAGATCGCAGGGTCGATGGCGCTTCAGGAGGCCGCCCGCAAGGCCGGCGTGAAGATCTTGGAGCCAATCATGGAGGTCGAGGTCACCACGCCCGACGAGTACATGGGAGACGTGATCGGGGACCTCAACAGCCGGCGGGGCAAGGTCGAAGGGATGACCCAACGGGGCAACAGCCAGGTCATCCGGGCCCAGGTCCCGATGTCGGAGATGTTCGGCTACGCCACGGATCTGCGCTCCAAGACGCAAGGGCGCGCCACCTATTCGATGCAGTTTCACTCATATCAAGACGTTCCCGACTCGATCGCCGACGACATCGTGGCGACCCGGCGTGGCGCGGCATTGAGTTCGAAGTAAGAGAATTCCAGGAAAGAGATAGAGGAGCCAGAAACCATGGCGAAGGCGAAGTTTGAGCGTACGAAGCCGCATGTGAATGTGGGGACGATGG
>CAZSMJ010000135.1:0-5547 GCA_964608055.1 uncultured Acidimicrobiaceae bacterium | reverse complement strand
GAAAGCTGTTGACGGCTGCAACCAAATACGGCATCGCTCCGATCGGGTTCGTGGCCCGCCAGTTGAAGGCAGCCGCCGGTGACGAAGGGCGGGCTGATCTTCCCTCCGGTCTGGTCACCTTCCTCCTCACCGATATGGAGGGCTCGACGGACCTCGTCCATCGCCTTGGGGACGGCTATTCCGGGGTTCTGGGCGGAGTGCAGACGATCATCCGGGAAGCGGTCGAGCGGAATCATGGCTACGAGGTCGACGCCCGTGCCGATGACTTCTTCGCCGCTTTCGCCCACGCCTCCGCGGCCCTGGCGGCGGCGCTGGAGATCCAGCGCTCACTGCGGGATCAGCTCTGGCCGCACGGGGAGCAGGTTCGGGTTCGGATCGGCCTCCACAGCGGAAGCCCGGCCCGCACCGAGACCGGGTACGTGGGGCTGCCGGTCAACACCGCCGCCCGGGTGTGCAACGCCGGCCATGGAGGCCAGATCCTCATGTCCGGAGCGACCCGGGAGGCGTTGAGCGAGCTAGTTCCAGAAGTGGAACTTGTGAGTCTCGGCAGGTTCGAACTCCACGGTCTTCCCCATCCCGAAGAGCTAATTCAGGTAGCGGTCTCAGACCTCCTCTCAGAGTTCCCCCCACCCAGGGCCGTGACGGTGAGCGGCGGCTAGAGAGCTCGCATCCGGTTGTTGCGGGGATTGTGCTCGACCTCGGCCAGACCGAGAGCCTCGAGGACGGGCGGCAGGTAGTTCCCGACACGGCCCCGCAGCCCCTTCTTCAGCCCATACCAGCCACCGACGGGGTTGTCTGAGGAGCGGGCCCAGGCCTCGACCGTGCCGTCGGCCGCTGGCTTCTGTTCGTCAGCGTTGCCAAGGGGAACCCAATCGCCTCGGTCTTTGAGCATCTGATGGAGATCCTCGATGATCCTCAGGTCGTAGTGGAGGACTGTGCTGCCCACAGTGCAGACGAGGAGGGGCGGGTCGTGGGCTTCGTCTTTGTGCATGAGGATCTCGGACCCCAGGCTGGGCGTCTTCAGGACCCAGGGATCGCTCTCGGTTCCGGTCCCGCTGAACTCTGCAGCTGGCATGCGTCGCTCCTCTCTGCGTCGGAACCTCGAACCTAGCGATAATCCCCTCATGACACGGCATGGCCGCTCGTTGCTCATCGGGTTGGTGGCCGGTCTGACGATCGGGCTGGTGTCCACCCCCGTGTTCGCGGCCACGCCGGTCTCGGGGCAGTTCATCGACGACGACGGCCATCCGGGGGAGGTCTATTTCGAATGGCTGGCGGCCATCGGAGTGGCAGAGACGTGCGACCCCCCGACAGGTGCTCGGATCTGTCCCGACGACACACTGGACCGGGCCGAGGCAGCCAGGATCCTGGTGGTCACCGCGCGGGCCGTCGGTCGCATCCCTCCGGCTCTGTCCTCCCTGATACGGGTCTTCTCAGGATGTCAGCCAGCCACCAACCGCTGGTTCTGCGCTGACGGACCGATCACGAGGAGCCAGGCGGCCTGGATGCTGGTGGGGGTTTTCGGTCTGAAGGCTCCGAACTTCTTCGGGTCCCCTTGGACTGACACCGAGGGCAGCATCTACGAAGAACCGGCGCGGGTGGCGGCATACAATGACTTGTGGGATTCCAGCCTCGGCCAGTTCTCGGGTAACGAAGAAATCGACCGTGCCGAGTTCGCCCGAGCTCTCGTCGTTGCGGCCACCGGTGACGACCCCTGCCCAGCGAGCCCATTCACCGCGGTTCGGGTCGACTCGCTCGGCGATCGGTTCCCGGGTCAGACCTTCACCGCTTATGCCTATGACACCCGCACCGGATGTGCCTATTGGATGCACCCTGACCTTCGTTTGCGTACCGCTTCGGTGTTCAAAGTGTTGGTGATGGCGGGGACTCTGCTCGAAGCCCAGGAGGCGGGGAGGCCGGTCAGCTCGGGGGAATGGAGCGAACTCGTGCCGATGATCACCGAGTCGGCGAACAATCCGGTGCGCGCCTTGTGGCGCAGTTTTGGCGGTTCACCATGGTTCACCCGCCAGTCCGAGATCTACGCAATGTCTCAGACCACGCCGGTCGGTGACACAGAGGGGGTATGGGGGCGCACCACCACCTCGGCCAAAGACCAGGCCGATCTCTTGCGCCAAGTGTTGCGTGGGGAATGGGGCCCTCTCGAGGAGGCATATCGCTCGCAGGCGCTGGAGCTCATGACCTCAGTGGTCCCGTCCCAGACCTGGGGGGTCACCGAGGGGGTTCCTTCGGGGTGGACTGTGGCCCAGAAGAATGGGTTTGCCGGGCATATCGCCAACTCTGTCGGTTTCGTTCGCCAGCCCGGGGGCGATGAAGGCTATGTGGTCACGGTGCTCAGCAACGGATGGTCCAACTGGACGAGGGGAGTCCCGGTAGTCAGCGAGATCTCAGGTTGGGTTTCGGAGCGTCTCGCCTCATGATCAAATGACATGACCGAGGTTGATCCACACCTGTTCGTGATCTTCGGGGGCACCGGAGATCTCGCCGAGCGCAAGCTGATCCCATCTCTCTACCGGCTCATGGCAGGTCAGGGCATGGCCGATCGTTCGGTGGTCTTGGGTGTCGCCCGCCAGGACATCGGTGTCGAGGCCTATCGGAAATGGACTGAGGAAGCCCTCGCGGCCAGCGGGCTGGACGACGAGGCAACAGCCCAGTGGTGCCAGACCAACGTCTATCACCATTCGATCTCGGACGGGCCGGAGGGCTATGTCGGGTTGAGGAGTCGGGTCGAGGCCATCGAGATGGAGAAGGGGCTTCCCGGGAATCGAGTCTTCTATCTCGCGATTCCGCCTTGGGCGTTTGTGCCAACTATCGAAGGGCTGGGGAACTCGGGACTCAGCCAGAGCGAGGGTTGGACCCGGGTGGTGCTTGAAAAGCCGTTCGGCACCGATCTCCAGACCGCCCGCGAACTGAACCGGCTGGTGCTCTCTCATTTCGACGAGTCCCAGATCTATCGCATCGATCACTATCTGGGCAAGGCGACGGTTCAGAACCTCCTTGCCTTCCGATTCACCAACCCGATGTTCGAGCGCCTGTGGAATCGGGACCGGGTTGCACATGTCGAGATCACGGTTGCCGAGGATGGCGGGATCAGCGGTCGATCCGCCTACTACGAGCATGCAGGGGTGGTGCGTGACATGGTGCAGAACCATCTCACTCAACTCTTGGCTTTGGTCGCCATGGAACCCCCGAACGTTTTCGAAGCCGATCAGATCCGCGACGAGAAGGTGAAGGTGATCAAGGCGGTGGCGCCAATCGAAGCGGACGATGTGGTGTACGGCCAGTACGAGTCGGGGGCTTCCAGAGGGTCGAGCGTGCCCGGTTACCTGGAGGAGGTGGGTGTCGCCTCGGATTCCAAGACGCCAACCTTCGTCGGCATCAGGCTGTACGTCGATTCGTGGCGCTGGCAGGGGATTCCGTTCCTGCTCCGCACCGGGAAGCGGCTGCCTGATCGGTTCACCCAGATCGCGGTCACCTTTCGTGAGCCGGCGCTTTGCGTGTTTCACGGTCGTCGGGACGATTGCACCATGAATCCCGACGTGCTCCTCATCATTCTCGAGCCGGACGAGGGATTTTCTCTCAGGTTCAATGTCAGGTCGCCAGAGGATGAGGCGAGGATCGATTCACAGTCTCTCCATTTTCGGTATTCGGACGTCTACGGAGAGCTTCGTGACGCCTATCAAACCCTGATACTCGACATCCTCGAAGGCGACCAAACGCTGTTCGTTCGGGCAGACGAAGTCGAAGCCTCGTGGCGGATCTATGACCCGCTCATCGAGCAGCAACAGGGGCCGATCAGGTACGCAGCCGGCACCTGGGGCCCGGCCATCATGGATCAGGGTGCACCGATCGGAGGGGACAACTGGATGCACCGGCCTGGAGCTGGCTCAAGCCGACTCGAGCCCGCCTAGCCTGCGCGCATGATCATCGACGCTGCCCTGTATCGCGATGGGATTCGCCTTCCCGGTCCGTTTGTGTTGGAGGGCGCCCACGAGTATTGCAACGGGACCAACACGTTCGCGTGGATCGGTCTCAACGAACCCACCGAAGAGGAGTTCGAGGCGGTGAGACAGGAATTTGGCCTCCACGAGCTAGCAGTTGAGGATGCGATCCATGCCCACCAACGACCGAAGCTTGAGATATACGACGACACTTTGTTCGTCGTACTGAAGCCCGCCCGGTACGTCGATACCGTTGAGGTGGTCGATTTCGGAGAGATCCTGTTGTTCGTCGACGAGGACTTCGTCGTGGCCGTTCGTCATCGCGAAGGGTCCAATCTGGTCGAGGTCCGCAAGGCTCTGGAAGCCAAACCCAACGAGCTGGCGCTGGGGCCGAGCGCCGTCCTACATGCCGTCGTCGACAAGGTGGTGGACGACTACTCAGACGTGTTGGCCGGAGTGGAAGGAGACATCGGAGAATTGGAGGCTCAGGTGTTCTCCTCCCACGAGGCACCGACCGAACGGATATACAAGCTCAAGAGAGAAGTGCTCCAATTCCACCAGGCCACCCAGCCCCTGCTGGAACCCATCGAACGATTGGTTAACGGCCGCTTTGCCGTTCTCAGCCCGGAGCTGCGCGAGTACTTCCGCAACTCTCACGACCACCTGCTCCGAGTCGTGGAACGAATCGCCGCTTTTCGCGACCTGCTGACCTCCATCCTGGAGGCAAACTTGATCCAGGTGACGGTGCGGCAGAACGAGGATATGCAACGCCAGAATGAGATAGTCAAAAAAGTCAGCAGCTGGGCGGCGATTATTGCCGTGCCAGCCCTGATTACCGGCTACTACGGCATGAACGTCCCCTACCCCGGCTCAGGCAAGGTTTCCGGAGTTGTGGCCTCGACCCTTCTCATAGCCATGCTGTCGTTGGGTCTCTATCTCGAGTTCCGTCGCCGCGATTGGCTTTGAGCCGGCGCTTCTGCAAGCGACGACATCACCCCCGCCAGTCACATGACGCATGCATTAGCTGGCCCAGAAGACATACGATCCTGTTCTGGTCAAGACCCAGTCAGGAGGATTGATGTCGATTATCTCGCGGGGCTTCCTCGGCCGTAGGCCCCAGGTCGACGATCCCTCCCGCCTTCCCCCAGGCCAGTACCTCACCGCAGAATTCCCTGTCCTCTCCGCTGGACCGACCCCTCGAACCAGACTCGACGAGTGGACGTTCCAGCTCCGAGGCCTGGCCGATCCGGCTCGGTCGTGGACCTGGGAAGAATTCACCGCTCTGCCCACCGACACCGTGACAGTCGACATCCACTGTGTCACCAAATGGTCGAAGTTCGACACTGTTTGGACCGGGGTCTCAGTCGATTTGCTGCTGGACGGAGTCGATACCGGAGACGCCCGGTTCTTGACGGCCTTCTGTGACGGTGGATACACCACCAATCTTCCTCTCGACGAGGTGACCGGCGGCAAAGCCTGGGTGGCCTACCAGTTCGACGGCGAGGCGCTCGAGCCTCAGCACGGCGGTCCGGTCCGGTTCCTGGTACCTCATCTCTACTTCTGGAAGAGCGCCAAATGGGTGCGCGGA
>CAZSMJ010000134.1:0-5592 GCA_964608055.1 uncultured Acidimicrobiaceae bacterium | reverse complement strand
GCCTCCCAGTTCCAGGCTATGCGGAGGGTGCTGCTCCCATTGCTTGCCCCCGCCCTGCTCGCCAGCTTCGCCATCGTGTTCGCCATCTCCATCGACGACTTCGTGATCAGCCAATTTCTGATCGCCGGTGCCGACACGGTGACGATCCCGGTAAAGCTCTACTCCGGCGCCCGGCTCGCCCCACCGCCATCACTGAACGCCCTGGCCACGCTGCTGATGGTCACCACCATTGGGGCCGTTGTCATAGCTGGTCTCCTGTTCCGCGCCCTTGGCAAGCGAGGTGGGGAGGGCGGCTCAGCCCTGGAGTCGGTCGCCAACTTCGAAATTTGAATCTCTGATTGTCGGCGTCAAGCTCCTTGCCGACTACGCCTCCGCTTCCTCTTCCACCTCGGCGTCCAGCTCCTCGGTGGCGGTGCCAGTCCACGAAACGATCCGGAGTGCCTCGGTCGGGAAATGAAGCGCCACCTTGTCTGGCCAGTCCCAACGGAAGGAGCCGCCCTGGTTGGGAACGGTCACCTGGATCGTCCCGACTTCCTCGACTGTCACCAGGATATTGAGCAGCGGACCGGCGAATACGACACGCTCGATCTCCCCGAACAGGAGGTTGTCGCCGCCATGGTCAGGAGGATGAATCTCCACCCGCTCCGGCCGAATGCTGACCGTTACCTCACCCGTGGCGCCATCCCTGTCGACACAGCTCAACTCTCGCCCGGCAACTGAGATTCGCCCGACTCCGACAGCATCGGCGTACATCAGGTTGGAAACCCCGAGGAAATCAGCGATGTAACTCGAGGTGGGCGTCTCGTAGACCTCGGAAGGTGTCCCCAGTTGCTCGATTCTGCCCTCGGTCATCACTGCCATCCGGTCTGACATGGTGAGGGCTTCCTCTTGATCGTGGGTCACGTAGATGAACGTGATTTCGAGTTCTTCCTGGAGGCGTTTCAACTCGACCTGGAGTGCCTTGCGCAGCTTGGCGTCCAGAGCCCCCAAGGGCTCGTCTAGCAGCAACACCGACGGGTTGAGAATGAGTGACCGGGCGAGGGCGACTCGTTGTTGTTGACCTCCGGATAACTGAGTCGGCCGTCGGGACTCCATCCCCGTCAGACGCACCTGCTCCAGAGCGTCGCCCACCCTCCGTTTCTGATCCGCCTTTGATACGTCTTGATAACGGAGCCCGAATGCGACGTTGTCCGCCACGTTCATATGGGGAAAGAGGGCATAGCTCTGAAAGACGGTGTTTATCGGCCGCTTGTGAGGTGGGGTTCCGGCCTGGTCGACCCCGTCGATCAGGATTGCCCCCGAGTCGGGGCGCTCGAACCCGGCGATGAGGCGAAGCGTGGTCGTCTTGCCACAACCCGAGGGCCCGAGGAGTGCGAAGAACTCCCCGTCCTCCACCTTGAGGTTGATCCGGTCGACCGCCACTGCGTCGCTAAATCTCTTCTCCAATTCGACCAGTTCTACGACACCGCTCATCAGGGGAGCGAGTCTAAGTCCGGCTCATCGGGTGATGACCGAAGCGAAGGCATCCAAAGTCTCCAAATACTTGTCGATGTCCTCATCGTCGTGGGCCACCGAGACCAGCCACTGCTCGCCCTTGCCCCATGGCGGGAGGAAGACCCCGCGGTTGTACTGGTAGAGCCAGGCGGCTTGAGCGAAGCGCCCGTCGACTTCGAGGAAATCCCGATAGCAGTGCATGGGTTCCGGCGAGTAGATGACACTTCCCTTGGCGCCCGCCGTAGCGACGTGGGCCGGCAATTGGTGCCGGCCGATCACCTCGTTGGCGCCTTTCTCCATCCGCTGCTGGATGTGAGCCAGATGACGATAGTTCTCTTCGACCATGACCTCGGTGAGCATCGCCCGGGCAGCGGCCATGCTCAAGGGGTTGCCGTTGAAGGTCCCCACCTGTTCATAGGCTCCGTCGACAATCGCCGACATCACCTCTGGTGTCCCCCCGATCGCAGAGATCGGTAGCCCGCCGCCGAGGGCCTTGGCGAGACACACGATGTCGGGTTGCACGCCGAACCTCTTGGTAGCGCCGCCCTTGCCGACAGTGAGGCCGGTCTTCACCTCGTCAAAGGTGAGCAGTGCGTCATGTTTTCGGGTCAGCTCCCTCAAGCCGGCGAGGAATCCGTCCTCGGGGAGCAGGACCCCGCAGTTCTGGAGGATGGGCTCGACGATCACACCGGCGATCTGTCCCGGATGCTCCTCGAAGAGCATTGAGACCACCTCGAGCTCGTTGAACGTGGCGACCAGGGTCAATTCGACGATGGCCATGGGAATACCGCCCCCGGCGGGCACGCTCGCCGGACGCCGTTCTGGGCCCAGATCGTCTTCGTTCCAGACCGACACCATCACCGAATCGTGATGACCGTGATAGGCGCCTTCGAACTTGATTATGAGGTCCCGTCCGGTGACCGCCCGCATCAGGTGGACGGCATCCATGGTGGCCTCGGTGCCCGAATTTCCGAATCGCCACAACGGGAAGCCGTAGCGCGAGGAAAGCTCCTCGGCGACCACGATGGCATCTTCGGTCGGTTGGGCGAAGTGGGTTCCTTTGCGGACTCGTTCTGTGACTGCCGCCACAACCGCCGGATGGGCGTGACCGGCCAGCATGGCGCCGTATCCGCCGTGGAAATCGACATATTCATTGCCGTCGACATCCCACACTCGTGATCCGAGACCTCGGTCGATCCAGATCGGTTGGGGGCGTGATATCTGCCAACTGGAGGTGACTCCGCCGGCCAAAGATCTTCTTGCCACCGAGTCCAACCGTGTGGCCTCGGGGGCTCGCTCGATGAACGTCCGCTCTTCTTCTTCGATCAGATCGTCCAGGATTGTGGACATCCGATCCTCCGCGGCGGGCATGAGTCACCGTCCTTTCGGGTAACCTGACTCACGGTTCAGGATACACTGGGGACCAGGAGCGTGCCCGTCGTATCTGGCCGTCCAGGTATCGCACCCGGCGAGATTCGCCGACCTTAGGATGAGGGAAAGTCGATGAAAACAGCGCCCCTAGACCACCTCCAGCTCCGCAAGGTCATCGACGATTTTGGGCAGAACCTGACCCTTCCTTCCGCGGCGTACACATCACCTGAGGTTGTGGCCTGGGAAAAGGAAAACCTATGGCAAAGCACTTGGGTTTGTGTCGGGCGGCTCGAAGAGCTCGTGGGACCGCGTCAGGTTCGCGCCATCGAGCTCGGTGAGGAGAGCGTCCTGTTGGTCCGCGACGAGGATGGGACTCTTCGCGCCTTTTCCAATGTGTGTCGGCACCGGGGACATGAATTGGCTCCGGTCGGCGACGCCATCGATGTTCGCCTCATCCGCTGCCCATACCACTCCTGGTCATATCGCCTCGACGGCAGTCTGAGGGCCGCTCCCACCTTCACCCAAAGCCCTATGTTCGACCCCAGCGAGTTCCCCCTGGTCTCGCTCGGAGTTGGCGTCCTCGGGGGATGGGTGTTCGTCGACCTGTCCGGGTCATCACCATCCCTGGAGAAGCATTTCGGCAACCTGGCCGAGATCATCTCTCCCTACGAGCCGGAGCGACTGGTGACGGCCGCGTCACATTCCTACGAGGTGAACGCCAACTGGAAAGTCGTGGTCGAGAACTACAACGAGTGTTACCACTGCTCGACCATCCACCCCGAGCTGTGCGAGGTGACGCCGCCGGACAGCGGCTTCGACCATATCCCGACTGGGATGTGGCTGGGCGGCACCATGGATCTCAAGGAACACGCGGTCACCATGTCCTTGGACGGGAGCTCCAACGGGGTCAACTTCCGAAAGATCGACGAGGAGCAGGCACGTCACATCTGGTACCTCACGGTGACTCCCAACCTGCTGCTGTCGATACACCCCGACTACGTGATGACCCATCGACTGACCCCCATCGATGTCGACCGGACCTTCATCGAGTGCGACTGGCTGTTCCCGCCAGAGGCCTTCGAGCTTCCCGGGTTCGACCCTTCCTACGCCACCGACTTCTGGGACATAACCAACCGCGAGGACTGGTCCGCCTGTGAAGGAGTGCAGCGCGGGATGCGGAACCGTGGCTATCGCCCAGGCCCGCTCAGCCGCTGGGAAGGCACCGTGTACCAATTCCTCGGAGTGATGGCCCGCGCCTATCTGGGCGAAGGACTGGTGGTCCCCACTGTTCCGCAACGAGAGCTGCACTGAGCAGGGCCTTCCGGTCTGATAGGTTCGGTCCATGGCCGAGTTGAAGACCAAGAAAACAACCACCAGCGTCGCCCAGTTCCTCGACGGCATCCAAGATCAGGGCCAGCGGGAGGATTCCAAAGAACTCACCAAACTCGTGGGGGCCATCACCGGTGAGAAGCCCAAGATTTGGGGAACGAGCATCGTCGGCTTCGGCACCTATCCATATCAGACCAAGACCGGCTCTCCCATGGAATGGTTCAAAGTCGGTTTCGCTCCCCGCAGCAAGACGCTGACCCTCTACATCATGGACGGGTTCGCCGAGTACAAGACGCTGCTTGCAAAGCTCGGAAAGCACAGCACCGGCAAGTCGTGTCTCTATGTGAAGCGGCTCGACGACATCGACCGCAAGGTCCTCGAAAAACTTATCACCAAGTCGGTGGCCGCGGTCGGCCAGAGGATCGGCGAGTCCGCCTGACTCAGTTGGTGAGGGCGGCCGCTCCCCGTTTGCGGAGCTGGTCGGCGATGATGATCCGCTGGATTTCGGAGGTGCCTTCCCAGATCCGATCCACCCGAAGCTCTCGGAAGAAGCGCTCGGCCACGTTCTCTCGCATGAAGCCCCGACCCCCGAAGATCTGCACCGCCCGGTCCGCCACCCGGTTTGCCATCTCCGAGGCGTAGAGCTTGGACATCGAGCATTGGGCGTGTTGCACCTTCAGGTCGACCCCGGCGTCGATGCCCCGGGCCGTCTCGTAGGTCATCAGCCGGGCCGCCCATAACTCGGTCAGTGAGTCGGCGAGCATGAATTGGATCGCTTGATAGTCGGCGATGCTCGACCCGTATGCCTGGCGCTGTTCGGCGAAGGCGGTGGCTTCTTCGATGAGCCGCTCCGCCGCCCCGCAACAACGGGCCGCGATCATCAGGCGTTCGTAGCGGAACCAGGCATGAGAGAAGCTCATCCCGTCGCCCTCCGAGCCGACCAGGTTCTCTTTCGGCACCCGGACGTCGGTGAACTTCATTTCCCAGTGGTGATGCCCGTAGGTGTGGCTGTATTCGGGCACCCGGATGCATTCGACCCCCGGTGCGTCCATGTCGACGAAGAAGAGAACATGACGGCCGGCGTTCGGCCCGTCGGTGAGCTTGGCCTGGAAGAACACGTACGCGGCGAGATTGGCCGAGGTCACGTGCCATTTGGTCCCGTTGAGCAGGTAATCGTCGCCATCGGGCCTGGCTGTTGCCTCGATGCCATCGACATCGGAGCCGGCGCCCTCTTCCGTGATGGCGTAGCACTCGTGAATGTCGCCGTCGACTGTGGGCCGGATCCAATGGTCCAACTGATAGTCGGTGACAACATCTGAAATCCATGAGGGTCCTGTCGAGACCACCCAGCCCAGGGCATTGGTGACCCGACCGCTTTGCTCCTGGATCAGCACCTGC
>CAZSMJ010000133.1:0-5627 GCA_964608055.1 uncultured Acidimicrobiaceae bacterium | reverse complement strand
CAAGTTTCCCGACTGACAGGAAAGATGCGATGACCGAGGCACTGATCGTTGCCACCGCACGCAGCCCGATCGGTCGCGCCTACAAAGGCTCGCTGATCGAGGTCAGGGCGGACGACCTCGCCGGTTTCGCCATAAATGCCTTGATGGAGAAGGTTCCCGAAGTCGAACGGGCCTCTGTGGGCGACGTCATGGTCGGTTGCGGGCTGACCCATCACGAACAGGGGTACAACCTCGCCCGCCCCGCATCCTTGCTGGGCGGCATGCCCGACACGGTGCCGGCGACCACCGTCAACCGTTTCTGCGCGTCTTCTCTGGAGACGATTCGAATGGCCTTTCATGCCATCAGAGCCGGCGAAGGCGACACCTATGTCGCCGCCGGTTCGGAGTCGACCACCCGGACCTACGGCAAAGGGTTCGACAGCGAGGATCTCAACCCGAGGTTCACTGATCCGGAGCAAGACGATTTCATCAACAACGTCTATATCCCGATGGGCAATACCGCCGAGAACGTGGCTGAGAAGCATGGCATCACAAGAGAGCGGATGGATGAGTTCGCCAAGCGCTCCCAGGACCTGGCGGTTGAGTCGCAGAAGAACGGCTTCTTCGACTGGGAGATCACTCCGATCGATCTCCCAGACGGGCGAACCATCAGTGTCGATGACGGTCCCCGTCCCAACACGACTATCGAGAAGCTGGCCGAACTGGAGCCGGTGTTCAAAACTGGCGGCACGGTCACGGCGGGCAATTCATGTCCTCTCAACGACGGCGCCGCGGCGGTCCTGGTGATGTCCGAGCAGCGGGCCAACTATCTGGGTCTCGCTCCGCTGGCACGGATCGTGGCGTCCTCGGTGGTCGGCCTCGAACCCGAGCTCATGGGGATGGGCCCGGTCGCCGCGGTCCGCCAGGTTCTAGCCCAAGGCGGCATGACTCTGGCCGACGTCGATCTGATCGAGATCAACGAGGCGTTTGCCGCTCAGGTGCTGGCGTGTGCCGACGTCCTCGGCATCGACATGGACAAGCTCAACCTCCACGGTGGCTCGATCGCGCTGGGGCACCCCTTCGGGATGACAGGGGCCAGGATCATGGGCACCCTGATCAACGGGCTTCGCACCCAGGACAAAGCCATCGGCCTGGAGACGATGTGCGTGGGCGGAGGCCAGGGGATGGCGATGATCGTCGAGCGGCTGAGCTGAAGCCGGGGCCCCCCGCTAATTGGGACGTACAGGGGTCATATACGGCCCTGTGGGTCCCAATTACGAAGGCGTTTCACCCCCTACCCTTCCTGATCGTGCGGATCAACGTCGTCACCATCTTCCCCGGGTATTTCGAAAGCCCGCTCCAGGTGAGCATCGTGGCCAGGGCGATCGAGTCCGGGGCCCTCGAGGTGAACCTGGTCGACCTCAGGGAGCACGGCTTGGGCAAGCACCGTCAAGTGGACGATGCCCCGTTCGGGGGTGGCGCCGGGATGGTGATGATGATCGAACCGTTGGCAGTCGCCCTGGAGCCTCTAGCCGGAACCCATCGGGTTCTGTTCACCCCGGCCGGGGATCCGATGACCCAGGCCACCCTGGACGAGTGGGCGTCCAGGGAAGAGGTCACCTTCGTCTGCGGCCGTTACGAGGGTGTCGACCAACGGGTTGCCGACAACCTCATCGACGAGGAAGTCTCCTTGGGGGACTTCGTCCTTGCCGGGGGAGAGGTGGGTGCGGCTGCCGCCATCGAAGGAATCGCCCGCCTTCTCCCCGGGGTGGTGGGCAACCCTGACTCGACCGAAACGGAGTCGTTTCGCCACGGCCTACTCGAGGAGCCGGTGTATACCCGCCCCGCGGAGTTCAGTGGGTGGGCGGTCCCGGAAGTCCTCCTGTCCGGGGACCACGGCCGCGTCGAGAAGTGGCGAGCGGAGCAGCGTTTGGAGAGGACCCGGACCCGCCGGCCCGACCTCCTGGCGGATGGCGACAATTCGGAGACCTGATACAATTTCGGGCGGGTCGGGACTATCAGACCCTTTTCCGACCGCTCTTAGGAGTTCTCCAATGAACGATCTTCACCTCGTCGAAAGCGCGCACGTCCGCGACGACATCCCCGAATTCAGGCCCGGTGACACGGTCAAGGTCCACGTCCGGGTCATGGAGGCCGGCCGCGAGCGCATCCAGGTGTTCGAAGGCGTGGTGATCGCCCGCAACCGGAGCGGGGCGCGGGCTTCCTTCACTGTCCGCAAGATCAGCTTCGGTATCGGCGTCGAGCGGGTATTCCCCGTTCATGCGCCGATCATCGGCAAGATCGAGGTCCTGCGTCGGGGAGACGTCCGCCGGTCCAAGCTGTACTACCTCCGTGACCGGGTTGGCAAGTCTGCCCGGATCAAGGAGCTGCGCGACTGAGTCTGCCCACGCCGAATCAGGTCGAGGGCTCCGCTGAGGAGAGCCCTGCCCCGGAGAAGAGACGATCATTCCTCGCGGAGTTGCCGGGGCTCCTGCTCACCGCTCTGGCCATTGCCGTCATCATCAAGACATTCTTGATCCAGCCGTTCTGGATCCCTTCCGAGTCGATGCTGCCAACGATCGAGGTCAACGATCGTGTGATGGTCAACAAGCTCGCCTACAAATGGGGCGAGCCCCAGCGCGGCGATATCGTCGTTTTTCGCGACCCGAGGGAGACCGAGATCGAGGAGTCTGTCCCCGAGGCGGTGATCCGGTCGGTGCTGGAGGCGGTCGGGGTGCGAACCCGGGGCAGGGACGACCTGATCAAGAGGGTCATCGGCCTTCCCGGCGAGAGCGTCGAGGTTCGCGGCAATCAAATCGTGATCAATGGCACCCCATTGGTGGAGCCATATCTCGATGATGTCGAGATGCCGGACGAGGGGCCTTTCGTCGTGGCCGAGGACGAGGTGTTCGTCATGGGGGACAACCGGAATGCCTCCTTCGACAGCCGGCGTTTTGGGCCGGTCCCCCTCGATGATCTGATCGGGCAGGCCTTCGTGACCATCTGGCCCCTTTCCCATTTTGGAGGTTTCTGAAAAACCCCATCCCTAGTGGCTGTTTAGGGATTCGTGGCGTCATATGATCGCCACGAGCGTGTGAAGAGGAGTGCATGGAAGAGGACCTGGAGCGCTACGAGTCCGAGGTAGAGCTCAAGATCTACAAGGAGTACCACGACGTTCTCCCGATGTTTCGCTACGTCGTGGAGACCGAGCGTCGTTTCTACCTGGCCAACGAAGTGGATCTCCAGGTGCGGGAAGCCAACGGGTCGATCTTCTTCGAGGTCGAGATGCGTGACGCCTGGGTCTGGGACATGTTCCGTCCGGCACGCTTCCTGCAACACGTCAAGGTCCTCACCTTCCGCGACGTGAATGTCGAGGAGCTGGAACAGCAAGAGCTGTCAATCTGAGCGATACCCAGGCCGTCGGCCAGTTGGGAGAACGTCTCGCTCGTTGGTTCCTCGATGACCATGGTCTTCGTGTGGTTGCCGAGAACATCCGAGTCGACCGCGGGGAGATCGACATCCTTGCCCTCGATCGCGGGGAGAAGGTGGCGATCGAGGTGCGAACCATCACCGGTGAGGGAGAGCCGATTGACGCGGTCGATCCGGCCAAGAGGCGGAGGGTGCACCGTCTCGCCCGCCAAGCCGGCGCCAAACGTGTCGACTTTGTCGGCGTGAGGCTCGGATCCGATGCCGTCGTTTTCCACTGGGTGCCCGGCGGGGTTTGACACCCGATTTCCGATCTCCCTAGTTTCTCGACCATGGTCAGCTCATCTGTGGCGATAACAGTCGAAGGGCTGATCAAGCACTACAAGAAGACCAAGGCTCTCGACGGCCTCGACTTCAGCATCCCATCTGGTGCCATCACCGGATTCCTCGGGCCCAACGGTGCCGGCAAGACCACCACATTTCGCTCCCTACTCGGCCTGACCCGGCCCAACGCCGGGCACATCGAGGTGCTCGGACATGAGGTGCCTAGGGATCTGAAGGTCGTGACCAGGCAGGTCGGCGCCATCATCGAGGAGCCGGGACTGATCCGAGCCCTTGGAGGCCGGGTCAACCTCCAGGTCGCAGCGGACACCCTTGGTTTCGGCCACGAGCGCATCGACGAGATGCTGGACTTCGTCGAGCTCACCCACGATGCCAAACGCCGGGTCGAGGAATATTCGAAAGGGATGCGTCAGCGCCTGGCCCTGGCCGCCGCTCTCCTCGGTGAACCGGAGTTGCTCCTGCTCGACGAGCCGCTCGACGGGCTGGACCCGGCTGGGCAGCGAGGTTTCCGAGAGCGTCTCCGGCAAATTGCCGACGAAGGTCGCACCGTGGTGGTGTCGAGTCACGATCTCGCCGACATCGAAGCGCTCGCCGACTATGTCGTCGTCGTCAACCATGGTCGTCTCGTGGCTCAGGGCTACCTCGAAGAGCTGCTGGGTGGTGCCGGCGGCACTCGGGTGGTGGTGGCCGATCCGGCGGCAGCGGTTGCCGCCCTCACCGCGGCCGGGATCGAAACCACCGTCGAGGCGAATGCCCTGACCGTGCATGAGGGGGACGGCAGCCGGATTGTCGAGGTGCTGGCCCGGTCCGCCATCTATCCGCGCGAGGTGATGTCGGCCCGAAGCTCCCTCGAATCAGTTTTCCTGGGAATGACAACCGAGACGACGCCGTGAGCCTCGTACACGCCGAATACCTGAAGCTCAGCCGGCGCAAGCTCTATCCGGTCATGGTTCTCATCCTTGGGTTCCTCGTCGCCCTGACCGCTTTCTTCCTGCTGATTTTCGGCCAGATCGCTCCTGAGCTGGCCCAAGACGTCCCCGTCCTAACCAAGCCGGACGCTTACCTGGTCGGAGCTCAACAGGTCGCCGGCCAAACCTGGTTCCCTCTGATCCTGGCCGTGGTGTTGATCGGCGCCGACCTGAGCTCGACGGTTTGGGCCACCTCGCTCACTCGCAACCCGAGCAAGCCCGCCCACATCGGGGCGCGCCTCCTCGTAGTCGGCGCCGCGTCGTGGTTCGCGATGTTGCTGGGGACCGCCGGCTGGGCCGCGGTCGTCGCCATCGCATCGCCCGGTGAGGGAGGGCCTTCGATCACCGAATGGCTGGACGTCGCCTGGAAGGTGGGGCTGATCGAGGTGGCGTGGGTGGCTCTTGGGTTGGGCGCCATCGCCATGTTGAGGTCGGTGGGGCCCGCGATCGGAGCGGTCATCGCCTTCAGTTTCGCCGAGGGCCTCCTGGCCATCTGGGCTCCCTATCAGAATGTCTCCCTCTCAGCGGCGACCAATGGCCTGTTCGATGTCGATATCGGCGGCGCATTTGGGCCTTTCGTGCCCGGAGGAGACCTGAGCCAAATCCACGCCATAGCGATCATTCTGGGATGGACCCTGCTCGGTCTCGGCCTCACCTGGTGGGGTCTTCAGCGACGCGACGCCTGAGCGACGCCAAGCCTTCGCCTCAACTCCTTGTGCCAGCAGCCGTGGTGCCAGTGCCGGCGCAGGTCCGGCTCGTCGTCGGGGACCACAACGAGATGAAATGTGCCGGGCGGAATGGTCTTCTGGCATCCCGGGCAGATGTAGTCCTTGCGGGCGGCGTACGGCTGGACCGGAGTGACTGTCACCCCGAGAAGATCGCCCATGTCACCACCGCCACGATCGCAATCAG
>CAZSMJ010000132.1:0-5648 GCA_964608055.1 uncultured Acidimicrobiaceae bacterium | reverse complement strand
AGAAGCCCCAGATGTCGCCGTCGACGATCCCAACTCTCTTCCCGGCGCGGACCAGTGCGACCGCCAGGTTGCAGCTGACCGAGGACTTGCCAACGCCGCCCTTCCCCGAAGCCACGGCAACCACCCGAGTCGAAGACCCGGGCTCTCCCACCGGTGGGCCGGCCATTTCCCGCAATCGGGCGATCAACTCGGTGGCTCCCTCGTCGGACATCACCTCGATGTCGATGTCCACTCCTCGACCATGCGGCTGGAGCGTCTGCTGAAGGCGTTGATCCAGCAATTCGGAGGGGTGGGAGGTGGGCAGGAGCAGTTCGACGTTGATCTTCCCGGTAATCGTCCGGTCCACTTTCTTGACCGCACCAAGCTCTCCGAGGGTTCGGCCCACAAACAGGGGAGACTCGATGGACGCGACCGCGTCAAAGATCTGATTGTCCGAGGTCATTGATTCCCCAACGCCGAGAGTGGATAGAAGGCCCTCGAAACTATAGTTTTGGCCAGTTGGTACCCCTCATGGACACCGAGACCCTCGATAGCCGGATCTCCGATCTCACCTCTTCGCTGGGCGATCCGACCCGGCGGGCCATCTACATCGCGGTTCGGGAGTCCGCAGAGCCACTGACCACTTCCCATGTCGCTGGCCTTTTCGACCTCCACCCCAATGTCGCCCGTCATCACCTGGATCGCCTTACCAACGACGGATATCTGAAGGTCAGCCACCGTAGATCAGAGGGGAAGAACGGGCCGGCGGCGGGCCGCCCGGCCAAGTGCTACGAGGCGACTGCCAAGGAGGTCTCGGTGCACTTCACCCCGAGACGTTTCGAGATGCTGGTCGAAATGCTGATTCGGGTCCTCGACGAGGTGGCTCCGGAGAACGTCGCCCAGATCGCGGAGGACGTTGGCCGAGCTTACGGCCGGGAGTTGGCCGCCGAGATCGGTCAACCAGAGCAACCCGGCTACGACGGCGCCATCCAGGCGGTTGCCACTGCGATGACCGGACTCGGCTTCTCGATCGATCCCGACGTGCCGGGACAACGACTCCTGACCACACACTGCCCCTTCGGCGAAGCCGCCACCAGTCATCCCGAGGTGATCTGCTCCCTCGACCGTGGGATAGTCGCCGGGATGTTCGGAGCCATGTCCTATCCGTGCAACCCGGTGCTGATCCCGCACAGGGCGCTCGAGGACGACTGCGTCACCCAGGTGCCGGTGATTATCGGAAGCGCGTGAAGCGCTTCCGATAATCCGTTTACCGTTCACCGTTTGGCGTGCAAAATCGATCGGATCTTTCCCATACGCCCAACGCTGAACGGTTAGCGCTTAGCGATCTGGGATGAGAGACAGCGACCACCAGTAATCTGGTCGTCATGAACCTCGGGTCCCACTCCACAATCGACACTCCGCTCGGAACCCGTCAGATAGCCCGACTCGACAGCATCGAGGGGCTGGAGCGACTCCCGTATTCGATCAAGGTTCTTCTCGAATCTGCCCTGCGCAACCTCAACGGCAAGAGCGTCACCGAGGAAGACGTCCGTCGAATCGCCGCCTATGACGCAAGCAACGTGAGCGATCATGAGATCCCATTCGTGCCGGGACGGGTGGTGCTCCAGGACTTCACTGGTGTGCCGGCGATCGTCGATCTGGCGGCAATGCGCTCGGCGATCGTTCGCATGACCGGCGATGAGGGAGCGGCCCAGAAGGTAAACCCCCTGATCCCCGCTGACCTTGTCGTGGATCATTCGGTCCAGGTCGACGCCTTCGCCCGCTCGGACGCCCTGACCATCAACTCCCGCAAGGAATTCGAGCGAAACCAGGAGCGCTATGAATTTCTGAAGTGGGGCCAGTCGGCCTTCGCCAACTTCCGTGTCGTGCCGCCCGCCACCGGCATCGTCCATCAAGTCAACCTCGAGTACCTGGCCAAGGTGGTCTGGGACGATGGCCGTTACCTCTACCCCGACAGCCTGGTGGGAACCGACAGCCACACCACCATGATCAACGGACTGGGAGTCGTTGGCTGGGGAGTTGGCGGCATCGAAGCCGAGGCCGCCATGGTCGGCCAGCCGATCTACATGCTCCTCCCCGAGGTGGTCGGGTTCCGACTCACCGGGATGCTGCCGGAAGGGTCGACGGCGACCGACCTGGTGCTGCGGGTCACCGAGGTGCTCAGAGAGCACGGAGTGGTCGACAAGTTCGTGGAGTTTCACGGCCCTGGCCTGGCCGACATGCCAATCGCCAACCGGGCCACCATCGCCAACATGGCGCCCGAATATGGGGCGACCATCGGCTTCTTCCCGGTCGATGAGCAGACCTTGAAGTACCTGCGACTCACCGGCAGGGAGGACAAGCTGATCGACACGGTCGAGCAGTACCACAAGGTCCAAGGGATGTGGCGAGACGACAGTCGCCAGATCACCTATTCGGCCGAGCTCGAGCTGGACATGTCGACCGTCGAGCCTTCCCTTGCGGGTCCCAAGCGACCTCAGGACCGCGTCGCGCTCTCGGCGATGAAGACCCAGTGGACGGCCGACCTGACCAATCTCTTTGGGAAGAACGGGGGGGCCCGATCCTCGACTGTCGTGAGTTGGGAGGACGAAGGCGGCCGTCCGGCAAGGGTCGGAGCCCTAAAGGCGCAGACGAAGGTCGATGTCGAGTTCGACGGCGAGCCCTTCGATCTGACCGACGGGGATGTGGTGATCGCCGCTATCACATCGTGCACCAACACCTCCAACCCCGACGTGATGGTCGCCGCCGGTCTGGTCGCCCGAAAGGCACGGGAGCGGGGACTGACCCGACAGCCCTGGGTCAAGACGTCGTTGGCACCGGGTTCCAAGGTGGTCACCGAATACCTGACCAGCTCGGGTTTGCTGCCGGACCTAGAGGCACTCGGCTTCTATGTCGTCGGATACGGATGCACTACGTGCATCGGTAACTCCGGGCCTTTGCCCGAGGAGATCTCGAACGCGATTCGGGTCGGGGACCTGGTGACGGCGTCAGTCCTCTCTGGCAACCGCAACTTCGAAGGTCGCATCTCCCCGGATGTGCGCGCCAACTACCTGGCATCGCCTCCTCTGGTCGTGGCCTATGCCCTGGCCGGCACCATGTCATGGGACCCTGTAAACGAAAGACTCGGCGTCGACAAGGCCGGCAACGACGTCTATCTCCGTGACATCTGGCCCACCCAGGAGGAGATCGCCGAGATCGTCGCCGCCCATGTCCACCGGAGCCAGTTTCTCGACAAGTACTCGGACGTCTTTGCCGGTTCCGATGAGTGGCGGGCCATCACCACCCCGGAGTCCGACCTATACCCCTGGAACGAGGACTCGACTTATGTCCAGGAGCCTCCGTTTTTCACCCAGCTCACCGTCGACCTGACACCGATCACCGCGATCCGCGGCGCCCGGGTCCTTGCCAAGCTCGGGGACTCGGTGACCACCGACCACATCAGCCCGGCCGGCTCGATCGCCATCGACTCCCCTGCCGGTCAGTATCTGATTGCCAAGGGAGTCCAGCCTCCAATGTTCAACTCATACGGGTCGCGGCGGGGAAATGACCGGGTGATGACCAGAGGCACGTTCGCCAACATCCGGGTCAAGAACCAGTTGGCTCCGGGGACCGAGGGGGGATGGACCACAGACTTCCTGGATGGCCAGGTCAAGTCGATCTATGACGCATCGATGCACTACCAGGCCGAGGGCATCCCCTTGGTCGTCATCGGAGGCGCCGACTACGGCATGGGGTCCTCGCGGGATTGGGCCGCGAAGGGCCCGTTCCTCCTCGGGGTCAAGGCGGTACTCGCAAAATCGTTGGAACGGATCCATCGCTCGAATCTGGTGATGATGGGGGTGCTTCCCCTCGTTTTCGCAGAAGGCGAGGACGCCGACACCCTGGGACTCGACGGTTCCGAGACCTTCGACATCTCATTGGGCGACGACCTCCGGCCGCGTCAGATCGTCCCGGTGACCGCCGCCCGGGCCGATGGGTCGGTGACGACGTTTACGACTCTGGCCCGGGTCGACACCGACATCGAAGTCGAGTACCTGCGCCACGGCGGCATCCTCCACTACGTGCTGAGGAGGATGGCGTCTGACTGATCCAACCCAGGGCCCGGACCCGCTCCCCAACCGGTCCCTGCTTCTCACCGGGGTCTTCGTCGGCTTGGTGGTGGTCGGGCTCGCAGTGGCGTGGATAGTGGGCAACAACTCCGACGTCGCCGCGGTTGGGGAGGAGGCCCCCGACTTCACAGTCGCGCTCCTCGACGGTGGATCGTTCAACCTCAGCCAGCACCTCGTCGAGGACGGGAGGCCCCTGGTCCTCAACCTATGGGCGTCGTGGTGTCTGCCGTGTCGCGACGAGATCCCTGACCTATCGGCCTTCGCCAACACCCATCCCGATATCGCCGTCCTCGGGGTTGCCGTGAGAGACGCGCTGCCCGATTCACAAGCTTTTGCTGAAGCCCTATCCCCGTCCTATCCGGTTGCCTTCGGCGACAAGGCATTCAGCAACGCCTATCCCAACTATTTTCTCCCCTCCACCTATTACATCGACTCGGACGGCACCGTTTCCAGCATCGTCAACGGGATCGTCGACCAGGAGTCACTCGAGGAATTGACCGGTTAGGACGCCCCGAGTCGCCTCGATGTAGGCCAGGTTGGGGCCTTCGACCATCTCCGCGAAGATGATGAGTCGCTCACGCGCCGAGAATTTGGGGTTGCACGTGGTCAGAGTGAGCCAGCCTCCTGCCTTGTCATCGGTTACCCAGATATCAGTTGGCTTCACGATCAGACTCTCCCTTACCTCATAGACATGGGTGCCGATCGCGGTCTCGACTTCGATCCGGTCCCCCGGCAGCAGCAGGTCGAAGTCGAAGAAGGGCCGGCCGTGGGTGGTTCGATGCCCGGAAATGACTGCGTTGCCTGGCTGGCCGGGCAAGGGGGTGTTGGGCATGTGACCCGGGCCCTGGGCGAGGGCTTCTCCAGTCACGCCCTCGAACACCACGGCGTCAAGACGCAACTTGGGAACAATGAGCCTGGCGAATTCGGTGTTCTCAACTGGCTGCTCCTCGGGGTGAAATTCGAGCGTCGGCCCCTCTTCTGCCTCGACTGGCAGCGGGCGCGGAAGGTGCTCTCGCTCGATCTCGAAGAAACCGTCCAGATCCTTCGAGGCCGCCGCCTGGACCTGGGCATTGATGACGTCGGTACCGAACAGCTGCCACCCCAGATACCCGAAGATGAAGAGACCGGCCCAGATGAAGGTCCAGCCGAGGATCTGGATGTTGCGCCGCATACGAAGAGGTTAAATCGCGGCCATGCCAACCATATGGCGGACAGACCTCAACGCCCGGACCATTCGGGATCCCGCTTCTCCAGAAAGGCCGCAATGCCCTCTTTGGCGTCCTGGGTCAAGGCAATCTCGGTAAGCCCCAACTGAAGCCGGTCCAGGGCAGCGTCGAGCCCGAGATCTGTGATCCCATAGAAGGCGTCCCGGCCCAAGGCCAGGGTCGCCGGGCTCACCGATTTCAGCGCGGTCACCGTCTCGTCGACGGCAGCGTCGAGCTCGGCTCGTGGAACGACCCTCGACACCGCGCCGAGCCGATATGCCTCCTGGGCGTCGATCGTCCGCCCGGTCAGCATCATCTCCAACAGGGCCTTGCG
>CAZSMJ010000131.1:0-5649 GCA_964608055.1 uncultured Acidimicrobiaceae bacterium | reverse complement strand
GTGTGAAGCTCGTCGAGAAACGTGATGATCTCGCCCTCGGCGGACCGGATCTCCTCGAGAACCGCCTTGAGGCGCTCCTCGAACTCGCCGCGGTACTTGGCACCCGCCACCATCGAGGCCAGGTCGAGGGAGATGATCCGCTTGGTCTTGAGGCCTTCTGGGACGTCACCGTCGGCCACTCTGCGGGCCAGGCCTTCGACTATTGCGGTCTTGCCCACTCCGGGCTCTCCGATCAGGACCGGGTTGTTCTTGGTGCGGCGGGACAGGACCTGGATCACTCTCCGGATCTCGTCGTCTCGCCCGATGACCGGATCGAGGCGACCCTTTCGAGCCTCGGCAGTGAGATCACGCCCATACTGCTCGAGGGCGTTGAAGGTCGACTCGGGGTCATCGGTGGTGACCCGCTGGTGTCCCCTCAGAGTTTGCAATGCCTCGAGGATCGCAGTCGAGTTGAGACCTCCCGCCCTCAAGGCCTCACCGGTGGGACCGGTGTCCTCGGCGAGGGCGAGCAGCAGATGCTCGACCGACAAATAGTCGTCTTGCAGGTTGGCCCGATGTCGGTCTGCATTGGTGAGGACTCGGTTGAAGTCCGGAGAAGCGCCTGCCTCGGCGTCGCCGTAGACCTTCGGCTCCCGATCAAGGATCTCCTCGATCGCCCTACGCAGCTCCATCGGTCGCAGCCCAAGACGATCGAGAACCGGGTAGACGATGCCTTCCGACTGCCCGAGCAGGGCGAGGGCCAGATGTGCCGGCTGAATCGAACCGTGGTTGTGGTCCCTGGCAGCCTGGGTTGCAGCGAGGATTGCCTCGCGGCTGCGCGCGGTGAGCTTCTCCGGATTCATCCTCTCACCTTTCTTCCAGGCAGCGGAGCATACCGGGAGGGGCATCTTGACCACTCAGGTGCAGCCAGGTATTCTGTTACGCATGGTACTGAGTACCGGGCAAGACCGCAGCACCCAGCTTCTGCATGGGGTGCTCGACATGTGCCTGATGTCGATCATCGACGAAGAGCCTTCGTACGGTTACGAGATGGTGAAGAAGCTCAGGGACCGTGGTCTCGATCTGGCGAGTGAAGGCTCGATCTATCCGCTTCTCTCCCGGCTTCAGAAACAGGGCATGATCGAGAGCTATCTGGTCCAGAGCTCGGAAGGCCCCGCTCGAAAGTACTACCGGATGTCGAACCGGGGGCGCACCAGCCTCAAGCAATGGCGGACCGACTGGAACAGGTTTCGTGTTGCCGTCGACGGTGTCCTCAATGGCTCCGATCATGACTGAGCGAGGCACCCCTCTCGACGAGATCGAGCGCTATTGGAGGGAGACCGGCGTTCCCCGCCCATCGATCGTCGAGATGCGCTCCGAGCTGGAACAACACCTGGCCGATGCCGCCGGTGACGGTCGTACGATGAGCGATGTCGTGGGGCCCGATCCTGCCCAATTCGCGGAGAACTGGGCGTCGGCGTATCGCGCCCACCGAAGCTCGACGGCGAGTTGGCAGGAGGTCCAATCCGGAGTTGCGGGCACCACACGCAAGAACCGGCGGGAACTTGCCCTGTACACGATTGGTTTGGGCGCGGTGATCGCCGCCGCTGCCGTGGCCGGACAAGGAGGTAACGACGTGGACAACGAGATATGGCGTTGGTTGTGGACGATCTTCGCCGTTGTGATGGGGATCGGCGAGATCTTCACCGCCGGGTTCTTCCTCCTCCCCTTCGCAATCGGCGCGGCTTCGGCGGCCATCCTGGCTTGGGCGGGGACCGGGGTCCTTGCACAATGGCTGGTCTTCTTCGGTGTTTCCATCGTGTCGCTCGCCTATTTACGCCGGTTCATCACCCGTCAGGACGAAGCGGAGCAGCCCAAGGTCGGAGCCAACCGCTGGGTGGGTGCAGAGGGGATCGTCCTCGAGGCAATCGATCCCCACAGCGGGGCGGGAATGGTCAGGGTTGCCACCGAAGAGTGGCGGGCGACAGCGACGCAGCCGATCCCCAAGGACGCCCGGATCGTTGTGAGCGAGGTGCGGGGCGCGCGATTCGTTGTCGACCCGCTGGAAAACCACTGAGTTTCGAGAAATAGGAAAGGAAGAGACATGGAGGCCGTCGTAATCCTGTTCGCCGTACTGGCGCTGGTGCTGATTCTGATCGCTGCAGCCGGGTTCAAGGTGGTCAGGCCGTTCGAGAAGGGGCTCATCGAGTTCCTGGGGAGGTACCAGCGGACGGTGGACTCCGGTCTGCGCTGGGTTCTCCCCTTCGTCAAGCGGCTGACCAAAGTCGACATGAGGGAGCGGGTGATCGATGTCCCTCCACAGGAGGTCATCACCAAGGACAACGTTGTCGTCACCGTCGACGCCGTCATCTACTACGAGGCGACCGACCCGGTGAAGCTCGAATACAACGTGGGGAACTTCATGCTGGCGGTGACCAAGCTGGCGCAGACCAACCTGAGAAACGTGGTCGGGGACCTCGACCTCGACTCGGCGCTCACCTCCCGTGAGGTGATCAACGCCAAGCTGCGCCAGATCCTCGACGATGCGACCGACAAGTGGGGGGTGCGGGTGGTTCGGGTCGAGATCCAGCGCATCGAGCCCCCGCAAGACGTGACCGACGCCATGCATCGCCAGATGAAGGCGGAGCGTGACCGTCGTGCCGCGGTGACTGAGGCCGAAGGCCTCAAACGCGCCGCGATTCTCAAGGCCGAGGGCCTGAAGGAGAGCCAGGTGTTGGAGGCTGACGGCCAGGCCGAGGCGATCAAGCGGGTCGCAGACGCCGAGAAATACCAGAAGCTCACTGTGGCCGAGGGCGAAGGCCAGGCCATCGAACGGGTCTATGCCGCCATCCACAACGGAAACCCGACACCAGACCTGATCGCGATCCGCTATCTGGAAACGCTGCAGCGGGTGGCCGATGGTCGAGCGACCAAGATCTTCCTTCCGCTCGACACCAGCGGCTTCCTGGGCAGCGTGGCCGCCGTCGGCGAGATGTTCAAGGAGGTGTCGACGGAGTCGACGCCGTAACGGTCTACAGCGTCGCCAGGGAGCGCCCAAGCGCGTTCGCGACCTTCGAAACCGTCACCATGGTCTCGGCGAATCCCTCCAGGGTCAGGCTCTGCGGACCGTCGCTGAGCGCCTCCTCGGGCCGGTCGTGGACCTCGATGATGAGCCCGTCGGCGCCGGCGGCGATTCCGGCTGCGGCAAGGCTCGGCACCAGCGAGCGACGACCGGCGGCGTGACTCGGGTCGATGATCACCGGGAGATGGGTCCGTTCCTTGAGCACGGGAACCGCGCTGATGTCGAGGATCCCCCGGGTCGCGGTGTCGAAAGAGCGAATTCCACGCTCACAGAGAATCACTCGAGGATTGCCCGACCCGACGATGTACTCCGCTGCCAGCAGTAACTCTTCGATCGTCGACATCAATCCCCGTTTGAGGAGCACCGGCTTGGGCTGCTCGCCGACTGCCGACAGCAGCCGGAAGTTCTGCATGTTGCGACTGCCAACTTGGAGCATGTCGACGTGACGATTCAGGAGAGGCACGTCTTCGGGAGCGACACACTCCGAGACCACGCCCAACCCGGTCGCCGCACGGGCCGCCGCTAGCAACTCCAGGCCCTCCTCCCCCATCCCTTGGAAGCTGTACGGGGAGGTTCTCGGTTTGAAAGCGCCACCGCGGAGCAACACCGCCCCTTCCTTGGCCACGCCGCTCGCAATCCTGTCGATCTGTCCTTCCGATTCCACAGAACATGGGCCGGCGATCACGACCACCTCGGGTCCCCCAACCACCACCTCCCCAACCCGGACCGTGGTCGGCGCGTTGCGGGCCTCCCGGGCCACGAACGGGTAGAGGGGAGCCTCCGTGCTCACGGTGGCCACCCCGACGAGGGCGCCAATCGACTCCGCCATGCCCGGCTCGTAGTCGCCGATGACGCTGACGACGGTGGTCGATCCGGCCTCGCCCACATGGACCCGAAGCCCATAACCCTCGATGAAGCGAAGGATCGCCGCCTTCTGGCCCAAGGTGCAGTCGGCGGTGAGGGTGGCGATCATGGCCGCAATCCTGTCAGGAAGGCAACCGGGTCTTCGCCTCTGCCCAGCACTTCGACGAGGGCGCTCCCCACAATGACCCCGTCACAATGCGGCACCAGGGACCGGACCTGATCGGCGCTCCTCACCCCAAAACCGGCCAGCACCGGTGTCCTCGAAACGCTGCGCACCCGATCCAGATAGCCGCCCAGCTCCGAGCCGACTGTGGCCGAGCCACCGGTGGTCCCGGTCATGGTGACCGCGTAGGTGAATCCTCTCGAAGCGGCGCCAAGACGGCGCAACCGGTCGGCATCGGTCACCGGGGTGACCAGCTGCACCAGGCCGATCCCGGACCCACCAGCGGCGTCGCTGAGCGCCTCGGACTCCTCGAGAGGGAGATCGGGAACCACTAGCGCGGCGACACCGGATGCCGCCAACCGAGGAAGGATTCGTTGGTACCCATAGGCCATCAGCGGATTCAAGTAGCTCATGACCACAAGCGGAACCGACAGTGAGGGAAGGTCCTCCAGGGTCGTGAGCACACCTTCGAGAGTCGCCCCGCCCTCTAAAGCGACACGGCTCGACTCTTGGATAGTGGCCCCATCGGCCATCGGGTCACTGAACGGGATTCCGATCTCAACTGCCTCAGAGACGGCGGCCACCTCGGACAGGGCTGCAGCAAAGCGTGCCATCGTGGGGAAGCCGGCTGTCAAATAGGGAACGATGGCCGGGTCCTCGCTTCGAAGTCGCTCCTCGAGGATGGTGGCGCCGGTGAGTGCCGTGGTCATCGGCTCAGCCCTCTCAGGATGTCGATGTCCTTGTCACCACGACCGGAAAGGCCCACAAGGACCGCCGCACCGGGGCTTTCGATCAGCCATCTGCGGACGGCGGCGAGGGCGTGGCTCGACTCCAACGCGGGGAGGATTCCCTCATGCCGCCCGAGCTCGTCGAGTGCCGACAGCGCCTCGTCATCGGAAGCCTCCAGATAGAGAGCCCGCCCGGTGTCTGCCAGCCAGGCGTGCTCGGGCCCGACACCCGGGTAGTCGAGGCCGGCGGAGACTGAGTGGGTCTCCTGGATCTGGCCATCTCCATCCTGGAGAACATAGGAGAAGCTCCCGTGGAGGACACCCGGGCTGCCATGTCCGATGGTGGCGGCGTTCTGGCCTAGCCCCTGCCCCCGGCCCCCGGCCTCGACCCCGACCAGTTGGACCGGGTCCTCGAGGAAGGGATAGAACAGGCCTATGGCATTGGAGCCGCCACCGACACAGGCGAAGGCAACATCGGGCAGCGAGCCACGTAGCTCGAGGATCTGGCGTCTCGCCTCGTGGCCGATCACCGACTGCAACTGGCGCACCAGCCATGGATAGGGATGAGGCCCGACTGCTGACCCCAGGAGGTAATAGGTGTTCTCCGGATCGGTCACCCAATCCCGAAGGGCCTCGTTGATAGCGGCCCTCAGGGTGGCGTCTCCGGAGGTGACCGGCTCCACCCGGGCCCCGAGGAGCCGCATTCGCTCCACGTTGGGAGCCTGACGCTCGATGTCGACCGTGCCCATGTACACCGTGCAGTCGAGACCGACCCGGGCGCAGGCGGCGGCGGTGGCCACCCCGTGCTGGCCGGCCCCGGTCTCCGCGATCAC
>CAZSMJ010000130.1:0-5701 GCA_964608055.1 uncultured Acidimicrobiaceae bacterium | reverse complement strand
TCTGTGGGGCAGGTTGCTCACGTGTTACTCACCCGTTCGCCGCTCCGTCATACCGATGGGTTACCCCTCCGGTGTGCGTCGCTCGACTTGCATGCATTAGGCGCGCCGCCAGCGTTCGTCCTGAGCCAGGATCAAACTCTCCAACGTACATTCACGGGCTCCGTCAGAGACGGTGCCCACTCCTGTCAGTCTGAGTTTGCAATTGGGTCTCGGGTCTGTGAGAGACCCGAGAGCTTCGATTGCTGCAAAATGCCTACCACCAGGTCGACGAATCGACAAAGTGGCAAGCGCTTGCTGGCTTTTGGCACATTGTTCAGTTGTCAAGGAGCCCAAAGCTCCCACACCGTGGTGTCAGGCAGGCCGGCGATCGCTCAGGATCGCTGCCCCGATACATAGTCAATCGCGTTGAACGCGAGACAAGCCCCTCACCGGGTGGTGGGGGACCCAGGAAGTATTTCCTGGGCCGGACGTCGAATAGTAACGACATCAGAAATCTAGTCAAGTTCATTCAGAAAGACGGACGAATCGGCGTTTTCCCACCTTGAGAACCCGCCCGGCAAGGGCGTTTCTGGCCATCTCCCCGTCCTCGACGACCTCCCCGTCGAGTCTGACCGCGCCCTGGGCGAGAAGCCGACGGGCCTTCGAGCCCGACTCCCCCGACACATCGCGCACCAGGGAGGACATCTGGACGGTTTCCCCCGCCGGCAAGGCGAAATCCTCGATCTCGTCGGGCGTTCCCCCGTGACGGAAGATCTGGTCGAAAGCAACTTCCGCATCGGCGGCAGCGGCGTCACCCCAATACAAGGCGGTCACGGCCCGCGCCAGCTGGCGTTTGGTCTCCCCGGGGTGGAGCTCCCCGCTGGCGAGACCCGCCTCGATCCGATCAACCTCCTCCGGGTCGACATCGGCTGCCAACCGAAACCATTCGGGCATCACCTGGTCCGGGATGCTCATGGTCTTGCCAAACATCTCGCCGGGCTCGTCCTCGACCCCGATGTAGTTGCCCAGCGATTGCGACATCTTCTTGGAGCCGTCAGTCCCGACCAGCAGCGGCATAGTCAAGGCAACCTGGGGCTCCTGTCCGTAACGCTCCTGGACGACCCTCCCCATCATCAGGTTCCAAAGCTGGTCGCTCCCCCCCAACTCGACATCGGCCTCGACCGCCACCGAGTCATAGCCCTGGAGCAATGGGTAGAGGAATTCCATCACCGAGATCGGGTTGCCCTCCTGGTATCGGTTGGCGAAGTCGGAGCGCTCCAACATCTGGGCGACGGTTGCTGCCGAGGTGAGCTCTAGTAACCCGCCCATGTCGAGAGCGCCCAGCCATTCTGAGTTGCGACGGATCTCGAGCCGATCATCGAGGAGGACCTTGCGGAACTGGCCGAGCACGTTCTCGGCGAAGCCGTTCACCTCCTCGACGCTGAGACGCTTCCGGGTGTCGCTCCGCAACGAGGGATCTCCGACCCTGGCAGTGAAATCACCCACAATCAGGACTGCGATATGACCCATCTCCTGGAAATGCCGGAGCTTGCGCAGCACCACTGCCCAGCCCAGAGTGACCGACGGGGCGGTCGGGTCCATTCCCAGTTTGACCCGAAGCTGGCGGCCGCTCTCCAACTTGTTCATCAACTCGTCTTCAGGGACGACCTTGTCGGCATGGCGCAGGAGACGAGGCAGTTGTTCAGCAGGGGTCATGGTCGATGCGAGGGTAACCAACGAGGGCCAGGGCCTAGCTTCCGTTGCCAGAGGACGTGGCGGCGATGAAGCGCCACGGGAGATCCCGGGCCTTCGAGATCCCGACCCGAGGCGTCGCCATCACCATCTGTGGCGGCGACCCGTTCTCGAGACGGAGAGCGGAGCCCCGCGCCAGGAGGTTGATCCCGTCGTGGGAGCCTTCGATTCCCAAGGCCTGACAGAGCTTCCCCGGCCCGTTCGCCAACTGGTCATCACGCCCGCGGCGGGCACGGGCGGTGGCCAAGCCGTCGATCACCTCACCACCCCGGAACAGGATCGCCCAACCGGTGCCTGCCGGCCCGGTGGAGACGTTGGCACACCAGTGCACGCCATATGACCGATATACGTAGAGGGTGCCCGGAGACTCGAACATCGAACCGTTCCGCCCGGTCTTCCCCTTGAAGGCGTGCGACGCCGGGTCGTCCTCGCCACGGTAGGCCTCGACCTCATTGATCCTCACGGCCACCGGGGATGGTCCAAGCTCCGACACCAAGACCGCCCCCAGAAGACGAGGAGCAGAAACCTCGGGCGGTCCCGCGAGTTGGCTGACCAGATCCACGGTGTGTCGACTCAGGCTCCTCGGAGCTGGGCTCCGAGAACGCGGCCTGCCTCGATCATCGCCTCGCGCACCGGCGAAACCTCTTCATTGGTGAGGGTGCGGTCGGGCGCCCGGAGCCGATATCGAATCGCAACCGCTCGCTCCCCCTCGTCGATCCCGGCACCTTTGAACTCGTCGAACACGTAGGCCGACTCCACCAGGCCGCTGCCGGCGTCGATGGTCGCCTCCAGGACCCCTGACACCGGATTGTTATCCGCCAGAAGAAAGGACAGATCGAAATCGACCGGCGGGTACACCGACGGCGACTCCGCCTGACGCAGCGGCAAGGGTGCCAAAAGTGGATCGAGATCCAACTCGGCCACGGCTACCCGGCCCGGGATCTCATACGCTCCGGCGACCGTCGGGCTCAACTCGCCGACATGGCCGATCGATACCCCATTGAGTGAGACGGCTGCGGTGCGGCCCGGGTGGTATCCGGCCGGGGTGGCAGGAGTCAACTCGAAGCCCTCGAGCCCGAGCACAGAGGCAACGTGGCGGAACAGGGCTATCGACACCCGGCCGTCGGCCATCAGCCCCGGTTCGCCAAGAATGGCCAATCCGACGGTCCCCGCCGCCACCCAGGCGAGCCGGTCGATCTGTTCGGGGAGTCTCCGATCCTCTTCTGCCGGACGAGCCGCAAACACCCGGCCCGTCTCGAACAGGGCCACCGATGAGGCACCGTGTGAGAAGTTGAACCTGACAGCGTTGAGAAGGCTGGGCAGCATCGTGGGGCGAAGCCGCCCCTCCTCGTCTCGGAGTGGGTTGGTTACCCGCAGCACCTCTCCCAGTGAATTCCCGAGCCGCAAGAGGTCCTCCTCCCCCACAAACGGCAACGTCACCGCCTGACTGAGCCCGACATCAGCCAGGGCGCGATGTAGCACACGCAAACGCCTCTGTTCGGCGGTGAGCCCCCCAACTGGGCCGATGGGCACTGTCGCAGCGAACTTGTCGAAGCCGTGGATCCGGGCGATCTCTTCGACAAGGTCGGCCGGGCGAGTCACGTCAGGCCGGAACGTCGGGACCACCACCTGCAACGGGTCCTCACCATGGACCTCCATCCCAAGGCGGGTGAGGATGCCGGCCACCTCGTCACGGGTGAACCCCTCGCCCAGGAGACGAGTCACCTCCGCAAGTGCGAGCTGGACGGTCACCGGCTCGACCGCCGTGCCGATCACATCGATGGCGGATTCCGGGACCTCTCCGCCTCCCAGCTCGACCACCATCGCCGTGGCGCGACGATTCGCATCGTCGGCAAGGTTGGGGTCGACACCTCTCTCGAAACGCGTGGATGCCTCGGAGCGAAGGTTGTGACGACGCGACATGTACATGATCGTCGGCGGGTCCCACGAGGCGGCCTCCATCAGCACGCTGACAGTCTCGGAAGAGACTTCCGACCGGGCACCACCCATCGTCCCCGACATCGAAGTCGGGCCGTCGTCGTCGTAGATGATGAGGTCCTCCTCACCCAGGACCCTGGTTTCACCGTCGAGAGTGACCAACTCCTCCCCGGGGACCGCCCTCTTGACAACCAGGCGCCGTCCAGCAATCGAATCTGCGTCGAAGGCATGCAACGGGTGGCCGAGTTCCAACATCACGTAGTTGGTGACGTCGACGACGTTGGAGATCGCCCTCATTCCGGCCTTGGCTAATCGATGTCTGACCCAAAGCGGGGACTGCCCAATCGTTACCCCTCGTATCTCCCGTGCGGTGAAGCGACGGCATCCGACCGGGTCTCCCAATTCGACGACTATCTCCGCAGCGCCGGGAACGGTCTTCAGAGCTCGCTCCGGGATGATGTGATCGACTCCGAGATACGCGCCCAGGTCACGAGCCAAGCCCAGCAGCGACATTGCATCGGGTCGGTTCGGGGTGATTGCGAGATCGAAGACGATGTCCGGCAGCTCCACGAGCTCGGAGAAATCGATTCCCAGCTCTGGCTCCCCATCCAGGACGAGGATCCCGGTGTGGTCGTCGCCCAGCCCGAGCTCGCGGTCGGAGCAGATCATTCCGTTCGAGTCGACGCCACGGATCGTGCGAAGCCCGATTTCGAAGCCCCCGGGGAGAACGGCGCCGGGTCGGGCCACCGCCACGTAGGCGCCGCTGTCGAAGTTCCATGCCCCACAGATGATCTGTTCAGGACCGTTGCCAACGTCGACCTGGCAAACCCGGATCTTGTCGGCATCGGGATGGGCCGCGATGTCAACCACCTTGCCGACCACAACGCCCGACCAGCCAATCTCGAGGATCTCGTACCCCTCCACGTCGTGACCAACCATGGCAATGACGTCAGCCAGCTCGGAGGGAGAAAGCTCCGGGAGTGTGATGAACTCCGCGAGCCAACTCAGCGGGATCTTCACGAGAACTGCCTCAGAAAACGAAGGTCGTTGTCTATGAAGTGGCGGATGTCGTTGATTCCGTGCCGCACCATGGCCAGACGCTCGACACCCATCCCGAAGGCGAATCCGGAGAACTGCGACGGATCGTACCCAACTGCCTCGAACACGTTGGGGTCGACCAGCCCGCAGCCCAGCATCTCGAGATAGCCGGCGCCTCCACAGACGCGGCACGCCGACTCCCCGCCGTCACAGGCGAAACAAGAGACATCGAGCTCGGCGCTCGGTTCGGTGAACGGGAAGAAATGGGGCCGCAGTCGAACGGTGGTCTTGGGGCCGAAGAATTCCTTCGCAAAATGGGAAAGCGTCCCTTTGAGGTCTGAGAACGTGATCGAGTCGTCTACCGCAAGGCCTTCGATCTGATGAAAGACGGGAAGGTGGGTGGCGTCGATGGTGTCGGTGCGATAGACCTTCCCGGGCACCACAACGTAGACCGGTGGCTGGTTTTGCTGCATCCAACGAACCTGGCTCGGCGAAGTCTGGGTTCGCAGCAAGAGCTCGTCAGCCGGGTCCCCGTAGTCCAGGTACATGGTGTCCGATTCGAGCCGGCTGGGATGGGTGGGAGGGGTGTTGAGGGCATCGAAGTTGTACCAGCCCAGCTCCGCTTCCGGTCCGGCGGCCATGCGGTACCCGAGGCCGACGAAGATATCGACCACCTCGTCGATGGTCAGTTGGATCAGATGGAGAGAGCCCCGGGGAAAGCTGACCGCCTCGAGGGTCACGTCGATTCGGTCGCCGGTGAGGCGGTGCCGCTCCTCCAACAGAGAAAGAGCCACCCGGCGCTGGGCGATCAGGCTCTCGATTTGCGCGGTGGCCTCGTTGAGTCGGGCGCCGACCATGGGGCGCTCCGACGGGTCCATGCCTCCCATCGCCCGTCGCGCGGTGCCGACCGCGGAATTCTTGCCGAGAAGAGCGCTTTCGATTCTGTCCAGCTCGTCGAGCGTTGCTGCGCCGTCGACTATGACGGCGGCTCCGG
>CAZSMJ010000129.1:0-5703 GCA_964608055.1 uncultured Acidimicrobiaceae bacterium | reverse complement strand
ACCTCACCAGCGGACCAGGAGCCGGCGTTCCTGGGCAATTGGCCTGGCCCTCCTCGTGGTCGTCGCCGTGCTTCTGACGCAGACCGTCTCTACCTCACCGGCCGCCGCAGTCATCACCGAGCTCGCCGAGGTCGCGGAGGCCCGAGATCCGTTGACCATCTCCGATAGCCAGTTCGCATACACCATCACCGAGGGGTCGCGGTTGTTCACCCACGATTCTCTTCACTACACCCTGCCCTACACCAGTGAGCAATGGAGCGGAGACCAAGGGACCGTGCGTCTTCAGGAGACCAATCACGAACCGCAGTTCTTCTCTACCGCCGACGAGGAGGCCTATTACGCCGCCGGGCTCGACGTGGGGGACCGACTCGGAGAGACCGTTGTCACAACACAGGAGGATTCGAATCCGATCCTCGACGAAGAAGATTGGTCAACCGATCCCCGAGAGCTGGAGACCATGATCCGACGCCAGGTCGGCGACGATGAGTTCACCGTCCTCGAGAAATGTCTTGAGTTCCTCCGAGCGCCTCTGTTGCCACCTGAGCTTCGAGCCGCGGTGCTGCGAGTGATTAGTGGACTCGACCTGGAGTTGGTCGACGACGGCCCGAAAGGCGCCACCTTCTCGATGAGCTTGGACACACCGCTGCCTTTGCACCTGCGGTTCACCCTCGATGACGCCGGACATCTCCGATTCGAGGAACGGATCCAGACGGACGGCTATCCCGAGCAAGGGGTGCCTCCCGGCACGGTCGACTACACCGCTACCTACAGCGTGCCCGTCCTGGTCGACAGCCTCGAACGTCCCTAAAACCCTGCACCCGATGTCACCCGTCGATCGATCCAGATCGTCTGTAGGGAGTGACCAAAGAATCGTCGTTTGAGCCGGTCTCCGGCCAAATAGAACCGCCAGCAAACCCAACTCCCTCAGTTGAGAAGACTCGAGAGCGGAACTTCCGCGCCGCGGTCTGGACGACGATCATGGTGCTCCTGCTCCTGTCCCCGGCCGCGTTCATGGTGCTGGGCTGGTTCACTGATGGCTACCGCGACACCGCAGCGGCTTCGGAGGTCTCCCACCGCCTGCACGAGATCGTCTTCGGGATCCTTTTCAGCCTTGCCCTTGTCGGTGCGGTGTCCCAGTTGTTCAGCGCAAAGCGAAGCCTTGGCGGGCTGATCCAGTTGACGGTGACGCTGCTGACCCTTTCAATCATTGTCACGTCAACCGTGGCCTGGGACTTCGGGCTCCTGCTCTACCTGATACCCCTCGCTGCCGTACTGCTCTTCGCCCGCCCCGGCCGGCCCTTCAGATCGGGACCGATTTGGTGGTGGGCCGCGGCCCTGGTTGTGATTGCCGCATTTCCGTTTGGCGTCGAGATCGATGGGCTGGTGGCTCGGGCGATGTCGGGAGCCCAGAACCACACAACCCATTGGTCGGCGATGGCAGCTTTTGTCCTGGTCCTCATCTTCCTGGGGGGTCTCGTAGCCCTTCGGGTAAGCGGATATCGGGTGGTGGCGCTGAGCATTGCTGGCGCAGCCGCTGTGTACGGCGCCGCAAGTCTCGTGTTCCCGTACGACGCTTCGTCGCACAGACCCGCATACGCCGTTGGGCTGATTGTTTGGGCCGCGGCTTGGTTCCTTGGGGTCCGGTACCTGGATCGTCCGCTCCGGGACAAACGACAATCGACTGTGGCGAGAGTCGTCGGCTGGAGCTTCCTTGTGCTCGCCGTCCCGCTCATCTCGTTGATCTGGGTGAGCACCGACTCTCAACCCAATGTCCCTCATCGCCCTGACCCGAACCGACCGGAGCTGATGGCAGCCGATGTCGACCGGGCCACATGTCTCGAATGTCATGCATCGTCAACGGTGGGCGCACCCGTACCGCCGCACAGCTTCGACAGGGTGTGTGAAGATGAACTTTGCTGGGGCGGGCGCTCCGATTGCGCCGGATGTCATCGACTCGATCCGGATCTCGGCGGCCCGACCGAACAGATCGAGCTGAGCAGGTGGAGTTCGCTTGCAGTGCAAGCACCGCTGTCGCGCGGGATCATCCCACTGGCTGCCGAGGATCTCGCGCTCATCGACGCACTCGAGGGCTCGGAGTGACGACCATGGCCCAACGACCGGCGCTCCTCCCACGGTGGCTTGGTCTGGTGGTTGTCCTGGCGATTACGGTCGTCACGCTGGCGTCGATGGTCGCCCTCTTCAGTGATCCCCCCTCCGGTCTCATGGCCCAGGGCCCGGCGGCGGTAGATCACCAAATCGAGAGCGAGCTCGCTGTCCTCTTCGACCCGGACACAGTGGAAGCTGCTCAACGGGCGCTCCACGTGCTCGGAGTCGCGGTGTTTCTCGGGCTGGCCCTCCTGCTGATCGGGCGGCGCAATGCTTCCAACCGGGCACCACTGGCCGCAGTGACTCTGGCTGGGCTCGGGGCGAGCCTTTTCGCGCCATTGCACCTCCTGCCAGGTGGTTCGACGATCGCGGTCGTGGTCGGGTCCATAACCCCGAGCGCTCTCATCGGATTCTGGGGCTCTCTCGCAGGCATCGCCACTCTCGCGTTCCTCGGAACCTTTCCCGACGGTCGCTGGACTCCTCGATGGACCAGATGGCTGGTCGGAGCCGCAGCAGTGAGTGGGACTCTCGCTCTCGTCTTCCCCTCGGGCCGATTCGACGTGAGCAGTTGGCCAGTTGTGCTCCAAGTCAGCTGGTTGGTGGGTTTGCCATCGGGCGCCATCGCTGCCCAACTGATCCGCCGTGGAAAATCACCACTGGCTCAGGCAAGCAAGCCTGTGGTTCTGTCTCTGATCGCGGCGCTCGGCGCGTTCTTGTTGCTTTGGGTGCTGCAGCCAGAGCTCAGGCCCGGCGCTCTAGACCTGGTGGTGGTGACTCCACGGCTGACAGCCGTCTATGCCCTCAACCTCTTGGTGCTCTTGACGTTGGCGGTGTTCCTGTTCCCGGTCTCGGTCTCCTTCGCCATCGTCCGTCACCGCCTATTCGACCTGGATCTCTTGGTGAACCGGGCGCTCGTATATGGCACCGTCACCGCCTTAGTCGGCATCGTCTTCCTGGCCGTTGCCGCAGGGGTCGCCCGGGTGGCGGGAGTTGAGCTGGATGCCGCCATCGATGGATGGGGCGGAGGGGCAGCCGGCGTGGCCCTCGGTACCTGTTTGGTGCTTGCGTTCCAGCCGCTACGGAGACGGGTGCAGCGAGCCGTGGACCGACGGTTCTATCGCGAGCGCTACGACGCTCGGCGGGTGATAGACCTTTTTGCCGCGGAGGCGGCCCGCCTCGTCGACCCGGAGACTCTCGAGGCGGAACTGGTCTCCGTCGTGCGACAGGCGCTGCGCCCGAAATCGGTTCGCCTCCACACTGGGCCCTTCTCCGATGCCACCAAGGCGGCACTTGGCTCCGGCGTAGCCGTCGACCTCGCTTCGGTGGCACCAAGCGCAGGGCTGGAACCGTTCGGGTCGAACGGGACATCGGTCGTCGTGCCGTTGGTGGCGGGCGGATCGCTGACTGGGGTCCTCGACCTGGGCCACAGGGCGTCGGATTCGAGGTACTCCACTCTCGACCTTGAACTTCTCGATCGGCTCGCACAGTCTGCTGGACCGGCGCTCCAACTCGCCTACGAGGTTCGGGTCCGGGAGAAGGAGGCCCAGAATCGGGAGCGGGCCACCCATGAACTCGAGTTGGCCAGAAAGATCCAACAGGGTTTGCTTCCCCACGGGTTTCCCGAAGTAAAGGGCTGGGCCTTCGACGCCTTCTACCGCCCCGCGCGTGAGGTGGGGGGCGACTTTTATGACTGGCTGGAGCTCCCCGACGGGCGGCTCGCCGTCATCATCGGCGACGTCAGTGACAAAGGGATACCTGCGGCGCTCGTTATGGCAACCTGTCGCACGTTGCTCCGGGTCTCAGCCGGGACCGGCCGCCCGCCTGGCGATGTGCTGGCCGAGGTCAACGACCGCATCCAACCCGACATTCCTTCAGGAATGTTCGTGACCTGTCTCCTGGCGATGATCGACCCAACGACCGGTTCGATGGCGTTGGCCAACGCCGGGCACAACCTGCCGTACCGACGCACAGACGAAAGGATCGTGGAGATCATGGCCCGTGGGATGCCGCTGGGGTTGATGCCCGACATGCTCTATGAGGAGGTCGAAGGCCGTCTCTCCCCCGGCGACAGCCTGGTCCTGACGAGTGACGGTCTCGCCGAGGCACATGCCCCGGATGGGGACATGTACGGGACCGAGCGACTTCGCCAGGCTCTCAGTGGAGCCAACAGCGACCTCGTCAGCGCGGCGCTCGAGTCCCACAGTCGGTTCGTTGGCCCGGCGTGGGAGCAGGAAGACGACATCACGATGGTCACCCTGGCCCGGGAGCCGTAACCCCGCGGTTGACGCCGAATCCGCCCGGCGGGAATGTGCCCTGGACGCGAAAAACCCCGAGGGAGTGTTGGCCGAAACCTCTACCCTCTCGGGGCTATCGACCCTGCTCGGACTCCAACCCCGAAAGGCTGGTCTCCCAGAGGGTCCCGAAGTTACCTCTCGATCTCTTCGGGTCCGGTTCGGAGTTGCCCCCGTACCGACAAATGGCAAGGTAGGCGTGCCATCCCGAACATGCAAGCCAGAGAGCATTCCTTTTTTCGCGACCCAGGATTCAATTTCGCGAACTCCCATGTTCCCCTTTGGTGGCGGCAAGCACACCGTCGAGCGGCCGAGGTACTTGTATGAGATCCAGCGCATCGACGAGTAGGCGTCCGTAAAGGATCTTGCGGCCGGAGCGGGTGCCCATGAAGCGCCGGAGCTGTTCCTCTGTGGTCCGTCCCCGTTGCGCCGGCTGTTTCTGCATGATCCGGAACGACCCGATCTCGCCTTGAGCCTCGATCACCATTTCGACGGACTCGGCACCAAGAGCGCGGATCAGCTCGTCCTCGATGTCTGCGACGCAAACGAAAAAACCAAGTTGCTCCATTTCGGTGCGAGTCAGGTCGGAGCCGAAGCCGGCCCGTTCGAGACCGCGCCGAAAGTCCCCCTCCTCGGCGGCGTCACAAAGCCCGGCCAGTCTGATATCGAGACCTCGAGGGCCCAACAGATCGAGGAAATGCCAGATAGTGGTCGCGCCCCCCATGGGCACGATCGAAACCCCCTCGGCGTCGAGATTCCGACCACGACGCACTGCCAATGCTTGGAGCGCGACCTGGTCGCTCATCCCCTCCACAAGCACGATCGCTCTCGGGTCGGGGCCGGCGGCCAGGGCCTGGGCTACCGCGTCAACCTCCGGAATACCCGCAACGCCAGCCCTCTTCTCCCGGGTTGCCCGCTGTAAACGCTGCTCCTCGTCCATGGCCGCAGCTTCGCAGCTCGCAGGTGGCACGCCGTAGGCATTTCGAGGAACACCGGACGCCATTCCGGCTAGCGCTGGTGACTTTCAGCACATGACGGATTCAATCAGGAGGTCAGAACGTCGCCCGAAGTGCCTGGACGACGCGAAACGAGCAGAGAGGTCTCCATCTCACTTTTGCCCTTGACTGAGAACAGCCCTTGCGGCTCACAGATGAACTTGTCGCGAATCAGACCTACTAGCGCGTCGGACCGGTCAACCCAGCCCGAAGACTCCGGATACCGGGAGCCACGATGCCTGACCGAAGAAGATGCTGCTGTCGGCGTTTCCTTGGGTGTTGGTATGACGGAAGTAGAAGGTGGTGTTCCC
>CAZSMJ010000128.1:0-5771 GCA_964608055.1 uncultured Acidimicrobiaceae bacterium | reverse complement strand
GTGGGCGACCATCTCGGTGTCGATGCCAACTCCTACTTCTTCGTCTACGACTCCGAACAGAGAAATCTCACCCGTTTCGGCGATGTCCTCTCGGTGGTGCCTCACGAGGACGGGACATTTGGCTACGGAAAGGTCCACGCCCAAATGGTCATGGACGGCTGCGGATCGATTTGGGCCGCCACCTATTGGGGAACCCGAGATGAGCTGACCTACGAAAACGGATACGAGGGCGATCGGTTGCTCGAGATCCAGCCCGGCGCCCGGACCATCAGCGATCGGGGGGCATTCGCAGGAGAGTTCGGCACCCCCACTATGACCATCGCTCTCGACGGCCATACCTTGGTGGCCGGTTCCGTCGATGTCGACTCGAGTGAGCCCGACCGAGGGATGCTGACTGTCTACGACACCTCAACCAGGCAGACTGTCACCCAGGTCGACGATCCACGCCAAGAGGGGTTCAGAGCCCTGGGAATCGACCCGGTCACCGGTGGTGTTTTCTACTCGATCGGCGACGGCGGACTGGCGGCGCTCGACCCTGCTTCGGGTGAGTTCGCCGACCTCGATGTCACTCTTCCCGGCTTTTGGCTGCGGTCGGTCACCCGCCCAGCGCCTGACGGCACAGTGTTCGGAGCAGCTGACGACGAGCCGGGGCTGTTCTCGATCTCCCCCTCCGGTGATTTGACCGACCTCGGAGACCCGGGCGGGAGCACTACCTCGATTGCCATGACCCCCGATGGGTCCCGGATCTTTTGGATGCCAGAGGCGCACGGTGGCGCGTGGGAAATCGGCGCGGTGGTGAACTCGATGGACACCGCGACCGGTGAGATAACCGAGGTGACATCGCTTCTCGATCCATTCGAGGAGTTGGGGCTCCTGCCCGGCGGCACCTACTCCATCGTCTACGACGACGGAAGGCTCGTCCTCGGGGTGAATGCATCTCCCGCGGACGACGACTCCGGGTTCGGCACCGTGGTGCTGGTGGTCATCGAAGGCGTATGAACCCACGTTTGGCGCTCGTTCTCGCCGCCTTGGTCATCGCCTCGTGCACGTCGGGTGCTACATCGACCAACTCGAGCGGCACCGATCCCACTAACGATTCCAGCAGCGGGTCGAGCCCGACACCGAGCAGCGCCGGGTCCGCTCCCTCTGGGACTTTGACTTGTTGGACCGCTCCCACCTCGGGGACGCCGGGCGAGATCCTGTTCGAAGACGTCACCGAGGAGATGGGCCTCGTCGAGCCATTGGTCGGCATGTACGGGCATTCGGCAGCCTTTGGGGATGTCAACGGGGATGACTACCCCGATCTGGCAGTGGGGACCTTCGCCGACCGCGAGGCGGAGGCCTATCAGGTGCGAGGGGCGAATGGTCCCAATCCGGATCAGCTGCTGCTGAGCCAGCCTGAGCTCACGCCGGAAGCCGGTTGGAGCACCGAGTTAGGTCGGACTTCAGGAGCCGTGTTTGCCGATCTCGACGGAGACGGTGACGAAGATCTCCTCATCATCCGCCACGCGGGGCGTTCCGCCGAGTCGGAGACCCCGAGCCGTCTCTACGAGAACGTCGACGGGTCCCTGCAGCCGCACAGCGAGGTCCTTCCTCCGGACTTTCGGGGCCGCACTCCGGCTGTCGCCGACTACGACGGCGACGGCCTGCTCGACATCTACGTGTCCGAAGACAACTCCGGCGAGACCGGTGGGCTCCTCCTCCGCAACAAGGGCTCGCTCGAATTCGAGGACGTGACCGAGGGTTCGGGTCTGGAGGGCATCCTCGCCCTCAGTGCCGCGGCGGGGGACCTCAATGGCGACGGTTTGCCGGACCTGGCGACGTCGACTGCGGTATTCCTCAACCAAGGGGACTTCGATTTCGTAGACGTGACCCCCGATGACTACGCGGCGATCCCGATCGGGGAAGAGGACGACGCGGCCGGGGTGGCATTGGGAGATCTCAACCGAGACGGGTTCACCGACATCGTCATCGGCCAGCATTATCGGGCGGCCGTCGAATTCGACTCGGAAGTGCCGGTGCGGGTGTTCCTCAACTCCGGAGGGGAGAGCCCGCAGTTCGAGGACGTCACGGGGAGCGCTGGACTGACCCCCCTCCCGACGTTGGCCCCCCACGTTCAGGTAGCGGACATCGACAATGACTCCTGGCCGGACATCGTGACCTCGGCTTCGGCCGGTGACGGGGGAACCCTGGCCGTATACCGCAACCTCGGCAGCCCCGATCTCGCCTTCGAGATCTCATCGGGGCTGGGCTCGGACCAGTACTGGGTGGGGGCCCCGGTGGTCGACATCGACCGCGACGGACGGCTTGATGTCTTCGCCGTCGAGTGGGAGCCCGCGCTGCCCTCAATCATGTTCCACAACGCCGGGGAGAGCGGTCACTGGCTGGAGGTTTCGATAGGCGGCCCGGGACGCGGCGTAGGCGCGGTCGTCGAGATCTCAACCGACGACGGCACCGTGATCGGGCGTCAGGAGATCAGTGCCGGCGGTGGCTATGCCTCAGGGCATCTTCCTGTGGCCCACTTCGGGCTTGGAGCCGAGACCGTGGTCGAAGTGAAGATCGTCGCCCCCGACGAGACCGTCACCGACCTCCCCGGAATCGTCGCTGACCAGCATCTTCGCTGGCCCGAAGGGTGTCCCGGTGGCCAATAGAGCGCTCGCCTCGGGTTCCCGGTTTTAGGTCGTTTGGGTAGCATCACGACCCATGACCGACCTCGTCACCCGTCACAAAGACGTGATCGCACCCGTGATCGCCTTCGACACCGACATCCATGCTGTCAAGGCGGAGGGGATCTGGATCACCGACGTCGAAGGCAAGCGCTGGGCTGACTTCGCTTGTGGCACGGCCGTGGTCAACCTCGGTCACAACCATCCCGCCGTAGTCGAAGCCGCCCACAGACAGATCGACAACCTGATGCACTCCGGCTGCATCGTCCGTTACGACGCCATCGTGGAGGCCGCCGAGAAACTGCGGGACATAACCCCGCCCGGCATCCAGAAGTTCGCTTTCGCCAACTCGGGCGCCGAATCGGTGGAGGCGGCGGTGAAACTGGCCAAGTACTCAACCGGCCGTCAGGGCGTGGTCGCGTTTCGCGGTGCCTTCCACGGACGCACCATGGGCTCGATCAGCTACACGACCTCGAACGCCAAGTATCGCGACGGATACCACCCGATCCTCGGCTCCGTGTTCGTGGCGCCCTTTCCCCATCCGTATCGCTGGGGGATGACCGAGGAGGCCGCTGTCGAGCTATCGCTCAATGAGCTCCGCCTGATGTTCAAGCATGTCGTCACCCCAAAAAACATCGCCTGTTTCCTGGTGGAACCGGTGCAAGGCGAAGGGGGTTACTACCCGGCCCCGCCCGCCTTCCTCGACGCCCTCCGAGAGCTGGCGGACGAGCACGGGATCATGCTGGTGTACGACGAGGTGCAGACCGGCTTCGGACGCACCGCCGAGTGGTTTGGCGCCGATCACTTCGATGCCAAGCCGGACATCATGGCGCTCGGCAAGGGCATTGCGAACGGGCTTCCGCTCTCCGCCTACGGCTCGTCGCGGGAGATCATGGACAATTGGCCGGTCGGGGCCCACGGCACCACCTTCGGCGGCAACCCGGTATCGACGGCCGCCGCCGTTGCGGTGATCGACACCATGGAAGGGCTCCTGCCGCACGCCCGTGAGTTGTCAAAACGGACGTTCGAGCGATTCCACGAGCTTGCCGAGGCCCATCCCACTATTGGCGACGTACGCGGATTGGGTCTGATGATCGGGGTCGAGTTGGTTATCGATCGTGAGAGCCGGACACCGGACAAGCCCGCCTTCCTCCACATCGAGAAGCACGCCTATGACCGCGAGTTGATCATCATCAACTGCGGCCCCGACGGGAACGTCCTTCGATTCATCCCGCCACTGGTTGCCACCCAGGAAGAAGTCGAGTGGGCTCTCGACTTGGTGGACGAGGGCCTGACCAGCTGGGAGAGCCGGTCCGGCTAGGTCGCTGGCGCCTGGTCCAGGCGTCATTGTGGGAGACTCGGAACGTGGACTGGAGACGCCTCCTATTGGCCGCCACGGTCCTGGTGGCAACTGCAACGCTGGTGCTGGCGCTCACCAACCGGTCCGACAACGATGCTGGCGGGACCACCTCCACCGTTACAGACGCTCCGATCACCTCGCCTACGAATCCCACAACATCGACCATCGCGCAGACCACCACGACGGCTCCTATCACCACCACCCTTGCAACGTTGGCCTCCACGACGACTGGCGCCCAAGCTTCGGGCTTCCAGTCGGCAATCAGCGTCGTGACCGCCGATGATCTCCATGCCTCGTGGCGCGCCGGATGTCCACTCGGCATAGACGAGCTGAGTGCGGTCGACGTCTCCTTTTGGGGTTACGACGGCGTGGTTCGAACCGGCAGACTGATCGTGGCTACTGATCTCGCCGAGGAAATGGTGGCGATCATGCACGACCTCTACGAGGCACGGTTCCCGATCGAGCGCATGGAACCGGTCGAGGCCTACGGAGGCGACGACGACCAGAGCATGGCCGCCAACAACACCAGCGCCTTCAATTGCCGGCAAGTGACAGGCGGATCGGCGTGGTCGGAGCACTCCTATGGGCGTGCGATCGACATCAATCCGCTCGTCAACCCATACATCAGGGGGTCAACAATCCTTCCCCCGGAGGGAGCCGCTTACGCCGACCGTGGGCGGGATGCACCGGGGATGATCCACGCTGGTGACGTGGTGGTCGACGCTTTCGCCGCTAGAGGCTGGGAGTGGGGCGGTTACTGGAGCTCACCCACGGACTATCAGCATTTCTCAACGACCGGACAATGATGATGGCCGGGAACCGCGGAACGATCGACGGCATCTAAGACCCATGGGAAGAAAAACCATCGGACTGCTGGCTGCAGCCACCCTCACTCTTGCCGCATGCGGGACCGGAGGGGGGACCCTCGGTCCGCCTGATCAACCGGATTCACCCGTTCTCCGCATCCAGTACGAAGGTGGGTTCATGCCGTTGGAGGCCAGCCTCGGTGCCGGCCCGTCCTACGAGCTGCTCAGCGACGGCCGGCTCATCATCCCAGGCGTCATCACCATGCAATACCCCGGACCGCTGGTCGTTCCCTATCAGCAGCGCCAACTGAGTGAGGCTGATGTCGATCGGGTGCTCGCTCTGATCGAGGAGATGGGGCTTCCCGAGATGGTCGACGAGAGGGACGACACTCAGGCCGAGTTCATCGCCGACGCCCCCACCTATGTGATCACATTTTGGGACGACGCGGGCGAGCACAAGTACTCGATCTACGCGCTGGGCATCGACCCCGCCGCGGGCAACGAAGCGACGGCGCTCGCCCTTGAGCTCGATACCCTCATGCTCGAGCTCTCCTCAGGTGAAACCACCCCCTTTGTGGCGGATGAGATCAAGGTGTTCGCCGGCGTCAGCATGGCCGAGCCCGAGCCTGGCTTCGAGGATGTGCGGCCCTGGCCGTTCCCCGATGATCCTCAGGAATGGAGTGGCTTCAGCGGGATCGACTGGAAATGCAAGGTCTACCCGGGTGACAAGCTCGATCTGTTCACCGACGCAACCCAGGTCACGAGGTGGACCGCGCCCAGCGGCGACGCCGGCCCCTACACCCTCTTGGTCCGCCAACTCCTGCCCGGTGAGGACGGCTGCCCCGATATCGAAGCGGAGCTCTAGCCCCGCGCCGGGTGTGCCCCCCTCGCCCGACCTGACGGTCGGACGGTCCCCCCGCTCCGCAGGGGGACAACCCT
>CAZSMJ010000127.1:0-5860 GCA_964608055.1 uncultured Acidimicrobiaceae bacterium | reverse complement strand
CGACAACGACGGCGTGACCGCCAGAACGCCATTGAGCGAGATTGTCGAGGACAACGTCGGGATGAGCTGTCTCCACCACCACGTCACCCTTCATCGAGCCGGGATCGCCGCTCAGAGTCAACCCGTGGAGCGGCTCGCCGGCCCGATTGGGATTGAACAACCCGGACAACTCGAGGTCGTCGGCGGCCAGCACCGCCTCGGCAATCGCGGTCGCCAGCTTCCCGCCCGCCCCTGAGATGACCACCCGGATCATGCGATCACGTTAGGTCGAGGCTCATCCACACCGAGTCCTCGGCAACGAACCCGTGTCGCTCGTAGAAACGACGAGCCGCTTCGTTGGCCTTCTCGGTCTCGAGGACCAGTCGAGGAATGCCTCTGGCTTTGAGGTCGTCGAGGATGGCCGCGAGCAGCGACGTCCCAACACCTGAGCCGCGGTCGCGGATATAGATCTCGTCGATCAGGGCATCACGCCCGCCTGACTCGAGGCTGTACCCCCAGGTGACAACGGCATAGCCGAGCGCCCAACCCTCCTCCTCGACCAGATGCACCACGCCATGGGCATCCGACGCCAGGAGGGGAATCAAAGCGGGCTTGACGACGCCCGCCTCGAAGACATGTCCATCGAGCACACAGAACTCCTTGGAGAGCTCGAGGACGACGTCGAGGTCGCCAGGGACTGCCCGGCGTATCAAACCCCGGCCAGTGACTCCACGAGCGACTCCTCGAACACCTGGAGTGTCGTTGCCACGTCATCCTCGGTGTGGGCGGCGCAGACAAACCAGGGCTCCAAAGCGTCGGGACAGGGCATGACACCCTTTCGGATCATCCGAAACATGACGTCGTCGTATCGCTCATCGTCGTGTTTGGCGGCGTCACGGAACTCGTTGAGGTCGCCTTCGCCGAGAAAAACCGAGAACATCGCGGGGTCGCCCACTGTCTTCCCCTCGATTCCCTTGTCGGCAAGGATCTTCTCCAATCCCTCCATCAAGGCCTGGCCGGTCTTCTGCACCTTGGCCAGCGGCTCACCGGTGCGGAGCAGATCGAGTGTGGCGCCGGCGGCAGCAGAGGAGATTCCGCTCCCCGAGTAGGTCCCTGCCTGAGCAATCCCGCCGCGTCGCCATCCCTCCGCCACCCAATCGCGTAAGGCGATGGCGGCCACCGGAAATCCGTTGCCCAGGGCCTTGGCGTAGGTGCCCATATCCGGGGCCACTCCGAAGCGCTCATTGGCGCCGCCCAGTGCCACCCGGAACCCGGTCTTCACCTCGTCGAAAATGAGGACCGACCGATGATCGTCGCAGAGCCGGCGCAAGCCCTCGAGAAAGCCGGGCTGTGGAAGGATCCCGAATGCGTTGCCGAGCATCGGCTCGACGATTACCGCGGCTATCCGGTGACCCTCGTCCCGGAAGGTCCGCTCGATGAGCTCGAGGTCGTTGAACGGGAGCGTCCTGATGTAGGACCGGATCGTCTCGGGAATGCCAGAGCTCGACTGCAGCGGAGTCGGCCTGAGGCGGGACCCGAGACCGCTCACTGGAACCCCCGCGGTCGAGAACAAGACGTAGTCATGCATCCCGTGGTATTGCCCCTCGAATTTGATGACCACGTCGCGGCCGGTCACGCCCCGGGCGAGCCGGATGGCGTGCATGGTCGCCTCGGTCCCGGTATTGGTGAACCGCATGAAGTCGGGCCAGCCCAACGTGGCAATCACCTTCTCCGCGGCCTCTATCTCGCGTCGTTGGGTCATGGCAAAGCTGGTCGCCTCCCCTGCCGCCTCGGCGACCGCGGCGGACACCGAAGGCTCGCCGTGTCCGAGGATGACGGGGCCGAACCCAAGCTGATAATCGATATAACGCTTGCCATCCATGTCGAAGACATGGCCGGCCTTGCCGTGGTCGATGACCATGGTGTCCTCGTCGCCCCAGTAACGGAATTGGCTCGAGACTCCGTTCACCAGCACTGCCGAGGCTCGCTGGTACCACTCTCTGGTCTTCTCGCCCTGGAGACTCATGTTCTTACTCCTCTTGACCCCTCCGTCGCATGGCCGATCCTACTGAACGGTCGTTCAACCTGAGACATGACTTGAAACTACCCTTCGACCATGGCGACAGATCTCAAGCTCTTCATCGCCGGCGAGTGGACCGAGGGCACGGGAGAAGACCACTACGAGGTCAGGTCCCCCTCCACCGGCGAGCACATCTACAACGTTCCCAAGGCCTCGCCGGCCGACATCGACAAGGCAGTGGCTGCGGCCCGCGAGGCCACCGAGGAGATGCGGCACTGGACCGCGTTCGAACGGGCAGATCTCTGCCTCCGGATCTACGACCTGTGGCAGACCCGGGTCGAAGACGTGGCTCGCATCCTCTCCACCGAGCAGGGAAAGCCATACGAGGCTGAAGCACTCGACGACATCGCCGAGTCGGGCGACTACTTCCAGATCGCCGCCGAAGACGTGAAGCGGCTCAAGGGCGAGTTGATCCCAACCACCAGCCGCCACCGCAGGATGTTCACGATGCGTCGGCCGGTTGGGGTTTGGGTTGCGATCACGCCGTGGAACTTCCCGGTGATGATCCCCATGGAGTATGTCGGCCCGGGCTTGGCCACCGGCAACGCGGTGATCGTCAAACCGCCCGAGTTCACCTCATGGGCTCTCCTCGAGATGGCAAAGGTGTTCGAGGAGGCAGGAGCGCCCAAGGGGGCAGTATCGGTGATCCCCGGTGCTGGAGACATCGGAACCGCTCTGGTGACACACGATGGTGTCGATGCCGTTGGATTCACCGGCTCGTCTCCGACCGGAAAGAAGATCGTTGCCGCCATGGGCTTGAAGCGGTCGATCATGGAGATGTCGGGCAACGGCCCCACGGTGGTGACCGCAGACGCCGACGTTTCCAAGGCCGCACAGGCCGCGGTCTACGGGGCGTATTACAACGCCGGACAGGTCTGCGTCGCCACCGAGCGGGTGATCGTCGTCGACGAGGTCCACGACGAGTTCGTCGAAGCTGCCCTCAAGGCTGCACAGGAGGTACGCCTCGGAGATCCCTTCGAGGCCGCCACCAACATGGGCCCGCTCAACAACGAGCCAACGGCAGCCAAGATGGATCGTCACGTCGCCGATGCGGTCGATCGCGGCGCCGAATTGCTGATGGGCGGTGCCCGGGCGTCTGGGTTCCCCACTGACCTCTACTACCAGTTCACGATGCTGGACCGCGTTCCCGAGGAGTCCGAGGTCTCGCAGGAAGAGTCATTCGGCCCGGTGCTGCCCATCCTGAGTGCTCGGGACGACGAGGACGCCGTCGGTGTCGCCAATCGGACCCATCTCGGCCTCCAGGCTGCGGTGTTCACCAACGATCTGAGCAAGGCGTTCTGGTACGCCGATCGGATTCGATCGGGCACGGTGATCATCAACGACTCGACCGACTTCTGGGAGACGTTTCAGCCTTTCGGGGGTGCCGCCGGCACGGACACCGGTTGGGGGCGTCAACGGATCGACGAGTTCACCGACTTGCAAACGGTGGTGTTCGTGCTCCGCGAGGAGGACTGAGCCGCCACGCGTCGGTGTTGCCCCCCTCGCCCGACCTCCGGTCGGGCGGTCCCCGCTTCGCAGGGGGACATTCTGGGTTGTCCCCCCTTTCAAAGGGGGGACCGACCGAACGAAGTGAGGTCGAAGGGGGGTTAGCCCTACTCGTCCATCCCAGTTGCCATCCCGACGAAGCCGCCGGCGAAGGCTCCCAGAAGAATGCCGGGCATGATGGCGGTGGCAAAAGAGTCGTAGATGTCGAGGTCGGTGATCAGCCACACGGCAAGGGTCAGCCCCACGATCCCCACCGGTACACCGAAAGCGACTGCGCGGACGATCGACTTGCTGGCGTTTCCTGGTGTCGACTCGTCGTGCTCTGTCATCCTCGGAATCTTGCCAGATCTCAGGGGACGATTGTCGGCTCCGGTCTGGTCACCCGGTCCGCGGTCAGGCCCATCCTCCGCACCGCGATCATGAACGGCAGGCCGAGGACATAGATCCCTCCGGCGACGATGTAACCGATGCCCAGCGAGTAGACGTCGGCAACCTTCCCCAGGACCGGCTGGGTCACCACCCCGCCTGCGCTGCCCGTGAGCGACACGAAGGAGAGCACCGTCGCTCGTTGCTCAGATGGGATGCTGTCGTTGAGGAATGCCTGCTGCAGGGGGTTCGCCAGCGCCCCGACCAGCGCTGTGATCGTCAACAGGACGATCGCCACCCAGAACCCGACGGGGATGTTCAACCACTCGGCCAGCCCGGCGCCGATCAAAGCCAGAGAGCCAACGACAACCTGGCCGGCGAGGACGCTCGTCCTCGTCGCGAAGACTTTCCGCACCCGTCGGACCGATGAGCCCCCGATGATCTGAGCCAACGCGAAGACAGCGGCGGCGATGCCGGAGAGATAGGTGGCGTTGGGGTCGCCGAACAGCTGCAGAAGATAGGGCTGGAAGGCATAGAAAGCCCAGATGCCCACCCCGCTGGCAAACGGCGCTGCTAGCAGAAACATCCGCACCGGTGGGTTCCCGAAGCCGTGCTTCACCGAATTGCGAAGGATCCCCGCCACTTGGGGCTTGATCGCAACCCCCCGCTGCGGCTCGTAACCGAGATCATGCATCCACAACCAGGCGGCCAGAATCACCGCTAGCAGCAGGAAAGACCTCGCAAAGTATGGGATGCCGAGACTGATCTGCCCGAGGAAACCACCGCCAATGGTGCCGACCAGCAGGGCGGCACCACTCGCGGCTTGCCCCTTGCCGAAGACAGTCTCGATGGAGCCTTCGTAGCCGGTGGCCTTGAGAGCATCGACCAGCCACGCCTCGGTCGCCCCGGAGAAGAAGGTGAAGCCAAGGCCGATGAGCGCGGAGACCAGGATCCACCACCAGATCCCAGCCTCTAAGTACCACAGGCCCAAGTAGGCCATCGTCGTCACCAGAAGGGTGCCGGCGCCGAGGATGAACGAAAGCCTCCTGCCGAAGGCGTCGGCGATGACGCCGGTCGGCACCTCGAAGATCATCATCCCGGCTGTGAATGCAGCGTTGGCGACGAAGGCCTCGGTCAACGAAAGACCGGCGTCGAGGAGGAAGAGGGTGTTCACACCCCAGATCAGAGAAGCAGCCAGCGTCTGCAAGAGGACGAGGGTGACGTATGTGCGTTGTACGACCTGGGGTGTCATGTCTGCCCAACCTGGCGTCGAGTCCAGTTAGCGTAACGATCCGATGTACCCCCCTTACGAACAACGCCAGGGCGAGATCCCGTTCGCCTCGGCCGAGTATCTGTCGTTCGCATCGAGGAACTCGTTCCTCGGTGTCCCGGCGGTGAAGATGGATGAGCTGGGCGACGGGGACGTGGTGATCCTGGGCGCCCCCTTCGACTGGGGCACCACCTTCCGACCAGGGGCTCGCTTCGGCCCCCGTGCCATCAGGAACGCCGACTACGGGGCGATGGATGGATACCGGCCCCATCTCCCGACGGGTCTCGATCCTTTCGAGATCCTGGGCGTGGTCGATATAGGAGATGTCTACGTGCGACCTGGCGATCTCGAGCTCTCGATTCAGCGGATCGCGGACACTGTCGAGCAAGTCGCCAAGGCAGGCAAGGTCCCGATCATCCTCGGTGGCGACCACACCATCACCTGGCCCGACGCCCTTGGCGTGGCACGGGTGCATGGGTTCGGTGAGATCGCTCTCATCCATTTCGATGCCCACGCCGACACCGGCTTCACCCAGAACGGTTCGCTCTATGGCCACGGGACGCCGATGCGAAGGCTCATCGAGTCCGGAGCGGTGCCCGGCCACCGATTCGTCCAGATCGGCCTCCGCGGATATTGGCCCGAGCCGGAGGTGATGCAAT
>CAZSMJ010000126.1:0-5904 GCA_964608055.1 uncultured Acidimicrobiaceae bacterium | reverse complement strand
AGTGTTCGCTTGTTCATGACAATGCCTCCAGGGTTTCGACAATTGCTAGGGCGCTTTCGAGGTCGCCCGTTGTTTCGAGTCTGTGGTTGACACCGTTGGCCTCCCAAAGAAGGACATTGGCGGCGAGTCGTGTTGTCTCCTCGACCGGGTTCTCATCGCTGTCGAGAAAGGTCAAGGTGTGGGGCGTGCCTTCGATCCACACTGCCGCGTGCCCCTCGACTTCCAGGACCCGGACCTCGGTCCCTTGCCCGATGGCCTTGTCTCCGATGTGCCGGGGCGAATCCACCTGGCGTTGGGCCAGGAGCAAACCGATATTGGTGTCACCGGCTGCCGGCAACGCCTGTCTCTGTGTCCACACCATGGTCACCTCACCGTGATCACCCAGGTAGACGCCGTCGGGTGGCCCGGGGTCCTCACCGGTCGGTGCCCGCACCTCGAAGTCCACGACTTGCTCGACGTCATCGAAATGGATGGGGTCTCCGAGGTTGAGGTCGGCTCCGATCCTTGGAGCCGGATCGGTGGTGAGGCCGATGCGAATCCCCGCCGCATCGAAGAGGTCTGCCACCGCTTCTCGAGTCGACGGGGAGAAGACCATCACCCCGGTGACCACCACAACGGTGGCGATAGCGATTGCAGTGCGACGCCATTGCTGGCTTCCTCTCGTTGTCGATGGTGACTCGATCGCCGCGATCACCCGTGCCGATAGCCCTGGAGACGGGGTGGGCCAATCAATGGCATCGACCAACGCCGACACCCGTGGTCCGAGACGAGAGCTTTCAATCAATGCCGCTCCTCGAACTCATCACCGAGACGCATGCGGAGACGATCCAGGGCTCGCGAGGTCCTTGACTTGACCGTTCCCGGAGGGACCCCGAGGATCTCCGATGTCTCTTGTTCTGACATCTCGAGGAGGTAACGGTGAACGAGGACGGCCCGATACCGTTCGGGCAGGTCGTCGATAAGAGCCAACAGCTGTCGGCTCTCTTCCTCGGTCAGGACCACAGCCTCGGGAGATAGGGCCGCATCTCCCGAGACCGGGTCGCGACCCGCCTGGATGGCAAGCCGATCACGCCGTGTGCTGCTCCGGACCCGGTTGAGGGCTTCGTTACGGACGATTCTCAGCAGCCATGGGCGGAATGGGGATTCGTCGCGAAACCTGCCCAAGGATCTAAACGCTTTGACGAACGCGTCCTGGGTCACGTCCTCTGCCTCCGATCGGTTGCGGACGACGACGTAGGCGACTCGGAGCGCGATTTCTTGATGGATCCGTACCAGTTGCTCAAAGGCTCGGGTGTCACCACTCTGCGCACTCGCAATCAGTTCTCGCTCATCCAGTGGACGGCCCTCCACGGAACTCCTCACGTCTGATTACACCGCGGGTCAGCTCGAGGTTCCAACAAACAGGGAAACCTCGACCGTTTCACCATTTGAACAATCGAGTTGAGGGGCGACACCGCCATTGGGATGTCGTCCTCTCGCTCCTACCCGGGAGGCGTGGTCATTGAGGCGAGGATGGCCATCGCCTCTTCGGAGAAAGCCGCGAACTCGTCAGGCGGGGCGTCGATCAGGGCGAGCATGGTGCGATCACCGACGTCGAGAGCTACGAATCGCAGGGTCGATTCCCGGGTGGCGCTGGTGACGAAGAAGCCTGCCGGGAAGTATCCGGTGTCATTCAGCGCCTCCAGCCGGATCGAGCCGGCCTCGATCCCATTGGCGGGCACGTCGGGCTGATCGGGGTCGTAGTTAGCCGTTGCCTCGAGTTGGAACCCGGGAAAACCTGCGATCTCCACCTCTTGCGGACCGGCGGTCACCGAGATTGCGATCATCGCTTCCATGCCCGCGATCACGTCCTCTGGCGGCACGTCGGACGGAGCCCGGATCAAATAGAGCCAGCGGCTCGGGTCCTCGGCCGCGTTCTGTCCCTGGGCGAAGGCCATAAGAGCGGCCGAGTTGTCGAAGATCGCGCGCCATCCATTTCCCACTGCCACCGTGAGTGGAACTCCCCAATAACTGGGGAGCTGATAGGTCCCAGCCGAGATCTCAACCCCGTCACAGCACCCGGATCTGGGAAGCTCGGCTGCAGGGCCAGGAGCCATGGTCGAAGTTGTGACGGTTGTCGAAGTCGAGGTTGCCCCTGGATCGCCGCCACCGGAACAAGCCGCCATGAATAGGGAGAGGGAACAGAGAGCCACCGTGATTCCAAGCCGCCCTTTTGCGGCTGGGTGTTCTCCCCCGTCAATCGTGTTCACGTCGGTCGGGGAGTGTAAGGCGCGAGTGCCGTACCCGGGGGGCGCCGACGCGACGAGGCTATGCCGCACGCACCTCGAATTCGGTGAGCGTTACCGGTCCGAACGAGGTGATCAGCGCTACGTCGACGGCGTCGCGGCCCCGCCCCACGACCACCCGGCCGACGAGTGGGCGGTTGTTGCGGGCATCGAACGTGTACCAGGCGCCGTCGAGGTATGCCTCGAACCAGGCGGCGAAATCCATCGGCTCGGCAGGCAGCGGAACGTTGATGTCCGGGATGTAGCCGAACACGTAACGGGCGGGGATGTTCAACGCCCGGCAGAAGCTGATCGCCACGTGAGCAAAGTCGCGGCACACGCCCTGACCTGCGCGGTAGGCATCGACAGCCGTAGTCCACGGGTTCGACGCGCCGGCGACCCACTCGAGGTGACCGTGCACGAAGTCGACGATCGCCTGGACCCGTTCCCAACCGGGGGCGAGGTCCCCGAAGCGCTGCCATGCCTCGGCGCCGAGTTCGTCTGGCAGGCAGAAGCGGCTCGGCATGAGAAAGATGAGGTGCTCGTCGGGCAGGGCCATGATTGGAGTCTCAGGTGTGCCCGGGGCGATGAGGTCGGCCGGAGCCGAGAGCACGACCTCGGCGTCGTACACGATTCGTGATGCGCCCACCGGGATCGTGACCCGCTCGCATCGGTTGCCGAACTGATCGATGTAGCCGTGGTGTTCAGTGTCGGCTTCCCAGTGTTCGGCGCGCACCTGATGGCCGCTCCCAGATGGGGCGACTTGAAACACGGCCGAAAGTGCCTGTGGCGTCTCGAAGCCAAAGGTGCATCCCACATTGAGGGCCAGCGGCCCAGAAACATCGATGTTGAGGTCAGTCATGCGGCCACCATGGAAGCACACGCAGGTGACCATGTAATCAGAGAGACGACTTCGATCGTCGAGCCCGGCTCTATTTTCACATGCCGAGCCAGACTGGCACTTGCAATGGTGCCAAATGTGTGCCAAGATGGCTCCATGAACCTATCCCTGTATGTGGACAGCCTCCGTCAGCAGCTGGCGGTAGCCGCCGACGCCGGTGGTGACGAGGCCCGCGCGTTGGCGGAGCGTCTCACCGCCCCGCTCGACTCGGCCGCCCGGCTCGTCCTGTTGGAGGCACTGTCGGCGGCCGCGGACGAGATCACGCGCGAACTGGCACCGGGCACGGTTGAAGTTCGCCTCCGCGGGGGAGACCCCACCTTCGTGGTCACGCCACCTCCAGGTGACGACCAGTTCGATGACCTAACCCCGACCGCGACGCACGGCTTTGGTGACACGACGGAGCCGGAAGACGGCGGCATGTCGCGACTGAACCTTCGCCTCCCGGATGGTCTCAAGGTTCGGATCGAGGAGGCCTCCCGGACCGAGGGCCTCTCCCTCAATTCCTGGCTGATCCGAGCCGCTGTAGCCGCCTTGGGGCCTGCCACCCAATCCCATCGCAGCCGCTCGACTGGCGGCGAGCGTTACACGGGCTGGGTGCGTTGAGATGACGACCTTCGCCACTCCCGAACCCATATACGCAGACATCGACTTGCTGGTCGGCAGCGCCCACCTGATAGCGACCGACCGGGGCGACACAGTCGTCGTCGTGAGTCCGAGCGACGCGTCACGGAAGTCCGATGTCGAGGCGGCGCAGAACACTCACATCGACCTCGCCAATCGGAGGCTCCTGGTCAAGACTCCAAGACCTCGCGGAATCGGCACCTACATCGGCATGGGGCGGTATGGCTCCGTCGAGATCACGATCGAACTGCCCCGGGGCTCTGACCTCGAAGTAAAGACCTCGTTTGGAGAACTGCGCGCCGACGGCCGGCTCGGAGCGACCCACGTCCAGAGTGGAGCCGGTGACATCCTGCTCGACGAGACGGGCCCGCTGAAGCTGAGCACGGGTGCGGGGAGCGTCAGTGTGAATCGTGCAGTCGGCAACACCGAAGTCACCGCCGCCGGCGAGATGCGCCTCGGTGCGATCGATGGTCAGGCTCAGATCAAAAACCTCAATGGCAAGACCTGGATCGGCGCCGTCACCGGGCCCCTTCGGGTCAAGTCGGCCAACGGAGACATCACGGTCGACCGCGTCGAAGCGGATGTGGCGGTCAAGACCGCCAACGGAAGCATCCTGATCGGCGAGGTGGTCAACGGTTCAGTGTCGCTCGAGACCGCTTCCGGGGGGCTGGAGGTCGCAGTCCGTGAAGGCACCGCAGCCTGGGTCGATGCCAGGACCGGTTTCGGCCATGTCTACAACAGTCTGGAAACGACCGATGGCCCCGGATCATCCCAGAAGATGGTCGAGATCAGGGCCCGCACCTCATTCGGCGACATAGTGATCCGTCGTTCCTGACGACAACACAAGGAGAAACCATGACAACCACCACATCATCGACGACAGCGATCAGCACGAAAGGACTGCGCAAGTCCTACGGCGACAACCTGGTGCTCGACGGCATCGACGTCGATGTGCCCGAGGGATCGGTATTCGCCTTGCTTGGCCCCAACGGCGCAGGAAAGACCACCATGGTGAATGTCCTGTCCACGTTGATCGGTGCTGACGGCGGCGAGGTGCGGATCGCCGGTCACGATCCGGCGCGGGATCCCGATGCGGTTCGGGCCACGATCGGGCTCACCGGCCAGTTCTCGGCGGTGGACAACCTCCTGACCGGCGAGGAGAACTTGATGCTGATGACCGACCTCCACCACCTGAGCAAACATGAGGGCCGCCGGCGGACAGGCGAGTTGCTCGAGCAGTTCGATCTGGTCGAGGCAGCCAAGACGACGCCCGCGACCTACTCCGGCGGTATGCGCCGTCGGCTCGACCTGGCGATGGGCCTGGTCGGCGACCCGCGGGTCGTATTCCTCGATGAGCCGACCACCGGCCTCGACCCCCGAGGCCGCTACACGATGTGGCAGATCATCCGCGACCTGGTGGCTGGCGGCGTCACGATCTTCCTCACGACGCAGTACCTGGACGAGGCCGACAAGCTCGCCGACCGGATCGCGGTCCTGGACCAGGGAAAGATCGTCGCGGAAGGCACCGCCGACGAGCTCAAGAGAATGGTCCCTGGCGGCCACATCAGTCTGCGGTTCACCGAACCCGAGGATCTCGAGTCGGCCGCCAATGCCCTCGGCGAGGTGAGCCGTGATGACGACGATCTGGTTTTGCAGGTCCCGAGTGACGGCGGTGTCCAATCGCTCCGAGCCCTGCTAGACCGACTCGACCGTCAATCCATCGAAGTCGAGTCCCTGACCGTGCACACGCCAGATCTCGACGACGTCTTCCTGGCCCTCACCGGCCGACCCACCACAGAAAAGGAAACAGCACGATGACCACACATACCTATGCAATGCGCGATTCGGTGACGATGGTGCGGCGCAGCCTCAAACACGCGCAGCGGTACCCGGTGCTCACCTTGATGGTGGCCGGCATACCGATCGTCTTACTGCTGATGTTCGTATATGTCTTCGGCGACACGATGGGCGCCGGGCTCGGCGGCGTTTCCGGGGGCCGTGCCGAGTACGTCAACTATCTCGCACCCGGAATCCTCCTGCTCGCCATTGCCAGTTCGGCTCAGGGGACGGCGATATCGGTCGCCATCGACATGCAGGAAGGCATCATCGCCCGGTTCC
>CAZSMJ010000125.1:0-5904 GCA_964608055.1 uncultured Acidimicrobiaceae bacterium | reverse complement strand
AATATTCGTCGGATTCGAGGGAATCGACCATGTGAACGACGACAACGCGGGAGAAACTCTCGACGCTTGTGTCTCCTGGGCCCAGGACGTCTTCGCCAAGTACGAAGGAGTCGTTCTTCAAACCCTGATCGACGACAAGGGAAGTCATCTCTATGCCGTGTTCGGCGCGTCGGTGTCCCATGAAGACGAAGCCCGACGAGCAGTGGTCGCGGCACTGGAATTGACCGAGTCGGCACCCGAATCCGGCGTTCCCGGCCCGATCCGGGTCGGGATGGCCAAAGGAATGGTCTACGTCGGCTCGTACGGTGGACCAACCCGGATGACCTATGGAATCCACGGCCCCATCGTGAGCCTCGCCGCCCGGATCATGCAGCAGACACCACGAGGCATGGTCTATGTGACCGAGGAGATCACCGCAGAACCGGGCCACCGCGCCAATTTCTCCATGATCGGGCAAACTGAGTTCAAGGGCTTCGATCACCCGGTGACCATTCACAAGGCGATAGCGACCGCTGGGCAGTGGTCATCCAGCACCGCCCGCCGCCTGAGCGATGGTGGCCTGGTCGGCCGGAACAAAGAACGCAGCGTTGTCGCCGCAAGTCTTGCCCAGCTTCATGCCGGCCAGGGTGGCGCCATCCTCATCGAAGGAGCAGCGGGCATCGGTAAGTCGCGTCTCTTGGCCGACTTCGTTGAGCAGGCCGAGCTGCTCGGCACCACGGTCATCACCACGTCCGGCGAGGAGATCGAGCAGGCAACAGCCTTCTACGCATGGAGGTCGGTGCTGCGCAAGCTGTTCGGAGGGGAAGGGATCGAAGCCGAGAACAAGCTTCTCGAGTTTGTCGCAGCCGATCCGTGGCTGGCCGAACGGAGAGGTCTTCTGGCCACGATGGTCTCTGCCCGGGTCGAAGATTCCGAGCTGACCGCAGCGATGGAGCCGGAATTGCGGGGCGAGAACACCCTGCGCCTCCTCACCGCGATCGTCCGGAACGCTCCCCGAACCGCCCCGCTCGTGATCGTGATCGACGACGGCCATTGGGTGGACTCGGCGTCGTGGGCGATAGCCGAGAGGGTGGTTCGCGAGGTCCCGTCGCTGCTGCTCGTCATCGCCACCCGCCCCTTCGGGGAGGGATCAGGGCGCTTCGCCCCTGCGGAGTACCAACGTCTTCTCGAGGAAGAGCACACCGAACATGTCGTCCTCTCTGAGCTCCTTCCGGCCGAGGTGATGCAGCTGGTAGAGCGTTGTCTGGGTGTTACGAGCGTTCCCGGACCGGTTACCGAGCTCATCATCGAACAAGCCGATGGACATCCCTATTACAGCGAAGAGATCGCCTTCGCTCTGCGAGACGCAGGCCTCCTCATCATCGAAAACGGAGAGAGTCGACTCGCACCCAACGTTCAGGATCTGCATGACGTGGACTTCCCCAACACCGTCCAGGACATCGTCATCGGCCGCTTCGACCGGTTGTCGGCTCGTCAGCAGTCGATCCTGAAAGTGGCCAGTGTCATCGGCCGCGAGTTCTCGGTCGACACCCTTGTCGAGATATACCCAGGCGAGATGGACGCCGCAGAAGCCATCGAGAGCCTTCGCACCCTGGTTGCGCTCGACCTGGTGCAAGAAGTAGTGCTGCACCGGTCCAGGTATCGATTCCGCCACGCGATCACTCGAGATATCGCCTACGGATTGCTCCTGTTTGCTCAGAGGAGCGAGCTCCACCGGGCGCTCGCGGTGTCGCTCGAGGCCGAGCACGCCGACGACCTCGACGCCGTCGCCACCACGCTTGCCTACCACTGGCGCAACAGCCTCAGGGCAGAGTCAGAAAACAGCGATGTCGACAAGGCCCTCGATTACCTGGGCAGAGCAGGCCGCAAGTCACTTCGCAACTTCGCCCACCGCGAGGCAATCGGGTTTCTCGCCGACGCCATCGACCTGGCGACTTCAGACAAGGGCGAACTCGGGAAGTTCAAACCCAGCCAAAAGGTGCCGGCGGGGACCCTGGCCCGGATGGAGCAAGACCTCGCCGAGGCCTACCTCGGCATGGGTCGGGTCGACCGAAGCGCAGACCACTTCGAACGGTCGCTCGAGCTCCACGGATATCCGGTCGGCCACGGCAAGTTCGGCGTCGCAGCAAGACTTCTGGCGGCATCGGCTTTGCAACTCCGGCATCGGCTGGCCAGGGCCGACATTGCAGTTTCCCAGGCCGATGCCAGGGAGGACCTGATCGAGGCGGCGACTGCCTATGAGCGGTTGATGAAGATCTACTACTACGCCAACGATCCTGGGGCGCTGATCACCGCAGCCGTCTCGGGTTTGAACCTGGCCGAGAAGGCCGGCACCTCGCCGGTACTCGCCCGGATCTACGCCAACATGAGCATCGTCGCCGGGATCGTGCCCATCCACCGGCTGGCCCGGCTCTACTCCCGGAGGAGCCGGGAGGTCGCCGACGAGATCGATCGTCCCCCAGAACATGCCTGGGTCCGCCTGGCAACCAGCGTCTATGGCGTGGGTGTCGGAGACTGGGAGACGACCGAGCAGGACCTACGAGACTCCCTCGATCTCTACAAGCGTCTCGGTGACTCCCGCCAGATGGAGGAGACCCTGGGCACGACCGGGGAAATGCTGAATGTCCAAGGCCGGTTCGCCGAGGTCTATGGGATTGGCGAGCAGCTCAAGGAGTCGGGCTCGAGCCGAGACGATGCACAAGGCGAGCTGTGGGGCTGGCTATTCCAAGGCACCAGCCTCCTCCGCCAGGGCGACAATCGAACTGCGCTGTCCAGATTCCGCAACGGTGAGCTTCTGCTCGATGCCGGGGTGGGAGCGATAAACGTGGGCTGGCTCTACGGTCTGATGGCCGAGACTTATTGGCGACTCGATGACCAAGACCGAGCCCGCGCCGCTGCTGCTTCGGCGTCGCAGGCCCTCTATGCCGAACGTCCCGGTGTCGTCTTCGCCCTCGATGGGTTCACCGGCGTTGCCGACGTCTATCTCGGCCAGTGGGCCACCGGGCGGACTCGCGAGGCTGCGGCCGCCAAATCTGCCTCGGAACTAGCTGTTAAGAAGCTGCGCGCCTTCAGCAGGGTCTTTCCCATCGGCCGGCCCGCAGCCCATCGATACGCCGGGATGGTCAAGGAGCAGACCGGAAACCCGGAGGCAGCCGCCAAGGAATGGGAGCAGGGCATCGAAATCGCAGTCCAGCTCAGGATGCCCTATGAGGAAGGACGGATGCAGTTGAACCTGGGACGTCTCAAGTCCGGGGGCAGGGCTCATCTCGAAAGGGCCATCGAGCTATTCGAGGCCACAGGTGCTGCCCACTTCTCGGAATTGGCCCGAGAAGCGCTGCGGGAAACCTGACTTCCCGCGGTAGCCGGCTAGGCGCGGGTGACCATTCTCCGCAGTGTCGTGGTGACCGGGCCGCCCAGAGCGACTGCCTTGGTGGCAGCCTTCGCAACGAGCGGCGGCTCCTTCCACGGCAATCCCCGCTCGTACCGATGCTGATCGAGCATCCTGAAAATGAAGGCGAACCGCGGTTCGGTCACGTTCCAGAGCCGGCACAAGCTGGCCCGATGGCCGGAACGTTCGATGATCGCGTTGACGGCGCGGCGGGCTGCCTCGTTGGCCGCCTCCATGGTGGCTACCGAAGTGAAGGTTCTCACATAATCCGAAGCCAGCATGAAGTTTGATATCGCGGTGAAAGCTTGTGGTCGCAGCCGCCAGGTATTCACGTAAGCCACGAAGAGGGGCTCTGCGTTCTTATTCATATGAACCACCCCCGGAGTCATGGTTGGCCCGGGTGCCGCAAGGGTCTGAATCCACTGGTCGCGTTGGATGTCGGGATCGATGAACCAGCAATAGAGCATCTCGTCTGTCAGCGGTTTCTCGTCCATGCTGTGAGAGCGCTTCAACTCCTCCCAGACCTCGGTGTGTATTTCCTCGGCGGTGCAGTACATCGCCGGCTTGTTGACCGTGGTGCCATCGGCATGCCAGTTGGAGATGTCGACCGAGATCACTCCCTTCACCTCGCCATTGCCGAAATTCTGAAGCGGGTAGTCGGGCCAGAACTGTTGCTGTGAGATCGAAGTCAAAGCCCAAGGCGAGTCGATGTAGATCGTGTGCCCGTGTGATAGCGGCATGTCCTCGGTGAGATAGAACTGCATGCCATTCATCCATTCGACGTACTTGGTGCCGAGCACCTTGATCCCGTCGAGAGAAGAATCGGCATCGAGGATCCCGTCGTCGAGCAGGCGAGCCATTACCTCGGCGGGCAACGCGGCTATGTAATAGTCGGCGTCGTCGAGTTGGTAGCTGTTTCCTGCGGAGTCGGACATGAAGACCGCCTCGATCTTCCCGCCGGGCCGGCCGTCATGGGGCTTGCAAACGATCCTGTCGATCTTTCGATCGAACTGGTAGTCGACACCACTCTTGGTCAGGTAGTCCAACCAAGGGTGGAGCCAAACGTCATTTGTGGGTCCGTTGAGCACACGATCGGTACTCGGGCCGGGGGTCATCATGTCCATGATTAGAGCCAGCCCGATGTCGCCTTCCACGTGGGCATTGGCCAGGTGGGCATTTGCCGCGACCAAGGACCGGGTCAGGCCTTCGGCGAGGAACTTCTGATAACCCACCGACCTGTTGCTGGCACCGACGTACTCCCACCAACCCATCGTTTCGTAAATCTCCTGGCGCCGGGCGTCGCAGCTGGTGAGCACCTGCCAGAGCTTGCCGACGAAGAACTCGACCTCCTCTTGCTTGAGGCCCATCTCCGCCGGGATGTCGGCAACCATGTCCTGAATGATCCGAAGGAAGTCCTTGTCGGTCTGGGGAAACCTCGAAGGCAGTTCGATCGGTTTTTTCCCGTAGAGGGACATCGCGACCCGTGTCGTATCGGTGAGATTGTCGACGACATGGGCGCCGTCTTCGCCGAAGGGAATTCGACTCATCGTGTCCGTCACGTGTCGGTAGAAGCGGGGGAAGAAACGAAAGCCGTGTTCCCCGGGCAAGTAGCCGGCGACACCCTTCACGTCCGGACACGTCCCGTTGTCACCGCCGACCGGGACCGGAATGCTCCGCGCCTTGCCGCCGCACAGCTCGGTCTGGCGTTCGAAAACTGCCACCCGAAATCCGCGTTCGATCAGCTCGTGAGCGGCACTCATGCCGGCCACCCCACCACCGAGCACCGCGACCTTGGGACCCTGTCCGCTGCCTTTGAACGTTCTGACTTTCTCCGACTTCACTTGCATCGCCTTCCCAGAGAGACTTCGAAGCTAGTGACTGGGCTCATCCGGGCGCCGAACGGCACGTCCGGCGGGATCAAAGCCCTAGGTCAGCACCCTCGACTGAATCAACCACCGCTTCGAGCACGATCGCCTGCGTGGGACAGGCCGCAGCCACCTCCCGCAACAAGTCTTCGTCGACTGTGGTCACATCGAGGAGCTCGGGTTTCAGGAAGTCCCCTTGTCGCCAATGGAAGGCTGATGGAGCGAGAACGATGCAGGTACCCGCTCCGATGCAGCGACGCCGGTCAATGATCACCCTCACTGCCATGTGACACCGGCCTTGATCGCATACTCGATCGCCTCACTCCTGGAAGCCACCCCCAACTTGGCCAGCAGCTCGTCGACTTCGTCCGAGCCACCGTCCCCTTCACCCGCGTCTTCGCCGACAGCGACCGTTCCGGAGGCGAGATCCCGGAGCAATCCGAGCTCGGCTTCGCTCAGCTCACTGCCTTCCTCGGCCTGCCAAGCCTGCGATGGCTCGAAGCCAACGATCTCAGCAAGCTCGCGATGCGCCGGAAACTCAAACCAGCGGGCCTTCAGGTCGGGGTCGTTGATCGACATGTTCACGTAAGTGAAGCCGCCGAGGATCTCGGCGCTCAGCGCCGCGGCCTCTGGCTCGCCGTTGACGATCAG
>CAZSMJ010000124.1:0-5969 GCA_964608055.1 uncultured Acidimicrobiaceae bacterium | reverse complement strand
GGTGTTGTAGAGCGAGTCCTGGCAGATCGCCACCAAAGCGAGAGCACGTCTCTCGCCTGTCGAAGGTGATGTTGCCTGATTCGAGTTGCGCGGCGATTTCGGGTGCATCCTCCAACCGGGACGCGGTCCAACAGAGACTGCGAGAAGTCTGGTGCGAAATGTCCGCCCGGGCGGCGACCCAGTCCACGATCGACCGATATCCATCGGCACGGTGCGATTGCCGGGTCTTCTTCGCCCGGATCGCGGCCATTTCCACGACCCGCCAGCCGGCGATCTCCTGCTCGCTTTGAGCGATGATCCGATCCAACTGATCCTCGGTAAGACTCCCCCAGTCCATGATTCGAAACGTACAGAGCGGGTGTGACAAGAAATGAGCCAGCTGCCATAGGCTCGGGATTCCTACTGGCCGCCACTGATGAGGACAGCGATGAATCAAACAGTCTCCGCGGCCGTTGAGGCCGACATTCCGGCAATTGCCTCACTCAGATCTGCGGTCGCCGAGCGTCTGACAAGTCAATATGGGCGAGGGCATTGGTCATCAGATGTAACCGAACAGTCCGTGTTTCGGGGCCTCAAGTCCTCGCTGGTACTGGTCTCGCGGGATGGCTCGAGCATCGTCGCTACGGTCCGATTGGCGACAAGAAAGCCGTGGGCGATCGATCCGACGTACTTTTCGGTCATCCGCCAACCTCTTTATCTACACGACATGGCAGTTGAGCCGCGCCTACAAAGGCAAGGCGTCGGGCGACGACTCCTCGAGGAGGTAATAGCCGTCGCCAGGGCGTGGCCCGCCAACGGTATTCGTTTGGATTCCTATGACAGCCCGGCCGGTGCGGGCGACTTCTACGCAAAGTGCGGTTTTCGTGAAGTCGGCCGAGTGTCGTACAGGAGCCTGCCTCTGATCTACTACGAGCTGTTACTCGACGAGGGCGTGAGGCTTTGAAAAAAGGGATAGACAGCCGGACCTTCACACCAACGCCGAGTCGATTCGTGGCAGTTGACCCTCCAACCAAGCCATTTTTCTCAGATGTCGAGTCTCTCCGCCGAGGTCGTCCCACATTCGGATAAACGCAGCTTCCCCTCGCTCGATTCGCCCCAAGACGAAATTGAGGGCTACCTCTTCGATCTCCAGGAGAACAGATGCGAACGACTGACGATCCACCTCTTCCAGGCCATAGGCATCGGCAAGGATCCGCACTCTGGCCAACACGTCGAGGTGGCCACGACCGGTGGCGTCGGCCGATATCGGATCCAGCAGAGGCACCCAGTATCTGGCGGTCATCACCAGGTCCCACAACGGTCTCCCCGGGGCCGCGAAGTCGAAGTCCAGGAGTCCCACCGTTCTTCCGCCGTCGAACACGACGTTCTCGATGCAGACGTCGTTGTGACAGATCAAGGTGCCGCCCGATGGATCGGCGAGCTCCACTGACCACTCGGCGTCCGCAGTGGGGGCAAATCCCTCGACCGCCTCATGGTATGACCGCAGGAACCGGCCCACTTCGATCAAAGTCGAGTCAGACCTGACCCACGGTTCACGATAAGGAGGCACCGACACTTCACCGGCGATGAAACGGAGAGCCTCCCGTTCGTCCTGACCAAAATCGACTGGCTCTGGTGCGGGGAACCCTTTGGACACCACATGATCCAACAGTCGATGAAGCGTGGAGGCATTTGGAGGTGCCGGGCGGAGCACGACATCTCCTTCCCTGACCACCATCCCAGCGTTGGCGACACCCCCTTCGAGCTGCTCGGGCACGTATCCAGTATCTCAGACAGCGCGAGCGCTCGTCACCGAAAGTCCCTCGACTGCACAGTCTGCACCCCGATCGGCTCGAAAGAGCGGGCGACGATGTTGGTCACTCCGTCGTGGAACTCGAGACGGCCTTCGATGACCAGCGCCGGGCTCTTCCGGACCACTTCCCGATGCCTCGCCCAGACATCGGGCAGCACCACAATGTTCAACAGCCCGGTCTCGTCCTCCAAATTGAGGAAGTAGACACCCTTGGCGGTGCCCGGTCGCTGCCGGTGGGTGACGACCCCGGCCACCTTGACCCGGGCTCGATGTCGCTCCACCTCCAGAGCCTGGGCCGCGGTCAAACATCCCACCATCTGATCCCGGACAAAGCTCATCGGATGCCGGCCCGAAACACCGGTCGCCCAGAGATCGGCACGATGGGCTTCCTCCTGGCTCATCCCCGGCAACTCGGGTGCCTCCACCCCCGGCGACAACGCCAGCCGCTCGGGGTCGATCTCAGCCAGGGCTCCGGCAGCCCACATCCCCTCCCGACGCCCGAGCCCGATCGACTCCATCGCCCCCGACACCGCAAGACCCTCCAGGGCATTCACCCCCAGACCGGTGCGAAACGCCAGATCCTCGGCTGATTCGAACAGCCCGCCCAGAATCCGGGCCGCCTCGATCCGGGTCACCTCCCGCTCTCCCAGGTTGCGCACATAACGCAGCCCCATCCGCACCCCCACGGGGGGTCGGATCGGGTCGTCGGCCGTCCCCCGCCCCCTTCGCCACTGCTCCCCGAGATAGGTCACCACGTCGTCACGGTCGGCCTCGACCGGCTCGATGGTGCAGTCGTGCCACGACACGTTCACATCCGGCCCCAGGACAACCACCCCATGTCGTTGCGAGTCCTGAACCAGGGAGTTCGGGCTGTAGAACCCCATCGGCTGTGCGTTGAGCAACCCGGCCAGGTACTCCGCCGGGTAGTGGAAGCGGAGCCAGGCCGACATGTAGACGATGTAGGCAAAGCTCACCGAGTGACTCTCCGGGAACCCGAAGGCGGCGAAACCCTGGAGCTTCTCCCAGATCTCATCGGCGGCGGCATCGACGATCCCGTTGGCGGCCATCCCGGCATAGAGATCGACCTGGAGCTTTCCCATCGCCTTCTCCGATCGTTTGTGGGTCATCGCCTGACGAAGACGGTCGGCCTGACCCCCGTCGAACCCGGCACAGATCCGGGCCAGCTCCATCAACTGCTCCTGGAAGATGGGAACCCCCAGCGTCTTGGACAGGATCGGCTCGGTGGAGGGGTGGGGGTAGCGCACCGGCTCCTCCCCGCTGCGTCGTCGCAGATAAGGGTGAACCGATTGGCCCTGGATCGGGCCGGGCCGGATCAGGGCCACCTCGACCGCCAGGTCGTAGAAGGTCTTCGGCTTCATCTTGGGCAGGGTCGCCATTTGGGCCCGGGACTCGATCTGGAACAATCCAACGGTGTCGGCCCGGGTGACCGAGCGATAGATCGCCGGTTCCTGGGGGATGGCGGCGAGGTCGATGTCGATGCCGTGAGTGTCCTCGATCAGGTCGTGGGCGAGATGGAGGGCATTGAGCATCCCCAGGCCGAGCAGGTCGAACTTGACCATCCCCACCGCCGCCGAGTCGTCCTTGTCCCACTGCAGAACGGTCCTCCCCTCCATCCGCCCCCACTCCAGGGGCACCACCTGCCACAGCGGGCGGTCGGCGATCACCATCCCACCGGAGTGGATCCCGAGATGACGGGGGTAGCCGTCGAGACGCCAGCAAATGTCAAAAATCAACTCGGCGGTCATCCCCTCGGGGAGCGGGGTGTCGAGACGGAGTTGGGCCGGGTCCCGGGTGTCCACGTACTTGGAGAGACCATCCACCTGGGCCTGGGTGAAGCCAAAAGTCTTGGCCACGTCCCGCAGCACCGATTTTGCCCGATAGGTGATGACATTGGCCACCATCGCCGCCCGCTCCCGCCCGTATTTGCGATAGCAGTACTGGATGACCTCCTCGCGCCGGTCGGCCTCGAAGTCGATGTCGATGTCCGGTGGTCTCCCCCGCTCCTCGGAGAGAAACCGCTCGAAGGGGAGATGGAGCCGGATCGGGTCGACCCGGGTCAGGCCGAGACAGCGGCAGACTGCCGAGTCGGCGCCCGAGCCGCGGATCTGGCAGTAGATATCCTGGGAGCGAGCGAAGTCGATGATGTCCTTGACCACCAGGAAGTAGCCAGGGAACCCGAGCTTCTCGATGATGTCCAGCTCGTGCTCCAACCGGCGTCTCGCCCCGGGCTCGATGCCGTCGTCACTACCCGCATAGACGTCCCGCGCCCCTTCCCAGGTGAGGTGACGCAAGTAGTCCATCTCGTCCTGGAAATGGCCGGGCATCGGGAAATCGGGGAGGTTGGGAGCGACCAGGCCCAGGTCGAAGGCGAGGCGCCGGCCCAGCTCTCCGGCCCGGGCCACTGCCCCCGGGTAGCGGGCGAACGTCACAGCCATCTCGACCGGGTGCTTGAGGAAGCGCTCATCACTGGCCGGGCGAAACCCGTCGGCAAGAGCCAGGGTGCGTCTCCCCCCGATGGCGGCCAGGACCTCGGAGAGATAGGCGTCCTTGCGCTGGTGGTAATGGACCTGATTGCTGGCAACCACGGGCAGGGCCAGCTTCTGGGCCACCTCCCACATCAGGTCGTTGCGGGGATCGTCCTCAGGCATGCCGTGATGCCACAACTCGAGATGGAGCCGGGCCCCGAACAACTCCCTCAGCTTCGAGCTCTCCCTGATGGTTGCCCCCAGATCTCCCCGGGAGGCAGCCTTGGGCACCGCCCCGAAGTGGCATCCGGTCAGGGCATGGACATCAGGACTCCGGGCGGCCTCCGACAGGTCGTCCCAGACATAGACCGGGTGATCCTTCTCCCCCCGAAGCTGGGCCTTGGTGACCAGGTTGGAAAGTGCCCGATACCCCTGAGGTGAGCCGGCGAGAAGCACCAGATGATCGGTCTCGGGGAGATCGGTTGGTTTCGAGCCATGGGCCCGGACACTGCGGCCCCTCCGCAACCGGCCCTGGCCACCCTTGGTCCGGGCGTGTCGTAGCTGGTCCCACTCTTGGGCACGGGTCACCGGGTCGTTGACGCCCTTCGGATCCGCTTCCAGACCGATTTCCACCCCGTAGATGGCGGGCAAACCTCTCGCTTTGGCGGCCTGCCAGAACCGGGAGACTCCGTAGAATCCGTCGTGGTCGGTGACCGCCAGCGCCTCGTAGCCCAGCTCGATCGCCCGCTCCACAAGGTCCTCGGGGTGGGAGGCCCCGTCGAGAAACGAGAAGTTGGTGTGACAGTGCAGTTCGGCGTACCCGCTCACCCGCCGCATCATATCGAACGTATGTTCGACGTGCCGACCTCAGCTTAATTGGGACGTACAGGGGTCACATACGGCCCTGTGCGTCCCAATTACGGGGGTGGCTCGCCGTCACCGACCGGTGAACGAGAAGTGCATCCAGTCCTTGAGGGTGCTCCAGTTTCCACCCCAACCCCAGCCCATATCGGAGAAGGCCTCGGTGACCACATCGCCTTCGAAGATCATCCCGGGACGCACGTCTCCGCGATCGGTGTAGGCCGAGGCCAGCTCCGGTAGCACCAGGTCGCCCTTTAGATACGGATTGTGGAACGGGTTGACGTCGATCGCCAACCCGAAGGCATGCTGTGACCAGGAGTTCGACCCCACCGCGGGACGACAGACGAACGAGGTGGTGTCGTTCCAGTCGCCGGTCGGAGGAGCGTCGATCTCTTCCTTGGTGATGACCCGCATCTGCTCGATGGGGAACCGTGCCTCGTGCATGAGGCGAAACACCTCCACCACCTCTTCGGCAAAGTCCTGATTGACGATGATCTCCCCGGTGTGGAAGCGACCGTCGAACCCATAGTGGCTGACAGTCAGATAGGCCAGCTCATCGACGGTGACCGGGCATTCGGGCACCCAACTGGAGCGGGCCAGCACGTCGGGCGGGATCGGTCCGATGCTCGAGCGAAAATGCTCATCGCTGGGCGGCAAGACGACGTCAGGAGTCTCCAAGGCACGGGGGTCGAACTCGGGTGGTGTCGGCTGGACCTCCCCGTACCCGTCCGCTCGAAGCGGCAACACCCGGGTCCCCATCCATTCGGGACGGGCGAACGGGTTGATCGTGGTGGTCGTGGCCGGAATGGTGGTCGTCGTTGATGCAGAGG
>CAZSMJ010000123.1:0-6006 GCA_964608055.1 uncultured Acidimicrobiaceae bacterium | reverse complement strand
GGCAGTCCGGCCAGCACACCTTGGGTCACCTCGGTGGGTGCCAGCGAGCAGAACCGGGCCTTCGTGGCCCAAGTCAGGATCGACAACGGCAGCAGAAGCCGTTGGTCCCACTTCTTCAAGAAGGATTCGGGCATCTTCGAGGGTGCGTCGGTCGGCCCGGGGACAGATGGGAAGTTCCCGTTTGTCGACTCGGCCGATCATGGCAACACGGCTTGCGATCCCGAAGTCGACTTCAACCCGGACATCACCGGCATGGTGGTGCTCTGCCCCCGCAGCCCGGGCCGGACCGACAAGAGCCTTGCCATCTTCGAGCAGGGTGGAGTGGGCATGGTCATGTACAACGCCGACGACGTCCAGTCGCTGCTCACCGACAACCACTTCGTCCCTTCGGTATTGGTCAACAACAGCGACGGTCTTGCCCTCAAGGCGTACATCGCCGCGAAGGGATCGGCAGCACGGGTCCGATTGACCCCAGCTGAGAAAGAGCGCCAACGTGGCAACGAGATGGCCGAGTTCTCATCCCGGGGCCCGGTGGGCAATCCTGCCTCACCTGACATCATCAAGCCCGATGTCACCGCACCTGGCGTGCAGATCCTCGCCGGCAACTCGCTGACCCCGTCTTTCAGCGCCCCCGGTGAGCTGTTCCAAGCAATCTCGGGCACGTCGATGTCTAGCCCCCATGTGGCAGGTCTCTTCGCTCTGATCAAGCAGGCCCACCCTGACTGGTCGGCGGCGATGGCAAGGTCTGCCTTGATGACGACAGCCCGTCAGGACGTCCGTAAGGAGGACGGAAGGGGCAGGGCGACCCCCTTCGACTTCGGAGCCGGTCATGTCGATCCGAGTGGCAGGACGAGTTCCGAAGGCTCACTGTTCAACCCGGGTCTGGTGTACGACGCCGGCTTCTTGGACTACCTCGGCTTCATGTGTGACGCGAGTCCGGACATATTTGCCAATCCGGCCGCGACATGCGCCAGTCTGGCGGGCGCGGGAGTCCCGACTCTGGCCACAGACCTCAATTACCCGTCGATCGGAGTCAGTGAGGTGCCGGGTTCGAAGACCGTGATCCGGAGTGTCACCAACGTTTCGGACGAGACGACTACCTATCGGGCCGACGTCGACGAACCGCGTGGGTTCGATGTCGACGTCATCCCGAATCGGATCCGACTGGCTCCCGGCGAGTCGGCCACCTTCGAAGTCACCTTCGTCAACGACGGGGCGCCGATAGGGGAATGGAGGTTTGGGTCCCTCACCTGGGAGTCGGGGAGGAACGACGTGCGGAGCCCAATCGCAGTCAAGGCTGCGGCCATCGAGTTCCCAAGTTCGGTGAGCGGAACCGGTGAGGCCGGCTCGGCCAGCTTCTCTGTGGCCTTTGGCTACAACGGTCCCTATGTGGCAACCGCTCATGGCCTCGCCGCTGACGAACCGCAATCGGGCGTCGTGGGATCTGATGATCCTGACCAGGAGTTCGACCCGGTCGAGGATGTCCCCCAAGGCGACGTGGTGGCCCATACCTTCACCGTCGAGAACGCGGCCTTCCTGCGTATCACGATGGGAGAAGGCGACCTGACCAGTGTCAGTCCGCCGGATACGGACATCGACCTCTTCTTGTTCCTGGGTGAAGAACTCGTAGCCGTGTCGGTCGCGGGCGGCACGGACGAATTGATCGAACTCGAGGCTCCCATCAATGGCGAATACACCTTGTATGTCCACGGGTGGCAGGTGATCGATCCCGATCCCGGCGTGGGCTACACCTTCCATCTCTGGGAGGTGCCCACGGCGGCTCCGACCCTGTCGATCAATCCAGCGACACCGACAACAGCCACTTTGGGCACTATCGGCACGGTGGTGGTGGATTGGACCGGGGCTACCCCGCCTGGGAGCTTCCTCGGAGCCGTGTCCCATTCCGACGGGACAACCACCTTCGGTCTCACCCTGGTGGAGGTCGACTCCTAGCAACCAGTTCGATCCGAAATGATGCGAGGGGCGCCGTTGGCGCCCCTCGCTAATCGTTGTAACCGGGGGGTGGGATCAGCTCCAGCTCACCCGAGTCGTCCTTAGAGATCACATAGGAACCGTCGACCGGCTCTTCGCACAGGAACAGGGCACCGCCACCTTGGTGGTAGGTGTAATCGCTGCCATCGTGCGAAAGGGTGACCCGGGCACCATCGACCAAGACCTGGGTGTAGGACATATCAGGCTGAGGACAACCCATCGACCCGTCGTTCCAGATCACAGCGGCCGCACCGGTTATGGCTATCTCCTCTTCGGGCACGCCGAGCCTCTCGGCAAGATCAGACCGGGCCGCTTTGGCCAGAGCCAGGAGGTCGGCTTCGGATCGTGGCACTGTCAACAAGGTGGATCCTTCCGTAGTCGTTGTGGTCCCGGCCTCGGCGACGCTGGTGCTCGTCGTGGCGTCAGGTTCCTCGAGCGGCTCCCCGGAGGCGCCACAAGCCGTCAGCCACAGAGCGAGGACACACAGTGCTGACAGCTTTCTCATCGATTACCTCCAAAGATAGGACGCCTCCGGTTCTAGGACGGTTCCCGGTCATACGGTGGCAATCAACACCCTGAAATCGCCAAGCCCTCTGGGATGGAGCAGAGTCTCCGCTTCGGTCTTGAGGGATCTGGCATGGATCCGGGCCACCTCATCGCGTTCTCGCGCCGCCTCCAACTCGGTATGCCTCAGAGCGGACAGACGATCCCGGAGACCGAGCTCGGTGAGGAAGTCATCCTGACGAAGCAGGCGGACCTCGGCGCCAGCCTCCTCGGCCGTAGTCGTCAGCGCCGTGAAGTTGACATCAGCCGTGATGTCGGTCTCACCCGGTTCGTCGAGGGGGTGGGGCCCCAGATGATGAGCGCGATAGGTGCGCAAGGTCCCGTCCTGACGTCTCGGCAGCAGGTTCTCGGAGGTATCCCCATAATCGATCAGCACGACTGAGCCCTCCTGCAAACGGGACAGTGCGTCGGTCAACCAGGCGGCCGCCGCCAGCTGCACCTCCACCCAACCCCCATCGAGGACATCGCCGGCATGGGCTTGGAGCCAGGCCAATACCTCCGGTCTGGGGTCGGCATCGACCAACGTGAGCTCGTTGCCATCCCCCCCGACCCATCGCTCCCGCCAATCGTTCCCCACCCGCTGGCTCAGGGCCATGGGGAGGTTGTCGATCAACTCGTTGGCCAGGATCACCCCACGGATCCGATCAGGAAGCGTGGTCCTGATCCCATCCTGGGGAAGGACATCGGCCAATGAGGCGCGCGCCGCCGGGGAGGCCTCGACCGCGACCACCTCGACGTCGAGCTTCGAGAGCAGGGTCCGCAGAAGCGACCCAGACCCGGCGCCGACCTCGATCAGTTGGAATGGCTCACCGATCCGCTCTCGTTCCCCGGCGACAAACACTGCGAGTGTCTCCCCGAATAGGCCACTCACCTCAGGAGAGGTCAGAAAGTCGCCGGCCTTCTCGGATCGGAGCCGATCGGTGGCGAAAAAGCCCAGATCGGGGTGATAGAGGGCCATCTCCATGAAGGCTTCGAAGGGGATCGGGCCCACAGAGGAGATGCGATTCTGGATCAGATCCTTCAATGACGCCGGTACGGTCAGGTCCATGGAATTCGGAGTCTTCATGTTCGCCACCGATACGGCAATTCGCCCTGACCGACTTGCCCAGGAGGTCGAGGCCCGTGGGTTCGAGTCGCTGTGGTTCCCCGAGCATTCTCACATCCCGGTGTCGCGCAAGACTCCTTGGGGTGGTCGGGAGGGGGCCCCACCCCTCCCCGAGCACTATTGGCATTCCCTCGACCAGTTCGGGGCCTTGACTTCGGCGGCGGCGGCCACCAACAAGCTCAAGCTGGGAACCGGGATCACCCTGGTCGCGCAGCGGGATCCGATCTGGACCGCGAAAGAGGTGGCCACCCTGGACCACTTGTCCGTGGGCCGAGTCCTATTTGGGATCGGTTACGGGTGGAACAAGGAGGAGATGGCACAACACGGCACGGCCTATGCGACGAGGCGAGAGCTCCTCCGCGAGAAGATCCTGATGATGAAATCGCTCTGGGCAGACGACATGTCGTCATTCCAGGGGGAGCTCGTCTCGCTGGAGCCTTCGTGGGCTTGGCCGAAGCCAATTCAGAGACCGCATCCCCCGATCATCATGGGTGCCGACGCCGGACCACGGACCATCAAAGACATGGTCGACTTCTGTGACGGGTGGATGCCCCTGGCTACCCGCATGAATGTCGTGGACCGGGCGGTTGCGGTACGCCAGGCGCTCGAAGACGCGGGGCGGGACCCCGCTTCGTTCGAGATCACCGCCTACGCCGCGAAGTTGGAAGCGGTCGACCTCCTCGTCGAGGCCGGGGTGGATCGGGCGGTGTTCTCCGTGCCACCGGCAGGCGCCGAGGTCATCATCCCCAAACTGGACGAGCTCGCCGCTGCCCTTGGGCTGAAATCTCGTTCCTAATGCAGGGCGTCACGGATGCGTGACGCCCTGCATAAAGAACCTGGTTCACACGCCAACCCCCTGTTCATCCTCGTCGCGTCTTGCCATCTTCGACAGGATGAGCCTCTCGAATCGAATAATCCAACGAGCCATCGAGAACGGCGGCAGTGTCACGTCTGCCGAAGCCCAGGCTCTTGGTGCTTCCCGAGAATGGCTTGCTAGGCGGACAGTTGACGGTTGGCTGGAGAGGGCAGGTCATAGCACCTATTTGTTGCCGGGTGCCGACTCGCTGTGGAGGGCAACTCTGTCAGCAGCGTGTCATCGACTTGGCGCGGTGGTGTCCCATGAGTCTGCAGCCCAGATGCATCGAATGCCCGGCCTTCGGAAAGGGTTACTGATCGTCTCAGTCCCGGTTCGACGGTCCAACCGATACCCTGGTGTCGTCGTCCGGCAGAGGACCGATCTCTCTCCTGAGCAGTTGTGTACCAGCGGTGGGCTGGCGGTGACCACGCCGGCAAGAACAGTGATCGACATGGCTCAGTATCTCGGAGCGAAGCGCCTTGCCAAGCTCGTTGATGCGACTGTCGCCGAGGGGCTGACGTCATACGAATCACTTGGCGTCCTCTTCGAACACCTCGCGAGGAGGGGAAAGCCGGGAATCAAGCAATTGCGGATGGTGCTCGGCGATCGAGGCGCCGATCCAATCGCCTCCACGTCGGTCCTCGAGGAGCGAATTCTCGACCTCATCGAGAGATCGGGACTCCCGATGCCAACCGCCCAATTCTCACCGACCTGGCTCGCTGCTACCAACGGCCGGGTTGATTTCGCGTACCTGGAGGAGCGCCTCGTGATTGAAGGTGACAGTCGACGCTGGCACACGATGGCCGATGCCTTTCTCACGGATAGAGAACGGGACAACCTCGCCCAGCTCGCCGGATGGAGAGTGCTCCGGTTCACATGGTGGGATGTGGAGGAGAGGCCCGACTACGTTGTCACGCTCATCCGCAAGGCGCTTCACCCTGCTGGATTCGGTGGACTCCCTTGAACGCAATGCAGGGCGTCACGAATGCGTGACGCCCCGCATTAGGAAACCGAATCTTCGGTTAGAAGTCCATTCCTCCGCCGCCGTCGTGGCCGTGGCCACCGCCCATGGACGGAGAGTCTTCCTTCTCCTCTGCCACCAAAGCCTCGGTGGTGAGAAGCAGGGCTGCGATCGAAGCCGCATTCTGCAGGGTCGACCGGGTCACTTTCGCCGGGTCGATGACGCCGGCCTTGACCAGGTCCTCGTACTCGCCGGTGGCGGCATTGAAGCCGGTGTTGCCCTCGGAGGTCCGTACCCGCTCAACGACGACTCCGCCTTCGAAGCCTGCGTTGACCGCGATCTGACGAAGCGGCTCCTCGATGGCCTTGCGCACGATTGCACGCCCGGTCTTCTCGTCTGCCCCGCCGCCACGAATCTTGTCGATTGCAGTCTGCGCTCGGAGCAAAGCCACACCGCCACCAGGCACGATGCCCTCTTCGACGGCCGCACGGGTCGCCGAGACGGCGTTCTCGATGCGGTGCTTCTTCT
>CAZSMJ010000122.1:0-6027 GCA_964608055.1 uncultured Acidimicrobiaceae bacterium | reverse complement strand
AACGGGCTCGCCATCTCTTGGGTTTCGTGCCCGAGCACACCTGGCAGGACCATCTGTGAGCAAGCGGATCGACGGGCGCCCGGTGGTTCCAGGAGCGGGGCGCCTCCGCCCCTTGGGTATCGACGAGGTGGAGATCACCGGAGGCTTCTGGGCCGATCGGCAGCAAGTGAACTCGGAGGCCACCATCGCCCATTGCCACGACTGGATGGAGCGCGAGGGCTGGGTCGGCAATTTCCGGGCGGCTGCCGAAGGCCGTCTTCCGGCGGACCGCAAGGGAGTGGTGTTCACCGACTCCGATGTCTACAAGCTGATGGAGGCGGCGGCGTGGGAGGCGGGACGATCCGGATCGACCGACGCCGACGATCGCTTTCGGGCCCTGACCGAGGTCATCGCCCCTGTCCAGGAGGATGACGGTTATCTCAACACCGTTTTCGGACGGGCCGGCCAGCCTGGTCGATACAGCGATTTGGAGTGGGGCCATGAGCTCTACTGCTACGGCCACATGTTGCAAGCTGCGGTTGCCCGCGCCCGTACCGGGGAGGCGGACTTGTTTGTCGATGTTGCGAAGCGCGCCGCGGACCACGTGTGCCAGGCCTTCGGCCCGGGCGGGATCGAGCGAGTCGGCGGACATCCCGAGATCGAATTGGGCCTGGTGGAGTTGGCTCGGCTTACCGGAGAGGAGCGATACCTCCAGCAGGCAGCCCTGTTCATCAATCGGCGGGGCCACCAGACCCTGGCCGACATCCACTGGGGCAGGTCCTACTTCCAAGACGACGTCCCGGTCCGAGAGCAGGAGGTCTTCTCCGGGCATGCGGTGCGAGCGCTCTACCTGGCCGCATCCGCCGTCGATGTCGCGGTCGAGACCGGGGACGAGGCTCTGCTCGAGGCCATCATCGGGCAGTGGGAGCGCACCATTGCCCGACGCACCTACCTCACCGGTGGCATGGGCTCCCACCACGACGGGGAAGCGTTCGGGGACGACTTCGTCCTCCCACCCGATCGCGCCTACTCGGAGACCTGCGCCGGCGTTGCTTCGGTGATGTTGGCGTGGCGCCTCCTGTTGGCGACAGGGGAGGCACGATTCGCCAATCTGATCGAGCGAACGCTCTTCAACGTGGTGGCGACGTCGCCTGCGCCGGATGGTCGATCCTTTTTCTACGCCAACCCTCTCCATCAGCGCGTGCCTGGCGTGGTGCCAGCCCCCGATTTCGTGAGCAACCGCGCTTCGTCGAGTCTTCGAGAACCGTGGTTCAGGGTCTCCTGCTGTCCGACCAACATTGCCCGCACCTTTGCCTCGCTCGGCGCCTATATGGCGACCGCCGACGGAGATGGTCTTCAACTCCACCAATACGCGGATAGTCGGATTTCGACCACCTTGGAGGACGGACGCAGGGTCGGGATCGAGGTCAAGACCGAGTATCCGAGGCAAGGCATCGTCTCGATCGCGATCACGGAGTCCGACGGCTCTCCGTGGGCATTGACGCTGCGGGTGCCGTCCTGGGCCAACGAGGCCTGGCTCGAAGAGAGCGGAACACGACGCTCGGTGCAACCTGGGACGACAGTCGTCGAGAGATCCCTCAGCATCGGTGATCGGATCGAGCTCGGGCTCCCGCTGACCCCGAGATGGACCTTCCCGGATCCCCGGATCGATTCGATTCGGGGCACTGTCGCCGTGGAACGCGGACCCTTGGTTCTCTGCGCCGAGTCGGTCGACCTGCCGGGTAGGTCAAGTGTCGACCAGATCATGGTCGACGCCGGAAGCGACCTGGTAGATGGCGATGTCACCGTCGCCGCAGCTGGGCGACTGGTCGACGTCGCGGACCAAGCCTGGCCCTACGACAATTCTGTTGATCTCCCAGCGCAGGGCGACGAGATCGCCATCCCGCTCATGCCGTATCACAACTGGGCGAACCGGGGACCGTCGACGATGCGGGTCTGGATTCCCACAAACTGACCGATGAGGTCGCCGCAATCTGTTCATTTGTATGGACCCGTCGACCGCTCAGGAGAGGGCCAAGGCGAACAGCTGCCACTCGCCTTCGACACCCTTGAGGTGATGTAGACCCCGATCCTCGAATCTGAAATCGGAGCCCACGACGAGATCGCGAACCGTTCGGGAGACCATCACCTCGGTTGGGGCGGCCTCGGCCATCACCCGCGCCGCGATGTGAACCCCTACCCCGGCAACGTCTTGGCCTCTCATCTCGATTTCTCCGGCGTGGAGCCCGGCACGTACCGGCATTCCGGCCCGATCGAGGGAGGAGCACATGTCGCCGGCCGCCAACAATCCCCGGCCGGGACCGTCGAACAGGGCGAGCACACCGTCCCCGGTGTTCTTGACAAGACGCCCGCCGTGTCGTGCGACCAGGTCGCGGGACAGGTCATCGTGGAGTTGGAGTTGGAGGATCCACTTCGCATCGCCACTGGCCTGGGCGCGCTCGGTGGAGGCGACGATGTCGGTGAACAGGATCGTGGCCATCATCCGTTCCGCGGTGAGGCGGTGGCTGGTCAAGGGTTCGATCTCTGCCAGAAACCCGGTAATGGCGTCGATCATGGGACCGGTCTCGTCGAAGAAGAGGTCGGCATCGGCTCCCGGCACCTCGACGTAGCGGGCGTCGGAAATGTGCTCGGCCACATACCGATCTAGTTCCGGCCGGACCCAGCGGTAATCGCGGCGATGGATGACGAGGGTCGGAACCCGGATCGAGGGGAGCAGATCACGGATGTCGGTCTCCCCCATCTCCTCGGCGTAGGCAAACATGGCGGTGGGTGTGGCCATCGACCTCATGTATCGCCGTCCCCATTGCACGAAACGCTCGTCGGTGCCCCGGCTGGGAAAGGACATGGCGAGCATGCTGTCGATGTCCCACTCCGACATCATCTTTCTCCACCCAATGACGGTCGCTTCGTCGAACCCGATCGGGTAATCAACGTCTTGGCGGTGTCGGGCCGGGGAGTGCAACAGGATCAGACCGGCCACCCGGTCCGGCGAGGTTGCCGCCCCGTACATGGCTGGAGGGCCACCGTCCTGGACTCCCATGACGACGGCCCGCTGGCTCCCGGCGGCGTCCATGACGGCTTGGATCTCTGCCCAGCGGCTCTCCAGAGGTGGCAGCGCTTCGAGTGGCACCGCGTCCGACCATCCGGTGCCCAACCGGTCGAACATGATCAAGCGGCAGACGCCAGCCAGCCTGGCGTAGGGGGCGGAGGTCTCGGGCATCGCCCAAATTGCGTCGAGAGTCGAGAAGGTCCCCCGGCTGATCACCAGGTCGACCGGGCCCTCCCCCACCACCTGATAGGCAATGCGATCCTCACCGAGGCGGGCATATCTCGTCTCCGGTTCCATTGGGGCGAGTGTAGGAATCCGCCCCGGATGGCCGGCCAAAGGCTGAGTGGCCGTCTGACCAAAGCGAAGCGAAGGTGGAGCCCGGCACGTACCGGCATTCCGGTCCGGCGAACGGCTGGGGAGACTGAAAGTTTGTCTCTGACCCCGAATGGGTAGGCCACGGCTTCTGGTCGCGACAAAGGGAGTCCCATGCGACGCTCATTCGTAATCCTCGTAGCCCTCACCGTTGCCCTGGCATTGTCTGTGCCGGGGTCGGCCCTAACCGATGCGGCGGAGACCGAGGCCGAGAGCTTCGTTGTCCTTTTCGAGGAAGGGGCGACTACCGCTGAAGGTGTGGCCGCCGTGCAGGCGGCGGGCGGCGAAGTCATCGCAGTCAATGAGGCAGTGGGCCTGGCGACTGTGACTGTCGCCAATCCGGAGAATTTCGTGTCCGCGGTCTCCGCCGAAGAGGCAGTGTTCGGAGCTGCGACCAACGATGCGATCGGGACCACCCGACCGGACGAACGCAAATCCGATGACGAGCGTCTCCAATCAGAGCGTGACGCGCAGCGGGAAGGGTCTTCACACCGGCAGTCACGCCGTGGTGAGGAGCCGCTGGCGTCGCTGCAATGGGACATGGCGATGATCGACGCAACCGCTGATGGCAGCTACGACGAGCAGCAGGGGCGCAAGCAAGTCCTGGTCGGGATCATCGACACCGGGATCGACGGGACCCACCCCGATATCGCCAGGAACTTCAGTTCCAGGCTGAGTCGCAACTTCACAACCGACATACCCGTCATAGACGGAGACTGCGCGCTCGAGGCTGACGCCTCATGTGAGGACGCCTCCAACGTGGACGAGAACGGGCACGGCACCCATGTCGCCGGAACGGTGGCCGCACCCATCAACCGCCTCGGCACCGCGGGAGTGGCACCGAAGGTGACTCTGGTCAACCTGAGGGCTGGCCAGGACTCGGGGTTCTTCTTCCTTCCTGCGGTGGTCGACGCCCTGACCTACGCCGGTGACAACGGGATCGACGTCGTGAACATGAGCTTCTACACCGACCCCTGGCTCTTTAACTGTGCCTCTGCCGACGATGCCAACCCGGCGCTGACGCCCGAGGAGCTCATCGAGCAACAGACCATCATCCAGGCCCACTTCCGGGCCATGGAGTATGCCCATGACCGTGGAGTGACCCTGGTCGGGTCGTTGGGGAACAGCAACATCGACCTGGGGGCGGCGTCGAAGGTCGACGCCACCAGCCCCGACTTCCCAATTGGTGCCGAGTACCCGCGGACGGTGGACAACGACTGCATCGACCTTCCGGTGGAGGGCCCGCATGTGATCGGCGTCTCGGCTTTGGGGCCGAGCACGACCAAGGCCGACTACTCCAACTACGGCGTGGAGCAGATCACCGTCAGTGCGCCCGGCGGCTATTTCCGGGACGGGCTCGGGACACCAACCCACCGGACCGTGAGCAATCTGGTGCTCGCCCCATATCCCGTGAACGTGGCGATCGAACTGGGAGACATCGACGCAAACGGCGATCCGACCAACGACTTCGTGGTCAAGGATTGCAAAGGCGACACTTGCGCCTACTACCAATACCTGCAGGGGACTTCGATGGCATCGCCGCATGTGACCGGGGTGGTGGCTCTGATCATCAGCGAAGAAGGCCGCTCGGGTCGCAGAGGGTTTGGGATGGACCCCGATCGGGTGGAGCGGATCCTGACCCGGTCAGCGACCGAGACCGCCTGCCCCGCGATCAACCCGTTCTCTTACGAGGACGTGGGGCGCCCGGTGGAGTTCACCGCATTCTGTGAAGGTGACGAGGACTTCAACGGGTTCTATGGAGCGGGGATCGTGAACGCCGAGGAAGCGGTGGACTAGCACCGCTCCGATTCGTCTCTGGACTCGACGGCGGAACTCCCGCCGTCGAGTCGCGTATGGCTCCAGCTCTAATTGGAAAGAAGGTCTCAGATTCCCCAGTCGGGGGGTGGTTCGAGTCTTCCGGCCCCTACCTGCCAATACTCACGGAGACTCCGACAGCGTCCGTCCTCGTCGAACTCCAGCAGCAGACAGCCCGGGAGCGTGATCTCCTCGCCGTCGCTTCTCATGACGGTCCAAAACTCCGCCGCCACCCGATTGCCGTCGACAAACGGTCGACCCATTGCTACCGAGGCTCCCTCCTGCGTGCTGGTCACCCCGGCCCAATAGGAGAAAATTCCTTCTCGACCCTGATGGGGATCCTCGAAGATGTTGGATCGGTACGTCGCATCCTCGCTGAACAAGGCGGCGGCGCCGACCGAATCCTTGTTCTCCCACGCTCGCCTATAACTCTCTAGCCATTTCTCCACTTCGATGGGCATGCGACTCCTTTCGGCGACATCTCCGCAGGGCTCAATCTTCCTTCGCAGGCGAGCCTTCGCCGAGCCTACGTCCTCCCCCAGCAGCAGCCGGATCCACTGAAACCGCTGGCAACGGGCTACGCCTTCACACGTTCCCCTGATGCCGCGGACCTCTCGATGGCGGCGATCACCTCGTGGCGTCGGACGGCGTCGGCGAAGTCCGGCACGGTATGAGTCCCGTTCTCGATGTCTGCCGCGAACGCGGAGTAGGCACGCCCGACGTTGAAGGCGGGCGCTCCTTCCAAGCTGGTGAGCGCAGGCCACTTCTGTGTCAGCGCCAGCGGAATAGCA